>JBJXEC010000024.1:0-11662 GCA_046155125.1 Sphingomonas sp. | reverse complement strand
CGGCGGCATAGCGTTAGTGGGCTAAGCGCCTGAGGAAGTGGAACAGCGCGTCTGCATCGACCGCCCGCGCAAAACTGTGCGAATCAGTTTCGATTGTTTCAATCGGTCCGGGATACCCGCGTTTTCGGGCTGCATCGGCAAAGGAAATGGCGGTCGCGTCGCCTTTGGCGAGCACAATGTGCGCGTCCGGGTGGGCCGCAAGTGCGGTGAATACTCTTTCCTCCAGATCGGACACGGCTTCATGCCTTGACGCAGCGATCTTACGCAAACCGCTGATAAGTTTGCCAATATTGATTTCTCCGCGGATCAGCGCGCGCCACGCGCCCGGATCGCGCCAACGCCCGGCATAGCGCGCGCGGATTGCAGCAGCAGGTGGCATCCCGTCATCGCTGTCGGTAATCCAAGGATTGGCCAGCGCTACCCGATCGACAATATCAGGCGCTTGCAGCAGGATGGCGCTTGCTCCATCGCAATTGCCGAACGCCAACAGCCTTGTCAGCCCAGGCGCTGCATCGCGAAATGCGGTGATGGCAGCTGCCAGGTCGGGCCCGGCACCTTCATAGCCCGTATTTTTGCCACTGGAATCGCCCACCCCACGCCGGTCATACCGAAAAACGGGGACGCCGGTCGCGGCCAGGCGCTGCGCCAGCAACGCCATGCCGCGATGCGCGCCTGCGCGGATTTCGTTTCCGCCGGACACAATGAGCACGCCAGTTGTTCCGGGCGCTTCATCGAGCGTGCCGATCAGCGTTTCGCCTTCGCAAGGGAAGCTGATCAGCCGGCGCACGCGCGCACCCAGGTGGTGATGTCGGTGGCGAGCAAGGCGGCAAGTCCCAGGTCATTGCCCGGCTCCGCGCGTCGCCACAGCGCTGTGCCGGATACTCTATGGTCGGCGGGTGCGGGGTCAGTCATCAGCCGCACGACCCTGAGCGGGATAGCGCCGGGATCTGCCGGGGTGTAACCGCTCAGCAAGTTGAGAAAATCGGGCGAAACCATGTTCCCCGCGATTTCTGCCGGTTTTGGTGCAGCATCTTCGGACAAGGCATCCGAGCCGGTATAAAACCATCGGTCGGGCAGCGGGCTGCCAAGACGGAGCTGCTTCACTCTGGTCAGGTCGCGCAATAGACTTGCCCCATCCTGAGGCGCGAGCTGCCAGCGACCGTCCAGCACGCCCGATGGGTCGAGCAGCGCCCCGCTGCGAATGCTGGCGCCAAAAATGCCGGGATGGTCATGCCCGAGGTGATCAACGACTCCATCAAAAGCATCGCGTGCGCGGATGATGTCCAACGTCTCCGTTGGCTCAAGGCTCTCGCCGGTCCCCGGAAAATCGGGGAGCGCGCCGGCGATCCCCTCCCGCGCGAGCGCCCGCAACATGGTGACCGCAAAAGCGCGCGTCCGGTTGGCTTCCTCGAACAGCGGCAGCGCCATGACGACCACGGGCCCGGAACGCTGACCGAACCGCAGCATCGCCTCGCGACCGTTGGCCCAATCATAATGGTCGATCAAGCGCGGACCCGGTCAGCGGCGAAGCGCGTTAGCGCGCCGAACGTTGAGAGCATATCGCCGTCGACATCCTCATCGTCGATCAAGATGCCCAGTCGGTCTTCAAGCTCCGTCAAAAGGCCCATGACTGCCATGGAATCAAGCTCTGGCAGGGTGCCAAACAGCCCGCTGTCCTCGGTCAAAGCGGCGGCACGCGACTCGCTCAACCCCAATATGTCGCGCAGGACTTCTTTTACCGTCTGCGCCACCATCTGATCTTCTCGTGCCAAAATATGCCGTCCAGCCCTTGTAAGCGGCCTCAGCCGATACTGAAATGATGGCCTGCTGCCAAGAGCATGCCCCTTGGCATCGCAGCGGCGCAGGCTATCAAAGGGGTCATGGTGCCACTTGATCCTGTTCCGCGCCCGATTGATTGGGTGGCGCGCTGCGGTGCTGCGGATGCTATCGCCCTTGAAGATCGCGCGGGGACCCTGACCTTTGCCGAGCTTGAAGATGCGATTGGCGGGCTCGCGTATGTCCTCAAAGCGCAGGCCTTTGCGCCGGGCGACCGAGTGGCGAGCTGGCTGCCGAAAACCCGCGCCGCTTGCCTTTTGCCGCTGGCGGCACCGCGCGCAGGCCTGGTGCACGTGCCAATTAACCCGCTGCTCAAGCGCGCGCAGGTTGCGCATATCCTGTCGGACAGCGGCGCGCGGCTGCTCATCACGCAAGCGGCGAGGGCGGCGTTGCTGGAGCCAGGCGACGTTCCGCCAGGCTGTCTGGTCGTGGAGGAAGGCACGTTGCACGCGACAGGCTCGATTGGGCCCTCCAGCGCTGATCCTGATGCTTTGGCGGCGATCCTGTACACATCGGGCTCCACCGGGCGGCCAAAAGGCGTAATGCTCAGCCACGCGAACCTGTGGCTGGGGGCGATCAGCGTTGCCCATTATCTTGGCCTTGCCGCTGACGACCGGACACTGTGTGTGCTGCCGCTGAGTTTCGACTATGGGCAGAACCAGTTGCTGTCGAGCTGGGCGGCAGGCGCCACGGTCGTGCCGCTGGATTATTTGACGCAGCGCGACGTCATCAAGGCGGTGGCGCGGTACGGGATCACGACGCTTGCCGGGGTGCCGCCACTTTGGTCACAATTGCTGGAGGCAGACTGGCCAGCAGAGGCAGTTCATCCGCTGCGTCGCCTTACAAATTCGGGCGGCGCGCTAAGCGGGCGGATGGTGGACGACCTCCGCCGCATCTTCCCCGACACCGACATCTATCCCATGTACGGGCTCACTGAGGCATTCCGGTCAACCTATTTGCCGCCAGACCTTGTTGCAGACCATCCCGATTCCATCGGCAGCGCGATACCGTTTGCCGAAGTCATGGTGGCGCGACCGGATGGTAGCGAGGCAGATATCGGTACGCCGGGCGAGCTGGTGCATGCCGGGCCGCTGGTCGCCAAGGGCTATTGGCGCGACCCTGAGCGCACCGCGGAGCGCTTTCGGCCGGCCCCGGCATGGTCGCGCGCGGGCGGCGTTGCGGTTTATTCTGGCGATACAGTGGTCCGGGGCGCCGACGGCCTGCTGCGGTTCATCGGGCGTGACGACGAGATGATAAAAAGTGCAGGCAACCGGATAAGCCCCACCGAAATTGAAGAAGCGCTGCTGCGCGGGGGCGAAGTAAGCGAAGCGGTAGCCGTCGGGCTGCCGGACGGGAGGCTCGGCCAGGCCATCGTTGTCGCCGCGCGCGCAACGGGTGACGCGGGGGCGGCGGAAGCCGCGCTTCGTGCCCGTTTGCGGCAGGAACTGCCCGGCTTCATGCAACCTGCGCGCTATGAGTGGTGGACCGCTCTGCCCCGCAACGCGAACGGCAAGCTGGACCGGGCTGCAATAAAGCAGGAACTGTCTCGATGAAGCCAATGGGTGCGATACCGCGGTATTTTTCGTCGCGTGGGCCTGATCTAATAATTGCTGGCAAGACCGCGATGGAATGGATTGGAATTGCTCAAGACACCCCGCTGTTCCTCTACGACTTTGGCGTCGTCGAGCAAAAAATTGCGCGGTTGCGCTCGGCGATGCCCGAACGGCTTGGCATCCACTATGCGGCCAAGGCCAATCCGTTCGCGCCGTTGCTGGCGGCCATGGCGCCGCTGGTCGACGGGTTCGACGTCGCCTCGGGCGGGGAGCTGCGCCATGTTGAAGCCATAGCGCCGGCCACGCCGATCAGCTTTGCCGGGCCGGGCAAGCGTGACGACGAGCTGCTCGCCGCCTTGAAGGCTTTCGCTACGCTGAACTGTGAGTCCGAAGGTGAAGTGGCGCGCGCCCTGCGCCTTGCGGATCATCATGGCGTCAGGCCGCGGCTGGCGGTCCGCGTCAACCCGGCGTTCGAGCTGCGCGGATCGGGCATGAAGATGGGTGGGCGTGCGTCCCCCTTTGGTGTCGACGCCGAGCGTGTGCCGGCGCTCGTCCGGTCGCTCATCGGCGCGGGTGCGGACTGGCGCGGGTTTCACATATTTGCGGGGTCACAATCGCTGGATACTGCGGCTATCATTGAAACACAGGCGGCCACGATTGCGCTTGTGGGCCAGCTTGCGGACGCGGTGGGCGCGGTGCCGCCACTGGTCAATCTGGGCGGAGGGTTCGGCGTTCCCTATTTCCCTGGCGATACCGAGGTGGATGTTGAGGCGGTCGGCGATGCACTGGCCGATGCCATGACGCCACTTCCCGCGCCGCTTCAGGCCAGCCGGTTTGTGCTTGAGCTGGGTCGCTGGCTGGTCGCAGAATGCGGCGTGTACCTCACCAGAATCGTCGACATAAAGCAGAGCCGCGGAGAGATGTTTCTGGTCACCGATGGCGGGTTGCATCATCAACTGGCAGCGAGCGGCAATTTCGGCACGGTCGTCAGGCGGAATTACCCGGTCGCGCTTGCCAATCGTATGGCCGGCACGGGCCTCCAGACGGTCAATGTCGTTGGCTGCCTGTGTACGCCGCTTGACCGGTTGGCAGACCAGGTGTCGTTGCCGGCGGGCAAGGTCGGTGACGTCATTGCGCTCTTCATGGCCGGCGCTTACGGGCGAACAGCAAGCCCCGAAGCGTTCCTCGGCCACCCGTCTCCGACCGAGCTTTTGGTTGGTACGGGCGAACAATCCTAACGCTATCTTCACCTCTTGATCGCATAGCCAATGCCGCATCTGCGCGTTCGCTGGGGGAGACGTCCCTTGGCACCAACCGCGCAGCAGGAGGTGTCAGGTGGTGGTCATGCGTCGTTTTCCGAGGATTTTAGCGGCTCCGGTAATCGTGGCTGGCGCAATTTCGGGGTGTATCGGCAGCGGCGGCAAGCCTGAGCTGCCGCCGGCATCCTATGTCGGAACGCAAGAGCAGCCGGGCGAAGAATATATCATTGGCCCGCTCGATCAGCTGAATATCTTCATATGGCGCAACCCCGAGCTATCGGCAAAGGTGCAGGTACGCCCTGATGGCCGCATCACCACACCCCTGATTAGCGACATGCCCGCGGTCGGCAAAACCCCGGCAATGCTCGCAGATGACATGAAGATCGCGCTTGGCGAATACATTAAGGACCCGATCGTTTCGGTTATCGTCGAGAATTTTTCCGGCACGTTCAGCCAGCAGGTGCGAATCGTCGGTGCGACCGAAAAACCAGCGTCCATTCCGTTCCGGGCTAACATGACGCTGCTCGACGCCATGATCGCAGTCGGCGGGCTCAATGAATTCGCGGCCGGCAACCGCGCCCGCCTCGTTCGTTACGATCGGGTGACGGGCAAACAGACCGAATATAAATTGCGGCTGTCGAGCCTGCTGAAGAACGGCGACTCGTCCGCCAATGTGCGGTTGCAGCCCGGTGATGTCATCATCATCCCCGAGAGCGCGTTCTGAGGCGCCCTGAATGACCTCGCTTTTCGACGAAGCGCGCCTCGCGATCCATGGGATATGGCAGCGGCGCTGGCTGGCACTGGCAATTGCCTGGGGCGTCTGCCTGCTCGGGTGGCTTGCCATCGCGCAAATCCCCAACAGCTACACCGCCAAGGCGCGGGTATCGGTGCAGATGCAATCAATCCTCCCCGGCAAGATCGGCATCACCACTGACGAGCAATCGCGGGATATCGACCATGTTCGCGAGACGCTCACGTCGGCTGTTAACCTCGCCAAAGTCGTGAAGGGTACTGACCTTGCCGCGACTGTCGCCAACGATCGTGACGTCGCGGAACGAGCCGCAGGTCTGCAAAACAGCATCAAGGTGACGGCCCAACAAAACAATCTGTTCGAGATTACCGCGACAGCAGCGACGCCCAAACTCGCCAAAGCGATCGTCAAGAAGCTGATCGACATCTTCGTCGAAGAAAACCTGAACGGCACGCGCGACGAGACGACGCAGACGGTCGCGTTTCTCGATGGCCAGCTCGCCCAGCGGCAAAAGCAGCTTCAGGACAGCGAGGCAAAGCGCGCTGCGTTCCAGAACCGCTATCTTGGCGCGCTGCCGGGCACGGGGTCCATCAACGACCGGATCGGCGCGGCCCGCAGCCAGCTGTCGCAGATTGATGCAGATCTCGCCGCGGCGCAATCCAGCCTTGCGGCGATTAACGGGCAGATGGCAGGGACACCGGCCTCGATTGCCGGTGCAAGCGGTGGTGCTGCAGGGCCAGCCCGGGCACGTGTCGCTGCCATTCAGGGTCAGCTTGCCGAAGCGCGTGCGCGCGGCTGGACCGATTCTCACCCCGATGTGGTGGCGATCAAAAGCCAGCTTTCCGCAGCACTTGCGGCGGCGAGCAACGAGCCATTGAGCGCTGGTGGGGCGGGGTCCCCCAACCCGCTGTTCCTGTCGCTCCAGTCGATTCGCACCGAAAAGGCGTCGCTGGTCGCGTCCTTGTCGTCACGCAAGGCCCAGATCCAGTCGGACGTTGTACAGCTTGAATCCAAGCTTTCCATCGATCCGGCGGTGGCGGCCGAACAGGCGCAACTAGAACGCGATTATCAGGTGCTGAAAGACCAGTATGACAAGATGCTGAGTGACCGCGAGGAGATCAAACTGCGCGGCCAGGTACAGAACCAGACCAACGCGATCAAGTTCAGCATTATCGATCCGCCGGCCGCGCCGCGCACCCCAACGGCACCCAACCGGCCCTTGTTGCTTACGGGGATGCTGGTCGCCGGGCTTTGCGCCGGTGTTGGCGCAAGCTTCGCGCTCGGTCAGCTGCGCACGAGCTTTGCAACGCCTGCCAAGCTTGCGAGCCTGAGCGGCATGTCAGTCATCGGTTCGATCACCTTGTTGCGGTCTGAGGCAGAGACCCGGCGAGCGCGCCAGTATTTTCGATATTTCATCGGCGGCACGGCTGGCCTCGCTGCCGCGTATGTGGCGCTTATCGGGGTGGAATTTCTGCAACGGGGGCTAGCCGCATGAACGCACCCGGTCCAAAGCTCAGTCGCGGTTCCCTGCTCGAGCGCGCTGCGAGCGTTTATGATTTTGACGCGGCCTTCCGCAAGGGGGGGAGAAGCAATGCGCCCGCCGTCGACACCACCGCGCATTTGCAGGAATATCGGGAACCGGCGGTCCAGCCACCTGTCGCCGCACCAGCGGTTCAAGCGTCAGCATCGACGCGCGGCGCAGCCCCCAGCCGCCGCGTCGCTATCGACCGCGACCGTTTAAGCCAGCAGAGCTTGCTGGTTCCAGGCGCGCCGATTGGCTTGCTCGCAGAAGAGTTTCGGCTCGTGAAGCGGCACCTTCTCCTCACGATGCAGACCATGGCTGGCAAGCAGGGCGACCACAGCCGCATCATTCTGGTCAGCTCGGCACACCCGGAAGAAGGCAAGACGTTCTGCGCGATCAACCTGGCGATTTCCATGGCGGCGGAAAAGGATGTCGACGTCCTGCTTGTTGACGCTGATTTCGCCAAGGCAGACGTCATGAAGCGGCTTGGCCTGGGCGATAGCCCGGGGTTGCTGGATGCGTTGGCAGACCCCGATGGCGACGCTGAGCAGCACGTTGTTGCAACCGATATTGCGCAGCTCAGCCTGTTGCCGACGGGCGGCAGGACAATTCAGGATACCGAATTGCTTGCGAGCGACCGGACGCCGGCGGTGCTGGGTGCGTTGCTGGCCGCTGATCCGCGCCGGATCATCATCATGGACTCGCCGCCCGCGCTTGCGGCATCCACCTCGGCTACGCTCGCGCTGCATGTCGGCCAGATCATGATGGTCGTGCGTGCCGACCGCACCAGCGACGGCGACCTGCGCGAGGCGATTGGCCTGCTCGACGGGTGCGACCAAATTCAACTGCTCCTCAACGGGGTGTCCTTCACCACCGGGAGCCGCCGCTTTGGCAATTATTACCCGCAGGAGGGGCTATAATGAGCCGTCTAACACCTATCGTCGTCATCGCTGTAACCGGCGCCTGCGCGGCGACCGCCGCCGAGGCGCGCGAAAAGCGCATCACCCCTTATATCGAAGTGGGGCAGGTGCTGACCGCTGACTTGAACAACGGATCCGACCTGCTGACGTATACCAGCGTTGCCGCCGGTGTCGACGTTTCGCTCCAGTCACGCCGCACGGAAGTGCAAGTCAGCTACCGGTATGAGCACCGCTTTTCCGAGAGCCGGGCGCTGGCCGATCAGGATATTCATCAGGGGCTGGCCCGCGCCGCTGTTCGGGTCGGCTCGGGCGTGTCGCTTGAGGGCGGGGCCCTTGCAACGCGCGCGCGGAGCGACATTCGCGGGTCCGCGCCAGGCCTGCTTAACGGCAATGTCAGCAATATCAGCCAGCTCTATTCTTTTTATGCCGGGCCAACCATTGGCACGCATATCGGCCCTGTGGGTGTCAGCGGCGGCTATCGCTTTGGCTACACCAAGGTCGAATCGCCAACCATCGTCGACGCGCTCGCCGTCGGTCAGCCGCGGCTCGACACTTTTGATAGCGTGCGCAATCATCAGGCGCAGCTAAGCCTCAACCTGAAGTCCGGAGCAGTGCTTCCGGTCGGCGTTACCGTCAGTGGTGCCTTTGACCGCGAGGATGGCGGGCAGCTCCGCCAGACCTATGAGGGGAAATATGGTCGGGGCGACGTGTTGTATCCCGTGAGCCGCAGCCTCGCGCTGACCGCGGGCGTCGGGTATGAAAACATCCTTGCAACGCAGCGCAACGCGCTGTTCGATGCCAATGGCCAGCCCGTATTGGATAGACGCGGCCGGTTCGTCACGGATAACGCATCGGCGCCGCGCATCGCCTATCAGTTCGACGGGATATATTACGATGCCGGTGTAATCTGGCGGCCATCGGCCCGCACCGTTGTCGAAGCACGGGCAGGGGAGCGTTATGGCTCGTTCAGCTTTACGGGCTCGGTGAATTATCAGGCGAGCCGCAAGGTTGCGGTTCGCGTTGGCGTTTATGACGGCGTGCAGACATTTGGCCGCCAACTTCGCAGCGGGCTGTCAAACGTGTCGACCAGCTTTACCCCGAACACCGACCCACTCAGCGGAAACTTTAACGGTTGTGTGTTTGGGGCACAGGGCGGCGCTGCCGGCAATTGCCTGAACGGCGTGCTCCAATCGATTTCGACATCGGTATATCGCGCACGCGGGGTCGATGGTGTGGTGACCTACACCGAGGGCCGTACAACGATCGGGTTTGGCGCCGGCTACGCCAATCGGCGCTTCTCGGCGCCACGCAATGCCGGGTTCTCGATCGATGCCATCACCGACGAGAGCTATTATGCGCAGGCATTCTTTGCCCACTCGCTGGACCGCGACACGACGGTGAACATCAATTCCTTCTTCAATTACTACACCAGCGGCATTCGCGGCGCCGGCAGCATTTATAGTGCGGGAACCGTCGGGTCGCTGTCCCACAATTTCGGGCGGCTGGGGACGCGGGCGTCGCTTGGGGTGTACGGTGCGAACAACGGCCTTGGGCTGCGCACCGTCTCGCTCGAGGCGCTGCTGGGCGCGCGCTATTCGTTCTGACCGATCAACACTTGGCAGCGGCGCTCAGCGGCGCGGCACGGGATGACTGCAATGTATGACGATCACTATGGACTGCGGGGCCGCCCTTTCCAGCTAACGCCTGACCCGCGCTTCTGGTTCGAGTCCGCCACGCACCGCAAGGCGATGGCGTATCTCGGCTATGGCCTGAGTCAGGGCGAAGGTTTCATCGTCGTGACTGGCGATATCGGCGCCGGCAAGACAACGCTTGTCGGCCATTTGATGGCGAGCATCGACCGCGAGCAGCTCCACGTTATCAAGCTCGTGTCGACGCAAATCGACGCTGATGATTTGCTGCGTCTGGTGGCACACGGCCTTGACGTTGATTGTGCCGGGCTGGTCAAAGCGCAACTGCTGGATCGCATCGAGCGCCAGCTTCATGCCGTCGCTCGGACCGGGCGGCGCACGTTGCTGATCGTTGACGAGGCACAGGCGCTTGCCATCTCTGCGCTTGAAGAACTGCGGATGCTCTCTAACTTCCAGGCTGGCGGCCATGCGCTGCTGCAGATCTTCATGCTCGGCCAGCCGGACTTTCGCGAACGGCTTAACGGTTCGTCGCGGCTCGAACAGTTGCGCCAGCGGATCATTGCGATCCACCATCTCGAGCCAATGGGCCGCCGCGAGATCGAGCCCTATGTCCTCCACCGGCTGCAGGTTGTCGGTTGGGAAGGGCGCCCGAACTTCACCGCTGACGCTTTCGATGCGCTTTTCGACGGATCCGACGGGGTACCCCGGCGGCTGAACCAGCTGGCTGGCCGTGTCATGCTGTTTGGCGCGGTCGAGGGGTGCGAGGTGATCGACGCCAATGTCGTAAACACGGTCATCGCGGATATTGCGGGCGATCATGCCGCGGTTCGCGATGTCGGCGGGGTTGATATTGGCGATGGTGCCGATGAGGTCGCCAAGTCACCCGCGCCTGATCAATTTACCGGTTTCACTGGTGTTGCCGCGCCTGAAGAGACCACGCCGCTGGTCCAGAGCATTCCAGCAGACGTGCCGGTGCCGCATAATTGGCGGCCATCCGACGATGCCACGACGGCGCCTGTCGATGACGGTGTCTGTTTGGCCGCGCCCATCATCTTGCACGCCGGTGCAGACGCGCCGCCGCTTGGCGCACCGCTGAATATCGCGCCAAGTGCGCCTGATGCCCCTATCGTTGCGATTGTGGCTGAGGTGGCGGGTAACCCATCTTGCAGCCCTGCAATACCCGAACGGGCTGGCGAAGACTCGGAACGATCGGAGCATGCTCTGGCCACCGACCCGCTGGTCGCACCATCGCCCATCGCCGGTACTTCGCCTGACGCACGGATTGCCGCGTTGGAGGCACGGGTAGAGGATCAGGAGGCGGCGCTCCGCCGCGTGCTGACCTTGCTGGTGGATTGGGTTGAAAGCGATGGTCAACGGCCCGATCTGTCGACCTTCACCGGTTCTGCTGCCTGATTGAAAGGGAACTGCCGTGCGCAACGCGCTGTCAGTAGACGTCGAGGATTATTTCCAGGTCGGCGCGTTCGAGAACGTCATTGCTCGCGACGATTGGGGCGCGTGGCCGCACCGGGTCGAGGACAATACATTGGCGGTACTCGATCTGTTTGGGGAAACCAATGTCAAGGCAACCTTCTTCACGCTTGGCTGGGTCGCCAAGCGTTACCCCGCGTTGATCCGGCGGATTGTCGACCAAGGCCACGAAATTGCGAGCCATGGCTGGGATCACAAACGCGTCTTCAGTTTGACGGCGGAGGAATTTCGCGCCGACATCCGCGCCGCGCGCGACACGATTGAGGAAGCGGCGGGCGTCGCTATTACCGGCTACCGCGCGCCAAGCTTTTCCATCGACGCGCGCGCGCCCTGGGCGCACCCGATACTGGCTGAGGAAGGCTATCGTTATTCCTCCAGCGTCGCCCCGCTCGCGCATGATCATTATGGCTGGCCGGAGGCGCCCCGCTTCAGCTTTCGTCCCCTTGCAGATTCGCCACTCATTGAAATGCCGGTGACCGTCGCGCAACTGGGCAAGCGGCGCATGGCGACGGGCGGCGGCTTTTTTCGCCTGTTTCCTGGTGCTTTTACAGATTGGGCTGTGCGCCAGGTCAATGATGGTGAGGGCAAGCCAGCGATATTCTACTTTCACCCCTGGGAGATTGACCCCGACCAGCCGCGTATTCCGGGCGCGCCGCTCAAATCGAGGTTGCGGCATTACAGCCG
>JBJXEC010000023.1:0-3356 GCA_046155125.1 Sphingomonas sp. | reverse complement strand
ATACTGATGGCTTGCCGCCGCACGAGCTGCCCATCGTCGTGACGGGGCTTGGCGAGCAGGAGCTTGGCCGCGACGGCACGGAGGGCGCGATGAAGCGGGCGTGGAAGACGCTCGATCCTGATCTGCCGGCCGTAGTCGTCACTGGTTCCATCGCTGAGATGATCGGCGGCGGGGTGACGCCTGAAGGGACCAACATCCAGCGCTTTTTGCCGCGCACCATTGATGAAGATCAGTGGCAGTCGGGTGACCGCGCGCTTACGTGGCTATGGACGCAGTTCGGCCCGAAAAAAGTGCCTAGCCCCAAGGTGTTGAAAGAGGGCGAGCGCCCGCGCGTCAACATCATCGGGCCAATGTATGGCAGCTTCAACATGCCGAGCGACCTCGCCGAAATCCGCCGGCTGGTGGAAGGCATTGGCGCTGACATCAACATGGTGTTTCCGCTCGGCAGCCATTTGGCCGATGTGAAAAAGCTCGCCAACGCGCATGTCAATGTCTGCATGTACCGCGAGTTTGGGCGCGGGCTGTGCGAGGCGCTGGAGCGGCCCTATCTGCAAGCACCGATTGGGCTGGAAAGCACCACGCTGTTCCTGCGCAAGCTGGGCGAGCTGCTGAACCTTGATCCTGAGCCGTTCATCGAGCGCGAAAAGCACACGACGATCAAGCCGCTATGGGATTTGTGGCGCTCGGTAACGCAGGACTTTTTCGGCACGGCGAGCTTTGCTGTGGTGGCGACCGAAACCTATGAGCGCGGCATCCGCAATTTCCTTGAAAACGACATGGGGCTGCCCTGCGCGTTCAGCTTCCGCCGCACAGCGGGTGTAAAGCCTGACAATCAGGCGGTGCTGGACGCCATCCGCACCACCCCGCCGTTGGTCATGTTCGGCAGCTATAACGAGCGGATGTACATGGCGGAAACGGGCGCACGCGGGGTGTATATCCCGGCGAGTTTCCCCGGCGCCGTCATCCGCCGGCACACGGGCACGCCGTTCATGGGCTATTCGGGTGCGACCTATCTCATTCAGGAAGTGTGCAACGCGCTGTTCGACGCGCTGTTCCACATTCTGCCGCTGGCCGGCCAGCTCGACAAGGTTGAGGCAACGCCTGCGCGCATGGAGCGCGAGCTGATGTGGGAAGACGATGCCAAGGCCGAGCTCGACGCTGTTGTCGAGCGCGAGCCGGTGCTGGTGCGCATCTCTGCTGCCAAACGCATTCGTGACGCGGCCGAACGCGGCGCGCGCCGGGCAGGGGAGGCGCGCGTTTCGGCGCAGCGCCTTGCCGATGCCGTGCTTGAAAGTCGCGGGGCATGACCGCCCCGTACGCCATTTGCCGCGACCAGCGGCTCAACCGATCCTCGTGGTGCCCAGCACTGCGCGGATACCCCCGGGGGACGCGTGCCGCGCGCCAGATCTCGTCGGGTAGAACACAGACGAAGGAATGACCGATATGTCAGACGAAAGATTGGGGCCGGGCACCTATATGACGCCCGACGAAGCCAAGGAGTTTCACAAACTGTTTGCGGCCAGCATGGCCTTTTTTGTCACGGTTGCCGTGATTGCGCACATTCTTGTGTGGATGTGGCGTCCATGGTTCCCGGGCACTGAGCCGTACAAGGCAGGCATGGCGATGGCCGCACCTGCAACCGCGCCCGTTGTCGCCGCCAAGGTATAATCAGGAGAGCTTATCATGTGGAGAATGTGGGTAACATTCGATGGCCGCAGGGTGTTGACGGCGCTTGCCGTGTTCCTGTTCACGCTCGCCATCCTCATTCATTTCATCCTGCTCAGCACGAACCGGTACAACTGGCTCGAAGCGCCAAATCCGCCAGCGGCGGCAGCGGCGGTTACGTCTGGGGCGCCTGCTACCTGAGCAGTCGCTGGGGGCGCGGCCCCTGTATTGGCGGCGCAGCGTTTGCGCCGTTGCTGAACGGCGGGGCGGGCGTGGTCTGACCGGTGCATGGTGCACCCAGGCCGCGTCCACACCTCCGCCACCAAATTTGTGGCCATCTCGCTGACCATCGGCGGGAGAAGGAGCGGTCCATGGCACTGTTGAGCTTTGAGCGAAAATATCGGGTGAGGGGCGGCACGCTGGTCGGCGGGGATATGTTCGACTTTTGGGTCGGGCCTTTCTATGTCGGCTTTTTCGGGCTGACGACGGCGTTTTTCGCCGGGCTTGGTACAGCGCTTGTCCTGTATGCGGCCTCGCAAGGCGGCACCTGGAACCCCTGGCTCATCAACATTGCGCCGCCCGATATCAGTTACGGGCTTGGCCTGGCACCGCTCAAGGCGGGCGGCTTCTGGCAGATCATCACCATTTGCGCGGTCGGGGCGTTTGTGTCCTGGGCGCTGCGCGAGGTGGAGATCGCCCGTAAGCTTGGCATGGGTTATCATGTGCCGGCGGCCTTTGGCATGGCGATTTTCGCCTATATCAGCCTGGTCGTTATCCGGCCGATGCTGCTCGGTGCCTGGGGCTTTGGCTTTCCTTACGGGATTTTCAGCCACCTCGATTGGGTGTCCAACACTGGATACCAGTATCTGCATTTCCATTATAATCCGGCGCATATGATCGCCGTGAGCTTCTTCTTCACGACGACGCTCGCCCTCGCGCTGCACGGTTCGCTGATCCTGTCCGCGGTCAATCCGCCCAAGGGCGCAAACGGCGTGCGCGGCGAAGTGAAATCGCCCGAATATGAAGACACCTTCTTCCGCGACATCATCGGCTATTCGGTCGGCACACTCGGCATCCACCGGGTCGGCCTGTTCCTCGCGCTCTCGGCAGGCTTCTGGAGCGCGGTGTGCATCATCATCAGCGGTCCGTTCTGGACGCGCGGCTGGCCCGAATGGTGGACGTGGTGGCTCAATCTGCCGATCTGGTCCTGAGGGGAGATACCGACATGGCAAGCTATCAGAATATCTTCACCCAGGTTCAGCTGCGCGGGGTTCCCGAAGCGGGCATTCCCCTGCCGCGTGAAGACGGGCCGCGGACCGCGGCTGGCGGCTTCAACTACTGGATTGGCAAGCTCGGCAACGCGCAGATCGGCCCGATTTACCTCGGTAAGCTCGGCGTCGCCGCGCTGGTTTGCGGGTTCATCGCATTCGAGATCATCGGCCTGAACATGTGGGCTTCGGTCGGCTGGAACCCGATCCAGTTCGTGCGGCAGCTGCCTTGGCTCGCGCTTGAGCCGCCGGGGCCCGAATGGGGCTTCTCGCCATTCGTGCCTTTGGCAAAGGGTGGCTGGTGGATCCTGGCCGGCGCCTTCCTGACGGCCTCGATCCTTCTCTGGTGGGTGAGGATCTACACCCGGGCCCGCGCGCTCAACATGGGAACGCATGTTGCCTGGGCCTTTGCCAGCGCAATCT
>JBJXEC010000022.1:0-14205 GCA_046155125.1 Sphingomonas sp. | reverse complement strand
TCGATGTTGCGCAACCCATCGGCACCGCCTGGCTCCACGGCCTGCAAATGACGATCGTGCCGCTGGTCGTGTCGTTGCTGGTGATCGGGGTCGCGTCCACAGCGGACGCCGCGCGGGCCGGGCGGCTCGCAGGGCGCGCGATGGCCGCATTCGTCATCCTGTTGTGGCTGGCGACCATCATGGCGGCGTTCGTCACACCATTGTTGCTGGACTATTGGCCGATTCCCAACGCTGCTGCCGAGGCAATGAAAGGCGCGCTGGTCGACGTAAAGCCCATAAGCGCGGTGCCGCCGTTAAGCGAGTTCGTTGCCGCCATTGTCCCGTCAAACCCGATCAGCGCGGCGGCCAACGACTCCTTCCTGCCGCTCATTGTGTTCACGCTGGCATTTGCATTTGCGATTACCCGGCTGGCGCAACCGCAACGGCTGGCGCTGACCAACCTGTTCCAGGCGATTGCAGACGCCATGCTGGTGGTTATCGGCTGGGTGTTGTGGCTGGCGCCGCTGGGGGTGGGCGCGCTGGCGCTGGTGGTGGGGGCAAAGGTCGGCACCGCAGCCTTCGGCGCGCTGCTCCACTATGTTCTGGTGGTAACGTCAGTGGGCGGCATCGTGTGGCTGGCGGCGTTTCCGATTGGCGTCATCGGCGGCGGGGTCGGGCTTGGCCGGTTCGTGCGTGCAGCGCTCCCGGCGCAGTCGGTCGCGCTCAGCACGCAATCCTCGCTCGCCTCGCTGCCCGCCATGCTCAAAGGGTCGATGGCGCTTGGGGTTACGGAAGCCGAGGCCGGCGTCGTGCTGCCGCTCGCGGTCGCTGTGTTCCGGGCGACCAGCCCGGCGATGAACCTCGCTGTTGCGATTTATGTCGCGGCCTGGTTCGGCGTGCCGCTGACCCCGGCGTCGCTGGCGGCGGGCGTGGCGGTTGCGGCAATCACCACCATGGGCTCCGTCAGTCTGCCCGGTTCGATCAGCTATATCAGCTCAATCGCGCCGATTGCCGCCGCCATGGGCGTCCCAATTGCCCCGCTTGGCCTGCTGGTCGCCATCGAGACTTTCCCTGACATCATGCGCACGGTCGGCAATGTGACGATGGACATAGCGGTGACCGCAACCCTTGCCCGGCGCGGGCGCGACGTCGCCTAGAACCTTTTCAGGTGAGATGGAAACATCGAACAGCCCGGAAAAAGGCGGGAAACCAAGAATCTAGAACCAGCGCCAGATACCGGCGGCGACCCCCGCCGCTGGCATATGGCCCCAGGTCGCGACCAGCCAGATCACCAGGCCACCCGCCAAATCATGCGGGCGGAAGCCCCCGAACCGCGCCTTGCCCGCCGCGATAGCAGCAAATGGCCAGAAGCCGGTGCGCGATTCCCATGCCCTCCAGCGCTCGGTCTGAAGGCTTTCCTTCTTCTTGTCCTGCAGCGCCGCGCCGACAAGCGCCAGCACGATGATGGCCACCGACAGGTAAATGTTGGCGACGACGGGAAACACCAGAATATGAGCGACGCCCCACAGCGCCATTGCCCACATCATCGGGTGGCGGGTGATGGCAAAGGCGCCGCGCGCTTCCTTGGGCGCATCGGTCACCGGGCCAGGCAGCGCCGGGTTGCCAATCAGCGAGCCCATCAGCAAGATGCTGGCCACCAGCATGATGAGCGTCGCAAACGCCCATAACCCGTCGCCAACCGCCCATAAAGGCGCAGTCGCAGGCGCGGCCTTATAGACCTGCGCCATCCATCCAAGCGTCGCAAAAGCAACGAGCGAATAGGCAACCATGAACCCGCCATTGCCCAGCGCCTTAACGAGCGGCGCGCGCAACGGGTGAGACATCAGGAAATGCGTGCCGACGAAACTCGCCGCCGCCACTGCTACCATCATTGTGCCGTCCATCGCCTGCTCCCATGAAAGTATCTGAGCGCAAGCCTAGGCCATCACTTGACGCCGTGCATCCATTTCTTGAGCGGGAACGACAGCAGCAGCAGCAGGGCGCCGAGCGCGATCGAAATCTCGGAGATGGTGGTGAACACGCCGACATAAGTGTCGAGGCTCACCTTCAGATTGGTGACCTGCCCGCCTACCGTCTCCACGCTCGCGAACTGCGCGACGATCCCCGCGACATATTGGGCGACCGCAATTGACAGGAACCAGACGCCCATCATCATGCCCACGATCCGCGCGATCGACAGCTTGGTAATCATCGACAGGCCAACCGGCGAGATGCACAATTCGGCAATCGAATGAACGAGGTACAGCCCGGCGAGCCACCACAGCCCAACCTTGTAATCGGGGCCCGCGAAGTGCGAGCCCCAGACGAGAATCAGGAAGCCCACGCCAACGCCCATCAGCGCGATGCCGAACTTGATCGGGATGGTCGGCTCAATCCCGCGCTTCGCCATGCTGTTCCACATGATGCTGAACACCGGCGCGAGCAGAACAATGAACAGCGCGTTGAAAAACTGCGTCTGCCCTGCCGTGATGGAGAACAGCCCGAACACGGACAGATCGGTGTTGCGGTCGGCAAACAAGGTGAGCGACGACCCGGCCTGTTCAAACAGCGTCCAGAACACGGTGTTGAAGGTGATAAGGACCATCGCCGCCAGCATCATCTGGAACTCTTGGCGCGATCCCTTCACGAACGACCAGATCAGGATGCCCGGCACGCTGACAAGGAACGTCCCGAACATGATCTTGCCCATTACGGGCAGCCCGAGGAAATAGCCGATAATGCCGGTGCCCTCGGTCGGCGGAACGTAATTCATCAGGTTGGTGAACAGCAGCCAGACGACCGGGATGGCGAGCATCGCGCCGATATAGATGAACCAGTCGCGGTTGGCGGGCGCGTCGGCAGGGCGATCCCCGATGCCGTCGAGCTTGCCGCCATCGAACTGGATCAGCAGCCACGATACCAGCATCCCCGCCGCGGCCAGCGCGAACCCGGCCCACCAGCCTAGCCCGCCCCAGCCGAACATGCCAACCGCAAGTACCGGGCACAGAATTTGCGAAAAGAGCGAGCCAAGGTTGATGCCCATGTAGAAAATGGTGAAGCCGGCATCCCGCCGCCGATCGCCCTGCGCATATAGCGCGCCCACCATCGTCGAAATGTTGGGTTTGAAAAAACCGTTGCCGATGGTCACGAGCGCCAGCCCGATAAGCAGCAGAAACACCGACAGCGGCGCGCGCTCTCCCCCCGCCTCGAAACCGCCAACGGCGACACGCCGGGCTTCCTTGCCGGCGCCGTCAAGCAGCGACACGGTCTTGTCGTCATTTCCCTTGATAAGCAGTTGGCGATTGCCATCGACGACGAATTGCTGGCGCGCCTCGCCAGTGCCCTTAACGCTCACTTCATAGCGCTGGCCCTCAATCGTCGCGAAAGGTTTGGCAGGCTGGCCGCCGAAACACAGGGTAAGATAGCCAAGCGACATCATGATGGCGCCGAACTTGACCGACCGCTTCGAGCCCAGGAACCTATCGGCCATCAGACCGCCGATTAGCGGCGTTAGGTAGACGAGCGCTGTGAAGCCGCCATAAATGCCGGTCGTCGTTGTGTCGCTGAACAGGAAATGCTGCGCAAGATACAAGGTGAGCAGCGCGCGCATGCCATAATAGCCGAACCGCTCCATCGCCTCGGTCGAGAACAGCCGCGCAAGCTGGCGGGGGTGGCCAAACCAGGTTTCACCAGACGTCGGGTTGATATGGCTGATGTCCGGTTCCCGAGGGGAATCGGCGGTTGGGGTTTCCATCTGGGTACGCTCCCTGAAACAATTGTAGCTGCTCGGCACGCGGCAGCGGTTGCGGGCGCAAGACTAGCGGCAAAACCGGGCCTGTAAACCGGTGCCGTAACCCGCCGATAAAGTGACTGTAACCGGCGCCCGCGCAAGGCTATGGCTCGCATCATGCTCAATGATCGCTCGACGCCGCTTACGCTCCTTGCCTCGCGCCGCTCCGGCCGGCCCCGCGATATGATCGCGCCGGGCCCCGATGCCGCCCAATTGCGCGCGATGGTGGAGATGGCGGCGCGCACCCCTGACCATGGCAAGCTTGCCCCGTGGCGCTTCGTGATCGTGCCGAGTACCGCGCGCGCGCGGCTGGCTGGCGTGATTACCGCGGCATATCTAGCCGAACGCCCGGACGCGGCCAGGCTCGAAATCGAGGCCATGGAGCAATTCGCGCACCAAGCGCCAGCACTTGTCGTCGTGCTGTCATCGCCCAAGCCGGAAAGCAAGATTCCAGTTTGGGAACAACAGCTTTCAGCGGGTGCCGCCTGCATGAACTTGCTCCATGCCGCGACCGCCATGGGGTTTGTCGGTGGGTGGCTTACAGGGTGGCCCGCTTACGCAGATGCCGTGCGTGATGCGTTTGGGTCAGCGCCCGAAAAGATCGCCGGGTTTCTGTTCATCGGCTCCCCCGGTCGCGCGCTTGAAGAGCGCGCCCGGCCCGAACTGGGGCGTATCATCGCCGAGTGGAAAGCATAGGGGTTGGCACTCTTCGGCAATTGCTGTATTAAAGCACCATGTCAGCGCTGAACACCGAAGAAAGTCCCGTCTACATCCGTTTGCGCCAGACAATCTCCGCGGCGGTGCTGCGCGGCGAGTTTCGCGCCGGTGACCAGCTTCCGTCGGTGCGGGCGCTGGCGGCAGAGCATGGGGCAAACCCGCTTACGGTTGCCAAGGCCTATCAGCGATTTCAGGACGATGGCTATGTAGAGGTGCGGCGCGGGGTTGGCATGTTCGTGCTGCCGGGCGCCGCTGAAAAGCTGCGCGAGGCTGAACGCGACCATTTTTTGGGAACGATGTGGCCCAAAATCCGCGACCATATCGACTTGCTCGGGCTCAGCGCCGCTGACCTTATCGACGGCGAAGTCGCCTAACGGGGAGTTGCCAGGGGCCCGTCCGGCTTTGGTGACGTTGCATCGGGCTTTGGCTGGGGCACGTCGGGCGCAGGAGCAGCGGCGCCGCCGGGCACAGATGCAGCGCTTTTCGGTTTGCGGTGTCGCGAGTGCAGCGCTTCAATTTCTGCCTCACGCCGCTGCAGGTAGAAGGCGCGGGTTGCAGCGTAAGCCGTTGCCGGGTCCTTGTGCAGCGTCTTTAGCTGATCGTCGAATGCGGCGCGGTGATCGAGCTCGGCGAACAGACCGGTCGGGACCGTAAAATACAACCGGTTGAACGGCTTGCCAAAGAAGGTCGGCACCACCAGCCGATCCACCAGCCCGCCAGCAAGATCGCGCAGCGTGATCGGGCCGACCAGCGGCAGGAACAGGAAGGGCCCGGCATGCACCCCGTAAAAGCCAAGTGTATCGGCAAGTCCATTGGGCCGGCGCGGCAGCTTGAACGGCCGGCGCTTGGCAATGTCGAACAGCCCGGCCACACCCAGTGTTGAGTTGATGACAAACCGGCTGAGCGTCTCGACTGCCTTGCCGATCCTGTGCTGCAGCATGTAATTCAGGAAGACCACCGGCTCCCGCAAATTGGTGAGCGCGTTGCCCAAACCGTCACGGACCGGCCCCGGGACGGTCTTGGCAAAGGCGAGTGCCACTGGTCGGACGACTGCTTGGTCTACTTCCTGCGTCAGCTCAAAGGCCTTCATGTTCACTGATTCCAGCGGGTCGCCGGGGGGCGCAGCATGGCGCGCCCAAACGATGATGTCGGCCGGGTCCGCGACAGGATTTGGCTTGTCAGGCCCTGATTGGGGCGCTGCCGGCGCTGCGGCCTGGACGTCACCGTCATCGGTGATAACCAGAGGCGCACTCGGTAATGGCCCCGAAGCCGGCGCCTCCTCGAGGGCAGTGCCGTTGCTAGGTGCGGCGTCTTTGCTGGGTGCCGTGTCGTTGCCGGCCACGGTGCCGTTGCCGCCTGTCAGCGCCAGAACAACGGAAGATTGGGCGCACGCCTCGATCGGCGCAGCCAACACGATACCCGCACCGCCAGCAACAGGATCGCACACCAGCAGCGGCAACACGGCGAGCGAAAGGCTGATCAACAGCCGAGGTTCTCAGCGCTTGATGAAATCAGGTGCCGGAAACTGCAAACTGCCGCCGGGCCCTCGCCGATACGCAAAAAACTCAAAACCGGGCTCCCGACCAGGCACTGTCGCCACGACCCTGCCTGCACGATAGCGGACCATATTAGGGGTTGATAGTGCCCCGCGTCCGTCCATCTGACCGGACCGCCAGCAACGCTACCCCAATTGAGGCGTTGCGCAAGGGCGATTTGGGTACCGGCGCGCCGGTCTGGCCAGACGCCCGGGGGTCGGGGGCAATCCGCTTCGCACCGCGCCTCATGTCAGAATGGCACTTCGCCAATGTAATTGCCGGCATCGCTGTAGCGGCACACCAGCACGTCCTCGACCGGGCCGGTCGCTGTGGCGCAACCGACCTGCAGCGTGTCACGCCATACCATTTGCGTATAGTGGCCAACATCCTCGACGCGGCCAGTCATGCTGTTGTTGGGGAAGGTGCCGCGCTTGAAATATCGCTTTTCCCGCGCCCAAGCGGCCACCCGCGCCTCAATCGGGAAATAGCCCTTGGTCCCGGCCCACAGATTCTCACCCTGGGGGTCTTCCTCATTTTCCGCGGCATGCTCAAAAGTGCCAGTGGCGGCGAGATGATCCGCCCATTGCTGCGCCGAATGAGCGAGCTTTGCGTTCCAGCGCAGCGGCTGCAGCCCAAGCGCCAGGCGCTCAACATTCTGCGCGGCCACGACCCGGTCAGGCATGTTCGTTGTGTACCCGGTAGCCCCCAGCACAAGCGGGCACACAGCGACCATCGAAAGTCGCGATACAACAGTCCACAGTGACGTAGCGGCCATGGCTTACGAAACTCCCAAATAACATCGGGAGTTATTCCACGCCTGCCTCTTTGCTACATTAAACGCTTAAGTTATTTGCGGATTAACTTAGAATATACTGGTCCTGCACATGGGCAGCCGCCAATCTTCAACAAAATATCGGTTAATATGTAATTCAGCTGATTTTACTGCCGCCGCCAACAATCGCGACAAGGTCTTTTACTTTAAGTTCGTTGAAAAGATGGCGCGCAAACTCGAAAGGTACTCCAACGCATCCATGCGTAGCATAGCCGCCGCGGACCTGACTGGCATGGATCGCGACCCCATCCCCCGTGAGCCGCAGCATGAACGGCATGTCGGCATCGTAAACTGATGAACGATGCTCCTTGGCCTTCTCCAGAATGGGAAAAACCCCAATCGGCGTCTGCTTGGAGTCGGCGCCGTACAGGATGACGGCCGCTCCAATCTCGTGCCCGGCCCGAAAAACCGAGAGCGTCTGTCGCGCAAGATCGACGCGGACCCAGGCCGGCCCCGGTGGCACGCCAGCATCATTCCACACAAAATCACCAAATTTCATTGGCGCGGCGATGTTCAACAGGCTCCGAATCGCGGCACGGCTGCCGTTTGGCAGGGTGAGTTGCGGTCGTTTGCCCGCGGGGTAGGAAATGCGCGGGCCGGGCGCTGACGCCGCTGCGACCGCGACGGCATCATCAATCGGTGACGCGCGGTTCCCAACCGGCGCAACGAGCAGCGCAACGAACATCATCAGCAGCAAGGCAGCCGCAATACGCACCCCTCACCGTGGCACGTCGGCCGGGGCACCACCCAATGGGCGATCCTCCGCAGAACCGCCCGCCGCGCGGCCGCGCCGGACGTTACGAAAGGACGCGATGCCGGAGCGGGGTGCAGCACCACGCCGACGCAACGCGCCGCCCAGCGCAAAAAATCCTGCGATCATAAAGGCCCAGGTCGATGGCTCCGGCACGCCGGACACGGGTGGAGGCAGCGGAGTGCCCGGGTCGCCACCGGTCGGTGGTGGAGGCGGTGGCGGTGGCGGTGGTGGCGGTGGCGGTGGTGGCGGCGGGTTACCTGGGTCGCCACCGGTCGGCGGTGGCGGTGGCGGTGGTGGCGGCGGGTTACCTGGGTCGCCACCGGTCGGCGGAGGCGGCGGCGGTGGAGTGCCTGGGTCGCCACCGGTCGGCGGAGGCGGTGGTGATGGTGGAGGCGTTCCAGGATCGCCAGTTGGTGGCGTAGGCGGATTGCCGGTGGGTGGGCCGCTCGTCGGCGGCACAGGCGGATCGCCAACCGGCGGCATCGGCGGCGTGGTGGTGGGCGGGGGCGTGATCGGAATGATGATCGTCGGCGTACCCGGGCCGCTCGTCGGCGGCGGCGTCGCGGGATCGCCCACCGGCGGCATCGGCGGCGTGGTGGGCGGGGGCGTGACCGGAATGATGATCGTCGGCGTACCCGGGCCGCTCGTCGGTGGCGGCGTCGCCGGATCGCCCACCGGCGGCGCTGGCGGCGTGGTGGTGGGCGGCGTGACCGGAATGATGATCGTCGGCGTACCCGGGCCGCTCGTCGGTGGCGGCGTCGCGGGATCGCCCGTCGGCGGCGCGCCGGTGCCCCCGGTAGGTGGCGTCACTGTTCCACCAGCCGGTGGCGTTACTGCACCGCCTGCCCCGGGAATCACTGCTGCGCCATCAGGTGGCGCAAATCCGGTCGATGGCGCAAACCCCGGCCCGCTGCCTGCACCGGGGAGTGATCCGCCCGGCGCCGTGGCTGGCGCCCCGCCGCCTGTTGCTGCTGGCCCAAGCGCTGCGGCTCCCGGGGCGGACGTGCCGCCTTGCGGTGTCTGCACATTGGCAGGCGGCGCCCCTGCTGGGCCCGGCGGTGTTGCAAAAAAGCTCGGCAGCCGGGAACGGATGTTGCTCAACACGCGCTCGGCAATCGTCGGCGGCGTCTGCCCGGAAGCGACGCCTCCACCTGCGGTCGGCAGCGCCGTCGATGCAGTCAAGCGCGCCTTGGTTTGCAACGTGGCTCCCGCGCCGCGCCCGCCCGGAGAACGCGCGGCGAACACCGATCGCGGATCGGCCAAAGCGGCCGCAACCGCCCGTTGCCCGCCACTGCTCGAAAGCAGCGCCGAACCAAAAATGGCTGATCCTCCTGCTGCCAGTGACAACAGAAGCGTCGCATTTCGACGGGCAAAAACTTTGGCCAACATTCCCCCGAACCTCAGGCAACACCGCGGCCAGTTTTAAAGGATAGCCCACTTTTGCAGTTTTTTCAATGATGCAAACCATTATTTGCGACTGAATATTGCAGTTCTAGGACAGTTTTGATCCGTCCGTCGCAAAATATAGCCACTCAGTGAGCACCGCGTTGACGTCCTCAGGCGCTTCCTGCTGCACCCAGTGCGATACGCCAGCGAATCGCTTCACGGTAATGTTGGGCACCCATTGCTCGGTCCCTTGCGAGCACCAGATACCCAGCGCCTTGTCTTCCTCGCCCCAGACGAGCAGCGTCGGCACGTCGATGCGGCCATCGCCAATCGTACCATAATCGGGCGTGCGGACGAGTGCCCGGTAGTAATTGACCATCGCGGTAAGCGCGCCGGGGCGTATCGCGGCATCGGCATACACCTTCAGCACGTCCCGGCCGAACCGCGCCTTGTCGACCGCCATATTGTAGATCGCCCCTTTGATGCCACGCCCGCCGCCGCGCCCCAAAAGCCATTCGGGAAAGCGTGGGATCTGGAAGGCAAAAATGTACCAGCTCATCCGCAATTGCCGCCAGTTGCGGCGTTCGCGCCGCGCGACCATCGGGTGTGGCACGTTCATGATGACGAGGCGGACCAGCGGGCGCACCTTCTTGATCGCGAAATGCCAGGCGATGATCGCGCCCCAGTCATGCGCGATCAGCATCACTTCTTTCGCCCCGCTCTGGTCAACCAGCGCACCCAAATCTTCGACCAGCGTGTTCAGCCGATACGCCGCGATACCCTCGGGTTTGTCGCTTGCACCATAGCCGCGCAGGTTGGGCGCCCATACCCGCCAGCCAAGGCTCGCCAACACCGGCATCTGGTAGCGCCAGCTGAAATTTAGCTCGGGAAAACCATGGACGCACAACGCCAGCCGGTCAGCGCCGCCATCAGCTGCCGCCAGTTCCGCAAGCTCCAGGTCGACGCCGTTCGCGCGCACCATCCGCATGGTGATGCCGCTATCGGCAGGCGGCGACCACGACCAGTCGGTCATGCAGCGAACGCCTCGGGCGCCAGCACATAGAGCAGCTCGGCAGGTGCCATGGCCGCGGCCTTCAGCCCCATAGCTTCGGGCACGATTTGCTCCACATAAAAGCGCGCGGTCGCAACCTTCATCGCCAAAAACTCAGGGTCGCCGCTCGCGGTAGCGGCAATCCGGCCCTGCCGCTCCATCAGCCAGCCGCACACTGCCGTCGACAGCATGGTCAGGAACGGATAGCTGGCCGCCAGCCGGTCATCGACGTCAACGGTCAACAGCCGGCGGGCAACCTCTTCACACGCATCAATCAGCGCGTGCAGGGCCGCATTTTCAGCCTCGGCGCGCATATCGGCAATCAGCGCGATCAGCACGCCGCCATTATCCATGCTGAGTTTGCGGCCGACCAGATCAGCGGCCTGAATACCGTTGGTGCCCTCGTAAATCGGGGTGATGCGCGCATCGCGAAAACATTGGGCAATGCCCGTTTCCTCGACATAGCCCATGCCACCATGCACCTGGATGGCAAGCGAACTCACTTCGCAACCAATGTCGGTGCCATGCGCCTTGGCAAGCGGGGTCAGCAGATCAAGCCGCGCCTGTGCGCCTTCCTCGCCCAGCGTCGCCCGGTCGACGCACGAGGCCGCCAGATACACCAGCGCGCGCGCCGCCTGGGTTTGCGCCTTCATCCGCATGAGCATCCGCCGCACATCGGGGTGCTCGATGATCGCGACCGGATCGCGCCCTGCCCCGGCGCGCGCCGATTGCACCCGCTCGCGTGCGTAAGCGACAGCCTTTTGCGTTGCGACTTCGGCAATCTGCACGCCCTGCAGCCCGACATTCAGCCGCGCGTTGTTCATCATCGTGAACATGCCGCGCATGCCGCCATGTTCCGTGCCAATCAGCTCGCCCACACAATCGCCATTGTCGCCAAACGACAGCACGCAGGTCGGCGAGGCATGGAGGCCGAGCTTGTGCTCGATCGACACCACGCGGACATCGTTGAACGCGCCCGGATTGCCATCCGCATCGAGCCGGTATTTGGGAACCAGGAACAGCGACAGCCCCTTCGTCCCCGGCGGCGCATCGGGCGTCCGCGCGAGCACAAGGTGGACGATGTTTTCGGCCAGGTCATGGTCGCCGAACGAAATGTAGATCTTGGTGCCGGAAATGCTCCATTTGCCGTCGCCACGCGGCTCGGCCTTGGCGCGCACTGCGCCCACATCTGACCCGGCCTGTGGCTCCGTCAGGTTCATGGTGCCCGTCCATTCCCCGGTCGCGAGTTTTGGCAGATAGAGCGCCTGCTGCTCCGGCGAACCATGATGCGAAAGGGCCTCAATTGCCCCCACCGTCAGCGTTGGTGCGAGCGCAAACCCCATATTCGCGCCGCCCAGCGTGTCGAGCACTGCGGTTTGGATGACGAACGGCATCCCCTGCCCGCCAAATTGCTCGGCCACGCCAATCGTGCCCCAGCCGCCCTCCACATAGGCGCGGTAGGCGTCAGCAAACCCGGCCGGCATCTTCACGCCGTCGGGCGTCCATGTTGCGCCAACCGTGTCACCAAGGCGCGCAAGCGGCGCCCATTCGCCGGATGCAAGCGCGCCCACACCCTCCAGCACGGCCTCGACAACATCATCGGCGGCGGCCGCGAACCGATCAGTCGAAGCAAGCGCGCCAATACCGGCGATATGCTCCAGCACAAAACGCTGGTCGTTGATGGCGGCAGTGAACACGGGCGGCTTTCCTCTCTTGTCCTTGGGCGGCGGCAGCTATAGCCCCGCTTGATGACCGCGCCAAATGCCCCGATGGAAACGCTGTGCTTACGCTACGGCGACGATGCGATCGCGCAGGCGGCCGCAATAATCGCCAGCGGCGGCATGGTCGCGGTGCCGACCGAGACGGTCTATGGCCTTGCCGCCGACGCGACCGATTCGCGCGCCGTTGCCGCAGTCTATGCGGCAAAAGGGCGGCCGAGCTTCAACCCGCTGATCGTGCATGTGGCCGACATTGACGATGCCGAGCGGCTCGCCGCCTTCGACCACCGCGCCCGCGCGCTTGCTAATGCCTTTTGGCCGGGGCCGCTGACGCTGGTCGTGCCGCTCCGGGGGCACAGCGCCATCGCCTCGCTGGTAACGGCCGGGCTGGACACGATCGCGATCCGGGTGCCCGCGCACCGCGCGATGCGCGCGCTGCTGAAGGTGACGGGCAAGCCGCTTGCCGCCCCGTCCGCAAACCTGAGCGGATCCATCAGCCCCACCCGCGCGGCGCACGTGATGGCCGGGCTAAACGGGCGCATTCCGCTCGTCATCGACGATGGGCCGACGCTCAGAGGCATCGAGTCGACGATCGTGCGCGAAGTGTTCGGCTCGACAAGTATCTTGCGGCAAGGGCCCATCACCAGCGCACAGATTCACGGCGTGGTGGCCGACGGCACGCAAGCCGGGCCGCAGCCGGGGCGGGTTGACCGCTTTGCCGAGGGCGACGACCGGCCCGCCCGCATTGAGGCCCCCGGCCAGCTCGAAAGCCATTACGCTCCGCGCAAGCCCTTGCGCATTGGCGTGCCCCGCGCCGCCGCAGACGAATGGATGATCGGCTTTGGTCCGACCGCTGGCGACGACACCCTGTCTGCCACTGGCGACCTGGAAGAAGCCGCCGCGCGCCTGTTCGACTGCCTCCACCGCGCCGACGCGAGCCCGCGTGCAAAAATCGCGGTCGCCCCGGTGCCGATCGAGGGCATTGGCGCCGCAATCAACGACCGCCTGCGCCGGGCGGCGTTCAAGGGGTAGGGGGGCAACAATTGCCCGTGCGTGCTCATTGCCAATCTGTGTCCGGCATGGTTTGATCGGCCATGCGGCGCAGAGCGATCATGGTCGATGTGGATGGCGTCCTTATCGCGCATCCCGATGCGGCTGGTTGGACTGTGAACTTGCAGCGCGACCTCGGCATTTCGGTCGCAGACCTCCAACGCTGCTTCTTTGAGGTGCATTGGGATGATGTCGTGCACGGGCGCGCTGCACTGCGCGAGCGGCTTGCTCCGGCGCTCGGCGAACTCGCACCATCAGTCTCATGTGACAGATTGATCGACTATTGGTTCAGCAACGATGCACACATCAATCAAGATCTGTTACACCAACTGGCGCTTTTGCGGGACCAAGGCTTGGAAGTGCATCTTGCAACGGTGCAGGAACATGAACGCGCCAGCTACCTATGGGAGCGGCTGGACTTTCGTAGCAAGTTCGATGGTATGCACTATGCTGCGGCGCTAGGCTGTTCCAAGCCGGCATCGCGCTTCTATAAACTGGTCGAGGCAGCAGTTGGGCTTGAGCCAGAAGCGATCTTCTTCATTGACGACAAGGCGTCGAATGTCGCTGGTGCTCGAGCGTGCGGCTGGACAGCTACCCTTTGGACCGGCCACGAGACACTTAACGACCTGATGTGTCACCAGAGCTGGAACATCCGCTAACCACTACCTGCGCCTCATCGGAGGGCTACCGCCTCACCCCACCGCCTGCGCGGCTTTTGACCGCGCGGCAAAGCTCTTGCGCAGCTTGTTCAGCTTGGGCGGGATGACGGCGAGGCAATAGGGGTTCCGCTGGCCGTCGCCGTTCCAATATTCCTGGTGATACTCCTCGGCCGGATACCAGATGGACAGCGGCTCGATGGTCGTCACGATGGGCGCTGGCCAGTCGGCGCCCGCTCGCTGGATGGCGGCACGCGCCTCGGCACCTTGCGCGTCATCATGCGGGAAAATGGCGGAGCGATACTGAGTACCAACGTCGTTGCCCTGCCGGTTTAGCTGCGTTGGGTCGTGGGTTGCAAAGAACATGTCGAGCAGCTCGCCATAGCTCACCTGATCGCCGTCATAGGTCAGGCGGATGGCTTCGGCGTGCCCGGTGTCGCCGCTGCACACCTGCTTGTAGGTGGGGTTGGGCACGGTGCCGCCAATATAGCCGCTCTCCGCCTTGTGCACGCCGATAATGTCGTTGAACACGGCTTCGGTGCACCAGAAGCAGCCACCGGCAAAGGTTGCGGTTTCCATCGTCATTATCGCTCGCTCCTGATCATGTCTTTGCATAGATAGGCGCGCCCTCGCGCCGCGCAATCGCCGGTGCTAGGGCCAGCGCGATAAAACGGGAGCGGTGGCGATGCAAAAGGGTTCGGTTCTGGTGACAGGCGGCGCCGGCTATATCGGCAGCC
>JBJXEC010000021.1:0-5918 GCA_046155125.1 Sphingomonas sp. | reverse complement strand
TGCGGAACGGCAGGCCGAGGCGGCGCAGAACCTCCTCCGCGCAGCCTACCATGCGCTCGTGCTCGGCTGAGCTCTCCTCCGGCGTCGTGATCGAGACCAGTTCGACCTTGGAGAACTGGTGCTGGCGAATCATGCCGCGCGTGTCGCGCCCGGCAGCACCTGCTTCGGAGCGGAAACACGGCGTCCAGGCCGTCATGCGGATGGGCAGGGCCGCCTCGTCCAGGATCTGCTCGCGCACGATATTGGTGAGCGAGACTTCGGCGGTTGGGATGAGGTAGAGGCCATTCGCAGCATCGAACGGATTATGATGGGATAGGGCTGCACCAAGGTCCATTGCAGCAGTCTGCGGATCGTTGTCTTGGCAACGAATTGAAGCTGCCCTAATCGACATCAGCAAATGCTGCGGCGACAGTCGGCTCGTCTGAAACAAATCCTCAGCAAACTTCGGCAGGTTACCCGTCCCATACGCCGCGTGATCTTTGACCAGCAACGGCGGGTTCATCTCGGTATACCCGCCGAGCTTGTCGGTGGCCGCCCCCGTGTGAAGGTCGAGCATGAAGGCTGCGAGCGCGCGTTCTAGCCGGGCGAGCGCGCCCTTCAGGAAAACGAAGCGGGCGCCGGAAATCCTGGCCGCGGCCTCGAAGTCCATCAGGCCCAGCGCTTCGCCGAGTTCGAAATGCTGCTTGGGTGCGAAGTCGAATTTCGGTGGCGTACCGGCTTTGCGGACTTCTTTATTGCCGGTCTCGTCCTTGCCTTCGGGCACGTCATCGCGCGGAAGGTTGGGCACAACTTCCAGCAGCGCCTGCAGGTCGGCGGCGATCTTGGCTTCGGCTTCTTCGCCAGCCGTCAGGATGTCTTTCAGGTTCGCGACGTCCGCCATCAGCTGGGCAGCAAGTGCTTCGTCCGTGGCCCCTTGAGCCGTGCCGACTTCCTTCGACGCGGTGTTGCGGCGCGATTGCGCTTCCTGCAACGCGGTTAAATTCGCACGCCGCGCCTCATCCAGTTCCAGAGCCTTTTGGGCCAACGGCGGCAGATTGCGCTTGGCAAGACCTGCGTCAAAGGCGGTCGGGTTATCGCGGATGGCTTTGATGTCGTGCACGGGAGCCTCTGATTCAATAAATTCGGTATCTGGACGCTATAAGCCGACCGCGTTCAACGGTCCAGTATGGCGCATTGCGCACCCCATTTAGGGCGCAATAGCCTCTTGGCGTATTGCGCCGTGGGGCGCGATACGCTGCCGGCGTTATAAGCTGCGCTATTACGCTCTACGAGTTTGCAACCGCCCCCTCATGCGCATTTTGTTGCGGCCGCCCCTCACCCCAACCCTCTCCCCGTTGCGAAGGGCAACGGGGAGAGGGAGTGAGAGAGTTATCCCCGCGAGTTGAGCGGAATACTATTGTGGGCTGTCCGTTTCAGAGGGGCGCTTTCCGGAGGCGTCTTTGGTTAGTGGAAGCGGGCCAGGGTGGGGGGAGATGGGCAACGCGGCCCATTGAACTCACAGTTTGTGCGCCATCTCACTCGTGGACCTGGCGGCCCCACGCCGTATTAACAGCCGGCAAAATACAGCCCTGACACCAGGAGCGGCGCCGTAGGTGCTCTCTACCCATTGCGGGACTACCCGCGCGCTTGCCGCGCTGCTCCGCCCCTCATTTATAATCTGGCGCTCCAGAGCGGCCGGACGCTTAGGTTTGCCCTCTATTGACCGGAGGGCTTTGCTGCTGCGCTTGCGCGGTACTGGATCGTAGGCCATAGCCCGTCGATCATATTCGAGGTTTGCCCATGCGCGTCGATCTGTTCGACTTTGAACTGCCTGAAACGTCTATTGCCTTGCGCCCTGTTGTGCCGCGCGATAGCGCGCGGATGCTTGTCGTGACCCCGCCCGCGCATGCCGACATGGGGGTGCGCGATCTGCCGGGCTTGCTGCGGGCCGGCGATTGCCTCGTGCTCAACGATACCCGGGTCATCCCGGCAGCTCTCGACGGGGTGCGGGTGCGCGGCGACACGAGCGCCAAAGTGGCGTTCAACCTTATTAAGCGGATCGATGCGAGTACCTGGCAGGCCTTTGCGCGGCCTGCCAAGCGGCTACTGGTCGAAGATCGCGTGCTGTTCGGGCTGGGGCCGCAACATTCGACGTATGTGACCGCCATCGTGACGGCGAAGGGCGAGGCGGGCGAGGTCGATCTTACGTTCGATAAATCCGGTCCCGGTCTCGATGCGGCGATTGCCTCGATCGGCGCAATGCCGCTGCCCCCTTACATTGCCTTGAAGCGTCCGCCCGAAGCATCCGACAAGGTTGACTATCAAACTATGTTTGCGGCCCGCGACGGCGCGGTTGCAGCGCCTACGGCTGCTTTGCACTTCACGCCGGAGCTGCTGGCGTCGCTCTCAGCCAGCGGCATTACCCATCAAACGGTGACGCTGCATGTGGGGGCGGGCACGTTTCTGCCGATGAAAGTCGAGGATACCAGCCTCCACCGGATGCATGCGGAGTGGGGCGAGATCGACGCGGCGACGGCGGATGCGCTAAACGCGGTCAAGGCTTCTGGCGGGCGGATCGTCGCCGTTGGCACGACGTCGCTACGGCTGCTTGAGTCTGCGGCGGACACAGATGGCACCATCAAGCCATTCTGCGGCGATACCGCGATCTTCATCACGCCGGGCTATCGCTTCAAGGCCGCCGACGCCTTGATGACCAATTTCCATCTGCCGAAATCGACGCTCTTCATGCTTGTATGTGCATTTAGCGGGCTGGATGTCATGAAGGCCGCATACGCCCATGCGATCGCCTCGGGCTACCGGTTCTATTCCTATGGCGATACGTCCTTGCTGTTTCGGGCTCAGGACTGACGCTCAGGAAACCGCGTTTTACGTTTGCGCTGGACAAAAGCGCCGTGTCCGGATTCATTTGAGACATATACCGCCTGAAGCTTGCAGGGCCACATGACCCCGAATATGCCGCGACGCGACGTTCAGGATACGAACCATCTGCTGGTGATGGTCGGGAAAATCGCGTGCATCATCTTCACGGTCGAAGTCTTGATCATGCTGATGTTATCGGGCTGGAATCTCGATGCCGGCGTCATTAAGGAAGGGCTGCTCGACGCCACGATCCTGACGATCGTATCCAGTCCGCTGATCTATCTTTGGGTGGGGCGGCCGTTCGTCGATACAGCGCGCAGCGCGCGGGCCGAACTTTCCAATCAACTGTCCAAGACCACGCGGTTGCTCGATCAAAACGAAATGCTGCGTGCAGCCCTTCAAGCGTCGAGCGAGATTACAGCGGAGACGCACGAAAACGTTTTACAGAAAATTGGCGCCGAGCTGCACGATGGACCGGCGCAACTGCTGTCGTTCACGTTGCTCAAACTCGACCGGCTCGGCCGGACAGTTCAAAAGACAGGCGATGTTTCAAGTTTGGCGGATCTGGAACAACTGCGCGAGGTGATGGCGCAGGCGCTGCGAGAGGTTCGCGATATTTCGACCGGGCTTTCCTTGCCGGAATTGGCCCCGGCATCGATTACGGACGCCATTGCGCTTGCGGTACAGCGGCATGAGGAAATGACGGGGACGCGGGTCGCGGTGCAGCTGTCGGATCTTCCAGAGGTTACGTCGCTTGCCCAAAAAATCTGTGCCTACCGGTTCATTCAGGAGGCTCTGACGAACGCCTGCAAGCACGCACAAAGCAAGCAGATCCGCATTTTCGCCACAGGCCAAAGTCCGATCACGATCAGCGTTTCCGACGACGGCCGCGGCTTTGATCCCCAGGCCGTGCGGCGGGGCGGACTGGGCCTGCCGGGCATGCGTGCGCGCGTCCAGGCTCTGGGCGGACGCCTCGATAGTGCCAGCGGTGGCGGCAAGGGCACGACGCTCACCGCGTCGTTCGACCTCAAGCCGCCAGAGATCAACCGGCAAGTTCAAGCTGAGGGGTTAGCATGAGCACCAGGTTCCGATTGGTGGTCGTTGACGACCATCCCCTCGTGCGGCGCGGGATTGTCGAAAGCCTCAGCGACGACGCGGCTTTCCATGTTGCCGGCGAGGGCGGGGATACCGACGCGGCGGTTGCCCTGTCGGCGTCGTTGCAACCGCATCTCATTTTTCTCGACGTCAACATGCCCGGCGGCGGCGGTGTCGTTGCGGCAGCCCGGATTCACGCGGAGATGCCTCACATCAAAATCGCCATGTTCTCGTTCCGGCAGGATTTGGCGATCGTGCGGGCCTCACTCGCGGCGGGGGCCAGCGGTTATGTCGTCAAGGGGGTCTCGGGATCGGAACTCATCACAATCGCGCACCGGATCTTAGGGGGTGAAATCGTGTTGTGCCCGGAGATCGCCAAGAGGCTGGCGCTGGACGATTTATCATAGACGGTGACGGGTTAAGCCGTTGAGCAGGGCTGCGGTATCGACTACGGTTGCGGCCATGACAAACATTGCACCTATTCTTGCCGCGCCGATCCACGTTATCGGCGGCGGACTTGCCGGCAGCGAGGCTGCCTTCCAAATCGCGCGCGCGGGCGTTCCCGTCGTGCTCCACGAAATGCGCCCCGTCCGGCAGACCGAGGCCCACAGCACGGACGGCCTTGCCGAACTCGTGTGCTCGAACTCGTTCCGCTCCGACGACTGGGAAAACAATGCCGTCGGCCTGCTGCATCAAGAGATGCGGCTGGCAGGATCGCTCATTATGGCAGCGGCCGATCAGGAGAAGCTGCCAGCGGGCGGCGCGCTTGCGGTTGATCGCGACCGGTTCAGCGCCGAGGTGACGCGGCAGATCGGGGCCCACCCTCTGATCACGCTTTCTCGCGAGGAGATCGCGGGCTTGCCACCTGCCGAGTGGGACAACGTCGTCATCGCAACCGGGCCGCTGACCTCGCCGGATTTATCGCGCGCCATCGGCGAACTGACGGGGGAGACCGAGCTTGCGTTCTTCGACGCCATCGCGCCGGTCATCCATCTCGACAGCATCGACGAGAGCTTTGCGTGGCGGCAGTCGCGCTACGACAAGGTTGGGCCTGCTGGGACGGGGGCTGACTACATCAACTGCCCGATGACGAAAGAGGAATACGAAGCCTTCATCGATGCGCTGATTGCGGGCGACAAGACGAGCTTCAAGGAATGGGAAGCGACGACGCCGTATTTCGATGGCTGTCTGCCAATCGAGGTGATGGCCGAGCGGGGCCGCGAGACGCTACGGTTTGGACCGATGAAGCCGGTGGGCTTGTCCGATCCGCGCAAGCCGGGGCATCGTCCTCATGCCGTGGTTCAGCTTCGCCAGGACAATGCTTTGGGGTCTTTGTGGAACATGGTCGGGTTCCAGACCAAATTGAAGCATGGCGAGCAGACGCGCGTGTTCCGCATGATCCCCGGGCTTGCCAATGCGGAGTTTGCGCGCCTGGGCGGGCTGCACCGCAATACCTATCTCAATTCACCCAAGCTGCTCGACGGCGCATTGCGCCTGAAGGCTGAACCGCGCTTGCGATTTGCGGGGCAGATCACGGGTGTCGAAGGCTACATTGAAAGTGCCGCTATCGGTTTGCTGGCCGGACGGTTCGCGGCGGCGCAACGGCTCGGTTTACCGCTTGTTCCGCCGCCGCCCACCACAGCGCTTGGGGCGCTGCTCGCTCATATCACCGGCGGGCATATCGGGGTCGATGCGGAAGCTGGGCGGTCGCCGCGTTCGTTCCAGCCGATGAACATCAATTTCGGGCTCATCCCCGTCACCGAAGCGCCATCGCATGATGCAGAGGGCCGGAAGATTAAAGGCAAGGACCGGGGCTTTGCAAAGAAGCGGGCAACCGCTCACAAGGCGATTGCCGACGCCAAGGCGTGGCTCGCTGCGAGTAGCAAGTGAAGGCCAGGGGACTCGTACCCATACGCGCTAGGGTCCTTCCGGTTTTGATTGAATCGCGGAAGGACCCTAGCTCC
>JBJXEC010000020.1:0-6199 GCA_046155125.1 Sphingomonas sp. | reverse complement strand
AGCTTGTTTCGCACAGCGGACGCCGAGCGACATTGCTGGGCATCATGAACCTGACCAACACCTTGCCTGGAATCATGGCCCCGGCCGCAACATTGCTTGTGACCGGCGATATGGTCGGCGCGACGGGCATGTTGACCGTGTTGAAGATCAGCGCGGTTGGCGCGTTGATCGCGGCGTTTTGTGCCAGCCGGATTGCGACCCCGCAATCAGCGATCAGCGATCCTTGGTCGTCTTCACCGGGGTAACGGGTGCGTCCGATTGACGCGTCCGACAGGTGCCTTTCATGATTCCGCCGTCGTCGTTCAGCTGGTCGCAAAAGCGCTGAGGAGCGCATTTCGATGGTTGGGCGGCTCGTCCAGAGTTGGTCACGAGCCGGGCTTCATAGCCAAGATTGAGAAACGTCGCCGTAATGGGCCCACCGACGATGGCTTCGTTATGCGCAAAGGCTGACGAGCCGAAGCGACCGCGCACCGTCTGCGTCAGTCCGGCACCGTAGAGATGGCCCAGTCGACACCTGTGGCGCCGACTGGGCAAATGCTGGGGCGGCGCTTGGGGGAAGCACCGCCCCGACGATGGCGGGTCGGGGGGAGGCTGACACCATCGTCAACTCATGCCTGGGGTCGCTCGATCAGTTGATGCGATAGACCACCGGGCAATTGACCACGAACCCGACCGCGCGAAACTCACCGCCGTCGAGGCTCTTGATCAAGCCACGCGTCGACATTTCGGCTGCCTGCAGCGCGCTCGTCATGCGGTAACGATAACCTTTCTTGATCGCCTCGTCGGTCCATACCGCCGGGAACAGCCGCCACATTGGCGAATAGTCGAGGTTGATCGTCGGAATGCCGCCAAGGATATTGAGCGGGCCACGACCATCCGTCAGCGCGCTCACCAGTCCCTGACGATGCGGATTGTCGAGGCCGGTCGGGCCATTGACGACGACCACGATTCGCTCAGCCGATTCGCCGGGCGACGCATCTTCGAGCGCGAACGGCAGATCAGCCAGCGCCGGCGCAAAGGTTGCATTTTCAAGCGCGGCGACAAGCGGGTTGTTGGCCTCGGTCGACAGATACTGGATCGGCTTGTCGAACGTGAAGCCGAGCGTCAGCGACAGCGTGACGGTTTCGTCACGCGGGCAGATCGCCAGTACCTTGTCGTGCACCTTGCTGTGATCGACATTGCCATCACACATGGTGTTGAGCTCGGCTTCGGTCGCCTGCGAGACGACCGGCGCGTTCATCAACACACTCTTGGCCGAATTGTCGATATAGACCATCGGCGTGTAGGTCGCATCGCCAACCGAGCCCGGCTGGAACTTCGCGGGCGGGAACGGTGCGTTGGCAGGTCCGGGCGTCACGCCAAGGACCGGCTTGAAATCGACACTGCCGGTGGCGAAGGTGAAGCTGCCGTCCTTTTCGATCGTCGCGTGACGCGATGCGACGCCGGTCAGGCCGTACGCCATCTTCGGCGCATAATTGACGCCGTGCAGGTTCGACAGATTCTCGTCCGTCGTATCGGTGATGATGAACCAAACCGGCGTGCCGTTCTTCAGCTTGCCCTTGCGTAACGGCAGCGTTGCCGTGCCCTTTTCCAGATCGATGTGTGCCGACTTCATCAGCACAACCGGGCCCAGGAATTCAGGCTTGATCTCGGATGGCGACGGCTGCGCGACGATGGTGCGGAGATCGGGGTAGATTGAGGCTGGGGCCTGACGAATTTCGGACAGCGGCTTTCCTTCCTTGCCGCGAACGACGACTTCGGCGCTGGCGGGGGCGACCGCTGCCACCAGCAGCACGGCCGCGCTGGCCAGCAGGGTGAATCGGGTATCGAGGTGTTTGGACATGGACTGCTCCCGGTAATTGGCGTGCGGTCTGCACCAGAAGAGCCCGGCGACCGCTGGAAGCCTTGTCACCACAGGGCGCGCAATCTTGCTTTCGTGATGCGTTGGTGTTTTGCGAAAGGTTGCGGCGAGATCGCACATTTCGTCATTTTTGATCCTGCTTGCGCTCAATCGGCCCGCAACATCCTGATAGCGCTGCCCCCGCTGCCATGGTTATGATGCGCCGCAGGAAGGTCGCCTCAAATGCCCTGGAACCTGCTCTCGTCCTGGTATGCAAGCTTGCGGCGCGGGCACAAGGATCCGCCTATGCCGCTCACGCTGATCACGCTGCGGGGCATTCCCGGTTCGAGCGCGGATGAAGTCGCCTTCTATACGAGTGCCGAGTTCGATGCCCTGGTCGATTGGGCCATGAATGGCCGTTTTGTCATGGCGTTCGTCGCAAGTGATCGGGACGAGCTGACGCTGCTTTGCACCGAATCGGTCGCGGTGATGCAAACGCACGTCAACGGCTTGCCGCTCGTCGCCGCCGGCTTGGCGGAGGCTGATATCCGGCTGGTGTCGATGCTCCGGCTGGCCAACCCGGTAGGGTCGCTGCACTAGTTATTGGCACCATCATAGTCGGGGCAATGGTCGACAGCGCTATTGTGATATTGCGCAAATCGAAGATCCCAAGTCGAGCGCCCCGCCGAAAACCATTGGCGCCATGTTATGATCGAGTCGGATCAGGAGATACTCAGCGGCGAGGTGTTCGGCGCGACTCTTGTTTCATGTATCGAGGGTCGACATGGACTCACGGATTTATGCTCCTGCCAGTTTTTTGGCTGCGACGGGTGCAGATGCTTATGATTCAATCCGGTTTTCGGCAAAGCCGCAAGCCGAGTTGCTTTCGAAACCGGGCAGCAGAATTCAGGCCGTGCGCCACATGGGCGTGGGTGGCTCGGGCCAAGCGCGCGCGGCCGGAACCCTGTCTGACATCGACACGCTGATGGTCAATCTGACGGCCTCGCCGCGGCACCGGGGACGCATCGGCCATGTGCACGTGGACAAGCCGCTCAAGCGCGGCCATGTCAGTTTGGTACCGCACGACTATGCAGCCGATCTCGAATTCTCGGCAGGGCACAGCGCGCTGGCGCTCTTCATTCCGCAGGCTGACCTGCGCAAGATCACCGCCGAACTGGGCGCAGCCGAACTGCCGCCGATTGTGAGCGAACGCCACGACAGGCTGGGCCAGCTGATCACAATGTGCGCGATGGAATTGCGCTCGCCCGGGTTTGCGTCCGATCTGATGGTCGAGGGCCTGATCCGCGCGATCGGTGCGACGCTGGTCCAGCAAAACACTGCCCCGTCGCACGCGGCCGGCGAGCGCATCCATTTGTCGCCCGTGCGATTGGCCCGCGTGATCGACTTTATCGACTCCCGGCTCGACCATGAAATCCACCTCAACGATCTGGCCGGGGTCGCGGGCCTGTCGCCCTTTCATTTCTCGCGCGTGTTCAAGCTGGCAACGGGCGAAACGCCCTATCACTTCGTGGGGTCACGTCGGCTCGACCGCGCGCGCACGATGCTGGTGGGCAGCGATCTGCCGCTCGCCGAGCTGGCACTGGCGTGCGGTTTTGCCAGCCAATCGCATTTCACGGCGGCCTTCACCAAGGCGGTCGGCATGCCGCCCGGACGCTATCGCCGTCAGCGCGAGCAATAGCGCGACCCGCTCAATGGGTCAGCAAATGTCGAAGCAATTTGTAGATAAATTCAGACTGCGACGAAAGATGCCCGGAAGCGCGAAAGCTATGTCGATCCTCTCTTGAGGAGGGAATTGACCATGTATCTGAGTATCTCTGCCGCCCGCGGCACCGCGTTTGCCGCAGCACTTTTCCTCGGGTGTTCTGGCACCGCTATCGCGCAGGATGCGCCGCCCCCGCCCGCAGAACCCGCCAGCGAATGGACGCCACTCGATAGCGCCAAATTCGGAGAGGAGCTGGGTAACAAATGGATTCCCGTTCCCAATGGCGACAGCGGCGCACCGCGTCAGGGCTGGCTCGCCACGGCGGATGGCTTCTTCACCCGCGAAGTCCATCTCGCGGCCAATTATACCGAAGCGCGCGGCCCTGATTCATGGGGTGTGCTCGGGCGGTTTCACTATCCGTTCAGTCGCCGGCTTTGGGCCGGAATCGAGGTGCCCTTTTATCAGAATTCCGGCCGCAGCGGCAATTTCGGCGACGTCACGCTCACCACGCAGGTCATGCTGGTCGAAAAACGCAATCTGTCGATCAACGGCGGTGTCGGCTGGCGCTTGCCCACGGGATCGATCCGCCAAGGCAATAATGTCTTTGCCGCGCAGCCGCAACTCAACATCTGGACCGATGTCGGTCGCGGCTTTTCGCTGCGTGGCCGTGTTGCCTATGAATTCGCGAACCGTAACCAACCGGACAATTTCGTGCTCAATGCCGCAGTCGGCCAGACGATCACGCCGCACAGCCGGGCGCCGTTTGGCGATTTGACCTGGTATGTTTCGGCCAATTGGCGCCAACCCATCCGCGGTGTGGGCAACAGCTTTGTCAGCATCACGCCCGGGATGCGCACCCATGTCGGCAATAATTTGTTCCTGCTGGCAGGCGTCGAATTTCCGGTGACCAACGTCGCGAATTCGTTCAGCCAGCGTTACATTGTCCAGCTGGTGCAGGGCTTCTAGCCGATCAGTCGCTACCACCGCCGCCGCCCGCGCGGCGGCGGTAGTCGGCGGGTGTCAGGCCGATCGCCTCTCGGAAGCGAGTCGAGAAATGCGTGTGCGTCGAAAAGCCGCACCGCTGCGCGACTTCGGCGATCGGTAGCGCGCTGTGGTCAAGCAGATCGCGCGCGGCGGCGATGCGTTCGCGCAGCACATAGGCGTAGGGCGGCACGCCCGTACTGTCCTTAAACGCCCGCACGAAATGAAAGCGGCTATAGCCCGCCACGGCGGCCAGATCTTCAAGCGTAATGCGCTGGCCGATGTTGCTGCGGATGAACTCGAGCACGCGCGCGACCACATGCGGCGCCAGCGTGAGGCGGCGGTACTGCCGAAATTCGCCATTCCAGGTCGATGTTGTCGCCAGCCGAACCAGCAAGGCATCGACATAAAAATCGGCCGTCAACGCCCAATCGGGGTCGTCGCGCCCATTGAGCAGCAGCCCGAACAGATTGGCCGCGTGCGGGTCGGCTCGGCCCAGCGTTTCAGCAAAGCTTACCGAAGCCGGATCGCGATCGAACGTTTCACCGACAAGCGCCCCGAAGTAATTGGGGCAGATGTACAAGTGCGTAAAGGCGATGGGCCCCTCGGTCCGCCACCGATAAGCACTGCCCGCTTCCGCCGTTGTGATGGAACGGAGGTCAACATCTGCAATCCGCCGACCGCCGCCACCGTCGCGACGGACGCGCTTGGGTCCGCCTTCGTGGAGCACGACCAGATGATGATCGAGTGGGGGCTGGAGCATGGTCGTGCTGGTATTTTGCCACGACTGCAGAAATCCCCCACGCAAAGCGCCCGGATCAGTCGCAACCGCGTCCGCCGCCGCTACCCAGCCCCGCCATAATTCGGGATTCAGAAACGAAGCTCCACCCGTGGGTAAATTCATCAATCCCTCATTGGCCATAGGGCAGTTCGTTATCAAGCGCGTCGCCGCGCGCGCCATCACAAGCGGTGCGTGCGCGGATCAAGCGGACGGATTGTCACCAATTAGCATTGTAATCACGCGCGCGCCAAGCGCCGAGAATCCGACGATCAAGCAAAAACAGACGATGCCCAAAGCGAAGGATCGATCCCGACGACCTTCGAATGGCGGTGTTTGAACAGAATGACCGCGCGGTTGTTTTGGCGATCACGGCAAGCGTTCCCAGCCGACCATGCAGCATCTTTCGCTTTCAGCCATGCAACCAACACCAGCTTCAACTTGTGACGCGCGTCAGTCGAATATCGATCTCGCGGTCGACATAGTCCCATTCGGCGCAGCCACGCAGCCGCACCAGCATATGGTCGAACGCCGCTTCCTGATCGGGCGCGAATTCGAACCAGGTCAGGAAGTCGAACGGTTCGCCATGATCGCGCGAATGGTAGAGTTTGCGCGCGACGCCGGGCAAATAATCGAGACCGATCGGCAAATGCGACCCCCGCTCATAGACAGCGCGGCGCTCGTCCTGCGCCATCGCCCACCATTCGGCCGATTTGCGGATCGGGATCAGCGCTGCGCGGGTCGAGGCGGGGCGCCCCAATCCCTCCTGTTTGGCCTGCAGCGCCGCGCGTTCGGGGGCAGTGGTGTAGCGTAGGTTGCTGCCGGCGCCGCGCAGCGTCCAGGCGGGGGTTCCTGCGGTGACCTCGCTATCGATCGC
>JBJXEC010000019.1:0-7335 GCA_046155125.1 Sphingomonas sp. | reverse complement strand
ATTGGCATCTGGCGCCGATAAGCATGGCGTGGGAAGGAAAATCGCTGGGCGACATTTGCCGCCAGATCAAGGACCCGGCGCGCAACGGCGGCAAAAGCCTTGCCGCACTTGTCGAGCATAACAGCCATGACGCGCTGGTCGCCTGGGGATGGAACCCCGGCAAAGGCCGCGCGCCGGTGCCCGGCACCCAGGCCGCCTTCGGCGCGCTCACCAAGGCATGGGTCGAAAGCGGCGCACACTGCCCGGCATGAACGCCAGTTTCGAGACTATTCTGCTCGGCGTTGACAGCGCTGGCATCGCGACCATCACGCTCAACCGACCCGATCGGATGAACGCGTTCACCGGGCAAATGATGGCCGACCTGATCGCGGCGTTTGACGTGACCGACGCTGACGATGCGGTGCGAGCCATCATCGTAACCGGGGCGGGCAAGGCGTTTTGCGCAGGCGCTGATCTGGCAGCCGGGGGCGCCACCTTTGATTATGCCAGGCGCGGCGACAAGGCGGGCGGCTCGCCCGTTCGCGCTGACGGCAGCGTGGACCTGAGCCATGAGGGCGTGCGCGACAGCGGCGGGCGGCTGACCTTGCGCATCTTCCAGTCGCTGAAGCCCGTGATCGGTGCCATCAACGGCGCCGCGGTTGGCATTGGCGCGACCATGCAATTGGCGATGGACGCACGGCTTGCCAGCGACACCGCCCGGTTCGGCTTTGTGTTTGCCAGGCGTGGCATTGTGCCGGAGGCCGCCTCAAGCTGGTTCCTGCCGCGCCTTGTCGGCATTTCGACGGCGCTTGAATGGTGTTATTCGGGCCGGGTGTTCGGGGCGGACGAGGCGCTTGCCGCAGGACTTGTGCGCAGCGTCCATCCGGACGACACGCTGCTCGCCGCCGCCCGCGCGCTCGCCCTGCAAATGACAGCGGACAGCGCGCCTGTGTCGGTAGCGCTCACCCGCCGGATGCTATGGACGATGCTGGGTGCTGCCCACCCGATGGACGCGCACCGCATCGACAGCCGGGGAGTGTGGGTGCGGGGCGCGAGCGACGACGCGCGCGAAGGCATCGCCTCCTTTCTCGACAAGCGCCCGGCCGATTTTACAGACAGCGTATCGGACATGTGGCCCAGCGTCGCCGACTGGTTCGATGCGCCCGACTATCGCTAGGCCGGTTCAACTGCGCGCGACCTGAAACCCGGCAAATGACTGGCTGACCGGCATCAGCTCAAGCCGGTTGATGTTGAGGTGCGGCGGCAGCGTGGCGACCCACAGCATCGTCTCGGCAATGTCAGCCGCCGTCATGGGGTGCGCGCCGCTGTACAGCGCGTCGGACGCCTGATGGTTGCCGCCCGTGCGCACCAGCGTGAATTCGGTCTCGACCATGCCCGGCTCGATCGATGTCACCCGCACGCCCTTGCCGTGCAAATCGGCGCGCAGCCCAAGCGAGAATTGCTCGACGAATGCCTTGGTGCCGCCATAGACGTTGCCGCCGGGATAGGGATAGGTCGCCGCCACCGACGACAGGTTGATGATGGCGCCGCGGCGCGCGACCAGCCCCGGCAACAGCTTGGCGGTCAGCGAAACCAGCGCCGTCACATTGGTGTCGATCATCACCTTCCACTGCGCGACATCAGCCTGGTCGGCAGGCGCCGTGCCAAGCGCCAGCCCGGCATTGTTGATGAGCAGATCAATGCCTGCAAATGCTGGCGGCAGATGAGCCAGTGCGGCATCGCGCGCCGCGTCATCACGCACATCGAAGCACGCGCCGTGCACCTTGTCCGCGCCCAGCGCCGTGACCAGCGCCGCGAGCCGCTCCTGCCGCCTGCCGGTTGCGATGACCCGCCATCCGGCGCCGACAAACGCGCGCGCCGCTGCGTCGCCAATTCCCGCGGTTGCGCCAGTGATGAGAACCGTTTTCGTCATGCCACCCTATTCCTTGCTGTTGGCCGCGCTCTATAACGGGCAAGCGCTGCTGCATGAAGCGCCGTGATCGACAAGGCCGGGTGGCGCAACGGAAAGGCAGACCCAATGAAACTCCATGGCTATTTCCGGAGTGCCGCCGCGTGGCGCGTGCGCATCGCCCTGAACATAAAGGGTGTAGTGCTGGAGCATGTGCCGCACCATTTGCGCAAGGGCGACCATCGCAGCCCGACATTTCTCGCGCTCAACCCCCAAGGCTATGTGCCCGCGCTTGAGCTGGATGATGGCACTGTCCTCACCCAGTCAGTCGCGATCATCGAATGGCTGGACGAAACGATGCCAGCGCCACCCCTGCTCCCCGCCGATCCGCTCACCCGCGCAAAAGCGCGCGCCTTCGCGCTCGTTTTGGCCGCCGACACGCACCCGCTGCAGAACCTCAAAGTGCTGAACGCCTGGCGAACCGCGGGGCGCAACGAGGAGCAGGTGATCGGCTGGGCGGCGCAAGTAAATGCCGATGGCCTTGCCGCCTGCGAAGCGCTGCGCGCGGGGCGCAACGATCGTTTTTGCTTTGGCGAGGCACCCGGGCTTGCCGACATTTGCCTGGTGCCTCAACTCGGCAATGCGCGCCGGTTTGGCGTCGATGTCAGCGCGTATCCCCGGCTGCTCGCGGTCGAGGCGGCCTGTATGACGCTCCCAGCATTCGCGGATGCCGTACCAGCCCTACAAGCCGATGCGGAGTAATCGTCCGCTAGTTTTTGGGTACGTATTTGGCGCTAAAGAAATCGAACGCGGGCAGCGCTTCGTGGCGCTTCAAGTCGAACCAGGCCGCGTTTTCCCAGTTTGAGCCGGTGCCCCAGCGCGTTTTGCACCCGGTTGATACCCAAGCCGGTTCCCAATAGATAACGCCAATGCCGCCATTGTCGACGGTCGTCTGGGTAATCGCTTTCAGATACGCGAGCTGGCCCTTGGGCGTTGCCGGGTAGCCGGGGATAAGCGTGTCCTCGCCCAGCAGATTGGGCGACGCATCGGCACCGTCGTTGGTGAACGGATACGCCGTTTCCACAACCACCACATCGGCGCTGAACCGGCGCCTGGCCTCACGGATGGTCTCGCCAAGCTCAGCGATGCTGCGTTTTGACCATTTGCGGTAATAGCTAATGCCGATCAGATCGAAATCGGTGACACCTGCCGCGCGTGCAGCCTCGAACCAGCCAAGCACATTTTCCGGCTGCGCGATGTGAAGCATGACGCGCGGCGCGCGGCCCGCCTCGCGGCCTGCCTCGCGAACCGCCGCGATGCCGGCGTTGAACAGGGCGGCATTGCGCGCCCAGTTGATCGGCTTGTCGGACCTGCCCGCCATGAGCTCGCCATTGGTTTCGTTGCCGACCTGAACCCAATCCGGCATAAGGCCCTTGGCGTTGAGCGCCATCAACGTGCGGTAAGTGAAATCGTGCAATGCCGTGGCCTGCGCCTCATTTGCGAGGTCAGCCCAGGCGGCAGGCGCAATCTGCTTGTCGCCATCCGCCCAATCGTCGGAATAGTGGAAGTCGAGCAGGGTCTGGAGCCCGGCCGCCTTGGCGCGTGCCATTGTGCGCGTGGCATCGGCGAGGGTGCTATAGCGCGTCCAGCCGGGATTATTCCAAAGCCTAACGCGGACGATGTTGCCGCCGCGTGCATGCATATAGGCAAACGGGTCGACGCGCTTGCCGCGCGCGCGGAACACCGCCCCGCAATCCTCCATTTCGTTGACATAGGACAGATCGGCACCCAGGAACAGACCATTGGCCGTGCTCAAAGGCACCGGTCCAGCGGCGGGCGCCACGCCAGCCACCATCAACGCGCCTGTTATCGTGCAAGCCGCGCGGCGAAAAAGTCGTATAGGGTTGGTCGCCATATCATCCTCAACAATTCAAATGACGCTCAGCGAAAGGCTGGCGGCGATAAAGGTGCCGCTGCGCACCGCCACGCCAGTCGCGCCCGGTCAGTTGGCCTGGACCAATATTTTGGCCAGGGCATTTGCTCCCCGCTTTGCAAGTTGCCATCCCGCCGGATCCCCCTGCATCATATTTATATTATATATTATCCATATCCGCGATCACAGCAACCCAAAGCGGCCGCCAACATTTCAATGTTAAAATAAGTCGCCGGTGGCCTTGGCGTCGGCGCCATCCCGTTGCAGACTGCGTGCAAGGGGAGAACCATGGCAGGCGCGTCGATCGGTACCGAGGAGCACGGCCTCCACAAGTCGCTCAGCAAAGCGCAGATTACCATGATGGGGCTGGGCGGTGCGATTGGCACTGGGCTGTTTCTGGGCAGCGGCATCGCGATTGGATATGCCGGGCCAGCGGTGCTCATCAGTTATCTCATCGCCGGGTTCATCGCGGTGGTGATGGTGTTCAGCCTTTCGGAAATGGCGGTGGCGCACCCGGCGGCTGGCTCGTTCGGCATTTATGCCGAGACCTATATCAATCCCTGGGCCGGTTTCATGGTGCGCCTGACTTATTGGATGTCGCAAGTCATCGCGGTCGGCGGCGAGGCCGTCGCGGCGGGCGTGTACATGACCTACTGGTTTCCCGAAGTGCCGGTCTGGATCTGGTCGCTGAGTTTTGCTTCGCTGCTGCTGTACATCAACTCGCGGTCGGTCGGCAATTTCGGCACGGTGGAATATTGGTTCGCGCTCATCAAGGTGGTCGCGATCCTGGTATTCATTGCGCTTGGTGCGTCGACGATATTGGGGATCGGCCAGCCCGCCACCGGCACCGCGAACCTCACTGGCCTGCCCGGCGGGTTCATGCCGCATGGCTGGTGGGGCGTGTGGATGGGCGTTATCATCGGCATTTTCTCGTTTACCGGCATTGAGCTTATCGCGGTGACCTCAGGCGAGACGGCGGACCCGAAAACCGCGATTCCGGCCGCGCTCAGGACCATGGCGATCCGGCTGATCCTGTTCTACGTGCTCGCGCTCGCCATTGTCGTGAGCTATGTGCCCTGGACGGAAACGGGCGCAAAGGTCATCACCCAAAGCCCGTTCGTGAAGATTTTTGCGCATAGCGGCATCCGCCAGGCCGCAGGCATCATGAATTTTGTCGTGGTGAGCGCAGCACTCTCCAGCATGAACACCAACATTTATCTGTCATCGCGCATGCTGTTCTCCCTGTCGCGCGGCGGCTATGCGCCCGCCTTTCTCGGCCGATTGAGCAGCAACGGCACGCCGGTTGGTGCGATTTTGCTGTCGGGCGCGAGCATTTTGCTGGCGGCCGCGGTTTCGGTCGTAACCCCGCTTGCGTATAACTATCTCTTTGGAATCGCGCTGTTTGGCGCCATTTCTGTATGGATTACGATTTTGGTCAGCCATATTGGTTTCAGGCGGCGGCATGGCGACGCGCCCCTGCCGGTAAAAATGCCGCTATTCCCCTATCTGCAGATCACCGGGCTAATGCTGCTGGTCGGCATCCTGATTACCATGGGGCTGGACACCGAGTTCTGGAACATCTCCTGGATCGTTGGTGTACCTTGGATGCTTCTGGTCACGCTGGCCTATTTCCTGTGGGCGCGAAAGCCGCTGGTAGTGGAGGCCGCGTAGCGCTCAACAGGCAACCGATTGCACATGCAGCGCAACGCACGCCTGAAGCCGGTTGCGCCAATCCTGCGGCCAGGCGCGGGCCTTTGTGGTTCGGGTGTCGATCGGCACCTGTACCAAGTTGGCGGTAAACCGCACCTCGCGCCCAACCGCGGCGGCGACCGCCAGCGTGACCGAGCGCGCCGACACCGCCTGCACCGCGACCGAGAAGTCGAGCCGCTCGCCGAGCCGACATGCGCGCGCGAAATCGGTGGTGAGCGAGCGGGTTGGCAAGCCGCAGTGGTGCGCCTCATGCATCGTCTGCCGGTCCACGCCCAGAACGGCCAGCGTCCAGTCCTCGATCGCAGCATCCACCAGCGCCAGCAGCCGCGGATAATAAGCGATGCCGGCAAAATCGCAGTCGCCAAAGCGCACGGGCAGGGTCACGGAGAAAATCATCGCGCGGCGATAGAGCAGCCGGGCCGCTTCATCAACCGCGCACCGTGCGCCCAGCACTCTGCAACTGGCGCCAGTTCAGTCGCCCCTGAACTCGGGGGCGCGCTTTTCGGCAAAGGCGTGAAAGGCGCGCGCGAAGTCCTGTGTTTGCATGCAGATGGCTTGGGCCTGCGCTTCCATTTCAATGGCAACGTCCAAGCTCACCGCCCATTCGGTGTTGAGCTGCGTTTTGGTAATGCCGTGCGCAAAGGTCGGTCCAGCGGCGAGCCCGCGCGCGAAATCCTGCGCGGCGCCAAGCAGTGTGTCGACATCAACAAGCCGGTTGTGGAAGCCCCAGCGCTCGCCCTCTTCGGCACCCATCATCCGGCCAGTGAAGAGCAGCTCGCTCGCCCGCCCTTGCCCAATGATCCGCGGGAGCATGGCACACGCGCCCATATCGCAGCCCGCAAGGCCAACGCGCGCAAACAGAAACGCCGTGCGCGTTGCAGGCGTTGCAAAGCGGATGTCAGACGCCATCGCGAGAATGGCGCCGGCGCCCACGCACACGCCGTCGAGCGCCGCCACGATCGGTTGCGGGCAGCCGCGCATGGCCTTTACGAGATCGCCGGTCATCCGCGTGAAGGCGAGCAGCTCGGGCATCGCCATTTTGGTCAACGGCCCGATGATCTCAAAGACATCGCCGCCCGAACTAAAATTGCCACCCGCCCCTGTCAGCACGACTGCCTTTACCTCGCTCGTATACACCAGCGCGCGAAACAGGTCGCGCAGCTCGGCATAGCTCTCAAAAGTGAGCGGGTTCTTCATCGCCGGCCGGTCGAGCATGACTGTGGCAACGCCGTCGGCAAATTCCCAGCGGAAGTGCACAGGCATGTAGCTAGGCGGGTCGATCATCATCGTTGCGGGTCCGCAGGCGTTGCATGCGCGAGCGACACCTTGAGTGCGCCGAGCCCCGCAAACAGCTGTTCGCGCTCGCCGTCCGACAGGCCGCACAGCATCTCGTCGATCCAGCCGTGATGCGCATCGGCAAGCGCCTCAAAATAGCCAAGTCCAGCCTCACTCAACCGCGCGACACTGGCGCGCCGGTCGTCGGGCGAGGTTTCGAGCGTCGCAAAACCGTCCCGGATCAGTTTTTGGACCACGCCCGTTACATTGCCGTTCGACACAAGCAGCGACCGCGAGAGCGCACCCATCGTCATGCCCTCCGGGTGCCGCGCGAGCGCCGCCAGCACGTCGAACCGCGGCAGCGTGGTGTCGAACCGCTCAGCAAAGCCGCGGCGCACCTGTTTCTCGATGACCATGGTGCAGCTCAGCAGCCGCAGCCAAAGCCGCACATTGGCGGAGCGGCCAAGCTTACCGTCATGCTTTTCGCGTATCGCAACACTTGCCATCAGCCAACCTCTCCACCCGCCAC
>JBJXEC010000018.1:0-3520 GCA_046155125.1 Sphingomonas sp. | reverse complement strand
ACCAGCGCGCGTTCAAAACCCAGCTTGCCGGCTTCTTTCAACCGCAGCCCGCCATGCGCAACCGGCCGAATCTCGCCCGACAGCGCGACTTCACCAAACGCAACCGCGTCGATTGCGACAGGCCGCTCGCTCAGCGCAGAGACCAGCGCCGCCGCAACCGCCAGATCCGCCGCCGGATCCTGCACCCGGTATCCACCAGCGATGTTGAGATATACCTCAGACGACGAAAAACTGAGCCCGCATCGTGCCTCCAGCACCGCCAATATCATCGCGAGCCGACCCGAATCCCAACCGACGACCGCGCGCCGCGGCGTCGCGCCACTCGCTAGCCGCACCACCAGCGCCTGTATTTCGACAAGCACCGGGCGCGTGCCCTCAAGCGCTGGGAACACTGTGGTGCCACTCACGCTTTCGTCGCGCTGCGTCAGAAAAAGCGCCGAGGGGTTGGCAACTTCGGCCAGCCCCTCTTCGACCATCGCGAACACCCCGATTTCATCGGTGCCACCAAAGCGGTTCTTGATGGCGCGCAGGATACGATACTGATGGCTGCGCTCGCCTTCAAAACTTAGCACCGTGTCGACCATGTGTTCGAGCACGCGCGGGCCAGCGATGGCGCCGTCCTTAGTCACATGACCGACCAGCACGACCGCCGTGCCGCGTTCTTTGGCGAAACGGATAAGCTCCTGCGCGCTTGCGCGTACCTGGCTGACCGTGCCCGGCGCGCCTTCGATCAGGTCCGAGTGCATAGTCTGGATCGAATCGATCACCAAAAGCGCGGGCGGATTTCCAAGTCCGAGCGTCGTCAGAATGTCGCGCGTCGACGTCGCCGCGGCAAGTTGCACCGGCGCCGACCCCAATCCGAGCCGGCGTGCACGCAGACGCACCTGATCGGCTGCCTCCTCACCCGATACATAGGCAACCGAATGGCCGGCCAACGCCAGTTTCGCCGCAGCTTGCAGCAACAATGTCGATTTCCCGATGCCCGGATCGCCACCTATCAGCGTTGCGGACCCCTCCACAAAGCCGCCGCCAAGCGCCCGGTCGAGCTCGGCAATTCCCGTCGGCACACGGTCCGGCAACGCGATGTCGCTGTTCAGCCCGACCAGCTGAATGGAACGGCCACCCGACTGAAGATTGTGCTTCGCCTGAAACGGGGTCACGGGCCCGCTGCTCTCCTCAACCAGCGTGTTCCATTCGGCACAATCCGCGCATTGACCAGCCCAGCGCGTGGCGACTGACCCGCAGGATTGACAAACATATTTCTTTTGCAACTTCGCCATCGACACTGCCTAGCGCAACTGGAACGATAAGGGAACAGAACTGTTCACCCGGCCACACGCACTTGCCGCGCCCCGCCACCCCCGCTATCGGCTGATCGATGCAAGCAACAGACCTCCGCGTGGCCCTGTTTAGCGGCAATTACAATTATGTGCGCGACGGACCAACACAGGCGCTTAATTTGCTCGTAGGGCATCTGTTGAGCCGCGGCGCTGCCGTCAGGGTGTATTCGCCAACCGGCCCCAACCCCGCCTTTGAACCAACGGGCGATTTGGTCGGCGTTGCCTCGGTGCCGATTCCGGGGCGCAGCGAATATAGGGTGGCGCTGGGAATGCCCGCTAAAGTGCGGCGCGATCTTGGCGCGTTTGCCCCAAACCTCGTCCATGTCTCGGCACCTGATATTCTGGGGCACCGGGCGGTAAGCTATGCCCGCAAGCGCGACATTCCGGTCGTCGCCTCGGTCCACACGCGGTTCGAGACGTATCTGCGCTATTATGGCGTCGGCTTCCTTGAGCCGGGCGCTCTGGCGGTGCTGCGCCGCTTTTATCGCCGCTGCGACGCCATCCTGCCACCGTCCGCCTCGATGGCTGATCTGTTGCGGGAACAGCGGATGAACCACGACATCGGCATTTGGTCCCGCGGGATCGACCGCGCGATCTTCACCCCCTCTGCCCGCAGCCTCGCTTGGCGCCGCGAACTTGGCATTCACGATGACGAGATGGCGATAGGCTTTCTCGGACGGTTAGTGCTTGAAAAAGGGCTGGATGTTTTCACCGCTGCCATCGCTGAGCTTCAGCGGCGCGGCGTCGCCCACCGCGTGCTGGTTGTGGGCGAAGGACCGGCCAAAGACTGGTTCTCCGGACACGTGCCAAACGCCGTTTTTGCGGGCTTTCAGCAGGGCAAAGACCTTGGGCGAGCGGTCGCCTCGATGGATATGCTGTTCAATCCGTCAGTCACTGAGACGTTCGGCAACGTGACGCTGGAGGCGATGGCGTGCGCGGTCCCCGTAGTTGCAGCGATAGCGACAGGCAGTTCCAGCCTGGTCGACCACGGCGCGACGGGGCGCCTCATCGACCCCGCGGACATCGCCGGCTTTGCTGATGCGCTACAGGCCTATTGCGAAAACCGCGATCTGGCCGATGATGATGGCGCAGCCGGCGAAGTGCGCAGCCAGGCCTATAGCTGGGATGCCATAAACCAGACCGTGGTCGACAAATATTTGGCCGTGCTGGCGCGGCGCGGGCGCTGACCCGCCACCACGCCGCTTGCGTCACGTATCAATCCAGACGCTCGATCTGCTGGGCCAGATCATCCACCATGGCGACGATTTCGTGCAACCGCTCGGTCGACATGTCGCCGCGCGCGAATTTGTGCATCAGCACCGTTCGCAGGTTGACCATCGCGCGGCGGATCGACGCCGTTTGCGGTTTTGCGCGCGCCTCTCCCATCTCCTGGAGTCGTGCCATCAGCGCCGCAACCTCCTCCGCTCGGTCGGCCAGGTGGGTCAGCCCAGCTGCTGTCACAGAAAATTGTTTCCGCGCGCCCTCCGTCTTTTGTTCCTCGACCAATTCCATGTCGTCGAGCAGCGTGAGCGTCGGGTAAACAATGCCAGGACTTGGCGCATAGGCGCCGTGCGTCAGTTCTTCGATCGCGCGGATCAGTTCATAGCCATGGCGCGGTGCGTCGGCGATCAGGCGCAGCAGCACGAGCCGCAGCTCGCCACCATCGAATACACGCCGCCGCCCCGGGCCACCCATCATCTCGGCGCCCACGTCCCAGCGCACTTCGAAGGGGCCCCAGCGTTTGGAACCGCGGCCGCTGCCCTGGCGCCCATCGCATCCCCGATATCCGTAAAACATGCTGTATCTCCTATCTTCTGATGCTCTAAGATATATCTTGACTGGATTTTGACAAGCGGATGGTGAAAATAATCTTGGTCGGCGATAGGGTGATGTATGACTGATTTGTTTGGAACCGATATTCCTCAGCCGGTTGAAGGCGCAACCAAGGCCGCGCCGCTTGCCGACCGGCTTCGGCCAGCGTCGCTCAGCGAGGTTGTCGGTCAGGATCACCTGACCGGGCCGGACAGTGCCATCGGGCGCATGATCGCCGCCGGGCGCTTGTCATCAGCTATATTATGGGGCCCGCCCGGCACTGGAAAAACGACAATTGCTAGGCTGCTGGCCACCGCCGTCGGCCTGCGGTTTGTGGCCATTTCGGCCGTATTCTCGGGTGTGGCCGA
>JBJXEC010000017.1:0-3715 GCA_046155125.1 Sphingomonas sp. | reverse complement strand
TTCGGCTTTGCCAATGCCGGCGTCAGCCTGCGCGGCCCGGGGGCAGGCGCGCTGGCTGAACCCGTGGTGATCGCCATCACGCTGGGGCTGTTTGCGGGCAAGCAGCTGGGCATTTTCGCAAGCATCTGGGCGGCAGTGACGATGGGTATTGCCAAGCGACCCGGCGGGGCGAGCTGGCTGCAACTCTATGGGTTGTCACTGCTCGCCGGTATTGGCTTTACGATGAGCCTGTTCATTGGCGGGCTGGCGTTTCCGGGGGACAAAGCGATGCAGGGCGCGGTCAAGATCGGCGTGCTGGCGGGGTCGCTCTTGTCGGGCGCTGCGGGCTTTGTAGTGCTCAGATTTGCGCCGGTTCGCCGCAGGGTCGCGGTGCCTGCCTAGATGCGCTGGTTTTTTGATCCCCGCCAACTGGCGCACGCCCCGGCCCGCGAACTGCACAATGGCGGGTTCACTGATTATGCTGAAACGCCAGCCCGGGCCGAGGCCATTGCCAATGCGCTGCAAGCCGCGCTCGGTAAGGCAACCGCGATCACCGACCATGGCGAGGCGCCCATCGCCGCTGTCCACACAGCCGACTATCTCGATTTCCTGAAAACCGCGCCCGCCAAATGGCGCGATGCAGGGCGGCCGGGCGATGTCGTTGGCTATGTCTGGCCGGTCGTTGGCCGCCGCCCGCTCACCCTTTCGCGGATCGATGCGCTGATCGGGCGGTTCAGCTTCGACGCCTCGACGCCGCTCACCGCCGACAGCTTCACTGCCTCCTATTGGAGCGCGCAAACGGCGCTGTCAGCGCTTGGCGCGGTTCAGCAGGGCGCGAAAGCCGCGTTCGCGCTGTGCCGCCCGCCGGGCCACCATGCCGGGGCCGATTATCTCGGCGGCTATTGCCACCTGAACGCTGCCGCCATTGCAGCGCAAGCAGCGCGCGATGCGGGGGCCGCGCGCGTCGCCATTCTCGACATCGACTATCACCATGGCAACGGCACGCAGGATATTTTCTGGACGCGCGGCGATGTGTTCTATGCCAGCGTCCACGCCGATCCGGCGACCGACTACCCTTTTTACTGGGGCCATGCCGATGAGGTGGGCGAAGGCGCGGGGCATGGTGCCACGCTCAACCTGCCGCTGCCGCAAGCGACCCTGCTCGAGCCGTTCCGCCGGGCGCAAACCCTTGCGCTGGAGGCCATCGCGCGCTTTTCGCCCGACCTGCTGATCGTGAGCTTTGGCGCCGATACGTGGGAGGGTGACCCGATTTCGCACCTGAAGCTCACCACCGCCGACTATGCCGTGCTCGCCCGCGATATTGCAGCGGCGGGCTGGCCGACCGTCATTTTGATGGAAGGCGGCTATGCGGTCGACGCGCTCGGCGCCAATGTTACGAGCTTTCTTAGCGGTTTCTAGCCCGGGTCTGTCGCGTCGATCGGCGCCATGCCGGCCATTGACGCTGCGACCGCTTCAGCCGCTGCCATCACGCGCAGGATATTGCCCTGGGCAAGCCTGGCGAGATCGGCATCGCTCCAGCCGCGCCGCGCAAGCTCGGCAAATACCAAGGGATAACCGTCGACACCTGACAAACCCTCGGGCGACAAGCCGCCAATACCGTCGAGATCGCCGCCAATGCCGACATGGTCGTGGCCGGCAATTTTCGCGACATAATCGATATGGTCGGCAACCGTGGCCACCGTCACGCGCGGCGCCGGGTGCGCCCTGTCCCATGCGACGAGTGGTGCCGGTGCCTTGGCGCCGTAGACATCGTCGGGCACGCCGACTGACTTGGCATAGGCTTGCCGCGCCACATCCCATTCATGCCAAGCCGACGACAAATGCGAGAGCGCGAAATTGACCATCACCACGCCGCCATTCGCCGCAATCTTACGTAACAGGTCGTCAGGAATGGCGCGCGGCGCGCCCGACAGTGCGCGCGCATCCGAGTGCGAGGCGATGACCGGGGCTCTCGTCACCTCAAGGGCTGCTGCCATTGTCGCATCGGAGACATGGCTCACATCGACCAGCATCCCCAGCCGGTTCATCTCGCGCACCACGTTGCGGCCAAATTCGGTCAGCCCATTGGCACGCGGTGCGTCGGTGGAGGCATCGGCCCAGGCCAGGCTCTTGAAATGGGTGAGCGTCATATAGCCCGCGCCCAGCGCATGATATTGCCGCAACACTGACAGACGCCCGTCAATCTGGTGGCCGCCCTCCACGCCGATCATCGACGCGATTTTGCCCGCTCCTTGCGCGCGGCGCACATCGGCCGCGGTACGCGCGAGCATCAACACCTGCGGATAGCGCGCGGCGAGGCGGTGGACGATGTCGATCTGCTCCAGCGTCTGCCGCACGGCGATTGGCCCCAGCGCATCCGCCGGGATGTACACCGACCAGAATTGCCCGCCGAGATGCCCGGCGCGGGCACGCGGCCAGTCGGTTTGCAGCGGCTTGGGCAAGCGCGCGGTGCTGGCGTTCAGGTCAACCGCCTCGACATGGCTGGCGGCCGTCTGGCGAATTTCCCAGGGCAAGTCGTTGTGCCCGTCGACCACCGGGCTTGCCGCCAGTATTTTCTCCGCCCGCGCTTCAGGCGTTGCGGGAGGTCGCGTTGGCGCCGGGGCCACCAACAGCAGCGCGAACAGCATAGCGATCATCCTCATTCCCCCCGGTCGCGCTGGTCGGTGCCCGCGCCGACCGACAGTACCGGCGATCTGGAGCGCGCGTCCACCATCAGCGTGAAGATGTCGGGCCGGGCATAGTGGCCGCTCACATCAAGATCATAATTGCCGCGCACGATATCGGCCCTGTCGACATCGGCCGTCAGCACCGCTTCGGTGCCATAAACTGGCCCGGCCAGCACCTCCCCCAAGGGCGACACGATCACGCTGCCGCCTCGGATCAACTCGGTTGCCGGAGCATTGCCCTGGACACAGTCATAATCGGCAGGCGCGTCGGCGCGGGTCAGATACTGGCAGGCGCTCAGCACGAAACAGCGGCCCTCATAGGCGATATGTCGCATTGAGGCCTGCCAGATGTTACGTTCATCAACCGTTGGCGCGCAGTAAAACTCCACCCCTTGCGCGTAATAATGCTGGCGCAGCGCCGGCATGTAATTTTCCCAGCAAATGGCAGCGCCCACTCGGCCAACCGGCGTGTCGACCACGCCAAGCGTCGAGCCATCGCCCTGCCCCCAGATCAGCCGCGCGCTGGCGGTGGGCATCAGTTTCCTGTGCCGGGCGAGCAGCGCACCATCAGGGCCAAAGGTGAGTGCCGTGCAGTAAAGCGTGCCCCGTCCGGGATCGGCGCCGCGCTCGATGACACCGACGACCAGCGTTGCGGCAATGCTCGCGGCCATCTCGCCGATGCGCGCGGTTTCCGGTCCCGGCACCGCGATGGCACTCGCAAAATAGCGCGCGAAATCATCGCGACCAGCGGCCGAGCGTGAACCCACCCGCGCCCCAAAATCCAGCCCCTTGGGATAGCCGCCGATATAGGCTTCCGGGAACACCGCAAGCTGCACACCCGCCGCGCCAAGGGCCGCGACATGGCTCCCCATCCGCGCAAGCGTGGCAGGCGTATCGAACAACGTGGCGCCCGCCTGCACGACGGCGACGCGGCGCATCGTCGCGCTCATGCCGCGCTACCGCTGCAAACCGGGCGCGGCACCGGGCTTTGTGTGTGGCGGAAAGTTATGAACGGGATGGCCATTTGTGCGGGGCCTTTGTTGCCGGCG
>JBJXEC010000016.1:0-4753 GCA_046155125.1 Sphingomonas sp. | reverse complement strand
CCGGCACCGACACCCGAGCCGTCCCCGGAGCCAACCCCTCAATAGTCTCCCGAGGGAGCGGGGCGGGCGACACCATCCTAAGGGCGTGACCGGGTTTACAAATCCCTGATGCGGCGGCTGGCCTGTGCCGGGCCTCAGTCTGCAAATGGATCACGCACCAGGATGGTGTCGTCGCGCTCGGGGCTTGTCGAGACCAGCGCGACCGGGCAGCGGATGAGCTCTTCCACTCGCTTGATGTATTTTATCGCGGCGGCCGGAAGCTCCGCCCAGCTGCGTGCGCCCGCAGTCGATTCGTGCCAGCCGGGCAGCGTTTCATACACTGGCTCGACCTCTGCCTGGTCGGCGAAATGAGCCGGGAAATAGTCTATTTTCTCGCCGCGCAGCATATAGCTAGTGCAAATCTTGACCGTGTCGAAGCCATCCAGCACGTCGATTTTGGTGAGCGCAATGCCCGTGATGCCGCCAACGGCTGCGGATTGGCGCACCAGCACGGCATCAAACCAGCCGCAACGGCGCTTGCGGCCCGTGACCGTGCCAAATTCATGGCCACGCGTGCCCAGCCGCTCGCCTGTGTCATCCTCAAGCTCCGTAGGGAAGGGGCCGGAGCCAACCCGTGTGGTGTATGCCTTGGCAATCCCCAGCACGAACCCGACCGCGCTTGGGCCAAGCCCCGACCCGCCAGCGGCGGTGCCCGCAATCGTGTTTGACGACGTCACGAACGGGTAGGTGCCATGGTCGATGTCGAGCAGCACCCCTTGCGCACCCTCGAACAGAATGCGCTTGCCGGCCGCCCGCGCGGCGTTCAGGTCGCGCCACACCGGCCGAACGAACGGTGCGACGAACCCGGCGATATCGGCGAGTTCCGCCACCAGCGCGGCGCGGTCGATCGGCGGCTCGCCAAAGCCGGTGCGCAACGCGTCATGGTGGGCGGTAAGGCGATCAAGCTGCGGCCCGAGCGTATCGAGATGGGCAAGATCGCACACCCTGATGGCGCGCCGGCCGACTTTGTCTTCATAAGCGGGACCAATGCCGCGCCGCGTCGTACCGATTTTGCCCGCACCTGACGCATCTTCGCGCAAGGCATCAAGATCGCGGTGAAAAGGCAGGATCAGCGCGCAATTGTCGGCGATCATCAGCGTGTCCGGCGTAATGGTGACGCCTTGCCCGCGCAGCTTTTCCACCTCGGCTTTCAGCGCCCAGGGGTCCAGCACCACCCCGTTGCCGATAACACTTGGCGTGCCGCGCACAATGCCGGAGGGGAGCAGCGACAGCTTGTACGTCGCGTTGCCCACCACCAGCGTGTGCCCGGCATTGTGCCCGCCTTGAAAGCGCACCACGACATCGGCGCGCTCGGCGAGCCAGTCGACGATCTTGCCTTTGCCTTCATCGCCCCATTGGGCGCCGATCACCGCTACATTGGCCAAGTTCTTCGAACCTTTCAGAAAACTGCAGAGTCAGGCGGGTTGCGTGCCGGATGCCGCCAAAACATGGGTGCAAAGCTGTGCCGCGGCGCTGTCGCCCGGTTCCAGTTGGGCAACGGTTACCCAGCCGGAGGCGCGCATGGCGGCAGCTTGCGCCGCATCAGCGCCCAGCGGCACGAACAGACGCCGCCGTTCGGTAGCAGCACCCGCGCCCAGCGTCATGGCGTCCAGGTACAGCGAAAACCCGATGGCGGGCTCTTCCTGGCCATCATCATGCATGACCGTGTAGCTGCCGCCGCGCCCGATTTCGCCCTGCACGCCGTTGGCGAAAATCGAAAAGCCGATCCAGCTTTGGTATTCGAACCCATGCCGCTCGGTAGGGTCGAGCGTCATTGCGGTTTTCTGGCCCAGCGATGTCGCAATCGCCTGAAGGCCGTCCAGCCGCGACATCAGCACGCCGCCCACATCAAAATCGCGCAGCCTGGCATAGGCTGCCTCGAACGGACCGGCCGCTTCGATCAGCGGCAAATACCGCGGGTCGATGGCGGCGACCGCGCCAGCGTCCTTGGCGTCCAGCCGCGCCCGGAGCGCGTCGACATCGCTGGCGGGCACCGCAAGCGGCCCGGCAGCCAGCGTATCGACAAGATCAGGAAGCGTGAAATCAATCGATATCGCGCCAACGCCCGCTGCCGCCAGCGCTTCCACGGCGACCGCCACCACTTCACAAGCGGCCGCGACGCTATCGGCGCCGATCAGCTCGCAACCGATCTGGCGGGTTTCCCGTTCTGGCGCGAGCTGGCTTGCGCTTAACTTCAGTACCGGGCCAGCATAGGCCAGCCGCACCGGCCGCGGGTGGTGCGCCATGCGGGTGGCGGCGATCCGCCCGACCTGTGCCGTAATGTCGGGCCGAATGGCGAGCGTGCGCTGTGATACGGGATCGACGAAGCGCACGGCATCCTGCGCGCGGGCCGATTTCAGCCGCCCGATCAGCCCGGCCTCAAACTCGGCGAGCGGCGGGTCGACCCGCTCATAGCCATGCGCGAAGGCGGCGCCCAGCATTTGCTGCTCCATCCGTGCGGCAGCATCCGCATAGGGCGGCAGGGAATCACGAAATCCTTCAGGAAGCATGGCGTTGGTCATTGCAGGCGCCGGACTAGCCGCCTGCGCGGGCGGTGACAATCACCGAGCTGCCGACCTTTGCGGCCACGACGCCGTTCCCAAAGCCTGCCGCGCCCAGGGCGATGAGTAACCCTGCGGCTTCGTCGCGGGATCGGCTGATTGGGTTTGGGAGCCAGTCAGGCGGCCGGCTGCCATGCGCGCGAAGGGCGAACCAGATTGCGCCGCTAGGTTTCAGCACTCGCATAACTTCAGCAAGATCATGCGCGGGGTCGGCCCAGAATTGCCAGCTGTGGAGCGCAAAGGCTGCGTCGAAATGCGACTGAGGCCAGGGCAGTGTACTTGCATCACCTAGCCGCAGATCAACTCGGCCAACCGCGATGGCGGCGGCGGTGCGGCGGGTTGCCGTTGCCAGCATTAAGGGCGAGGGGTCAACGCCCGCCACCAGTCCGTCACCCTGTGCAGCTCGCGCGGCCACCAGCGCGCCGGTCCCAAAGCCAAGCTCAACGCTGGAAGCGCCCGGCGGGAGCGCCGCCAGCGCCGCGACTTTTGCAACGACGGCGGCGTTCATCCGCTCCATCAGCCAGCCGAACACACGCCCGGTGGCGCCAGACGGGCGCATTGGCTGAGGGAGCGGCTTCTGGCTCAAAAATGCAGGCCCATAACGGTTTTAACGCCTGGCAGCGCACGCACCTTGTCGATGAGATCGGCACGTACCGCTTCGTCGAGCGATAGCAGCAGCACGGCCTCACCGCCGGCGTCGCGGCGGCCGAGGTGGAAGGTCCCGATGTTCACGCCTGCTTCGCCAAGCGTCGTGCCCAGCCGTCCGATAAAGCCCGGCGCGTCGGCGTTCACCACATACAGCATGTCGCCAGCGAGATCGGCTTCCACCTTGATCCCGAACAGCTCAACGAGCCGGGGTGCAGCGTCCCCGAACAGCGTGCCGGCCACGGAGCGGTCGCCCGCGTCGGTTTTCACCGTCACGCGCACCATCGTGTGATAATCGCCTTCACGGTCGTGCCGCACCTCACGCACGTCGATGCCGCGTTCTTTGGCGAGGAACGGCGCGTTGACCATGTTCACAATGTCGGAATGCACCCGCATCATACCCGCGAGCACCGCCGAAGTAATGGGTTTCTGGTTCAGCTGTGCCGCGGCACCTTCGACCTCGACCGAAATGCCCGACAGCGCGCCATGTGCTAGCTGCCCGACCAGCGAACCGAGCTTTTCGGCCAGCGCCATATAGGGTTTGAGCTTGGGCGCTTCTTCCGCCGACAGCGACGGCACATTGAGTGCGTTGGTGACACCGCCAGTCACCAGATAATCCGCCATTTGCTCAGCGACCTGGAGCGCCACATTGACTTGCGCTTCGGTCGTCGAGGCACCCAGATGCGGGGTGGAGACAAAGCCCGGCGTACCGAACAGTGGCGATTCCTTGGCCGGCTCAACCGCAAATACATCAAGCGCCGCGCCGCCGATATGGCCGGAGTCGAGCCCTGCTTTGAGTGCCGCCTCGTCGATCAGCCCGCCGCGCGCGCAGTTGATGATGCGCACGCCCTTTTTGGTCTTGGCGAGCGCCTCGGCCGACAGGATGTTGCGGGTCTGATCCGTCAGCGGGGTGTGCAGCGTGATGAAATCGGCACGCGCCAGTAGTTCGTCGAGCGACACCTTCTCCACGCCCATTTCCAGTGCGCGTTCCGGCGTCAGGAACGGATCATAGGCGATGACTTTCATTTTGAGGCCAAGCGCGCGGTCCGCCACGATCGAACCGATATTACCGGCACCGATCAGCCCCAGCGTCTTGGACGTCAGCTCCACCCCCATGAAGCGGTTCTTTTCCCACTTGCCGGCCTGCGTGGAGGCATCGGCCTCGGGCAGCTGACGCGCGAGCGCGAACATGAGCGCGATGGCGTGTTCAGCGGTGGTTATGGAGTTGCCGAACGGCGTGTTCATCACCACGACGCCCTTGGCTGACGCCGCCGGGATGTCGACATTGTCAACGCCGATCCCGGCACGCCCAATGACCTTCAGGTTGGTCGCGGCATCGAGAATGTCCTTCGTAACCTTGGTCGAGGAGCGGATGGCAAGGCCGTCATACGCGCCGATGATCGCCTTTAGCTCGTCCGGCGTTTTGCCAGTGATCTCGTCGACCTCCACACCGCGCGCGCGGAAAATCGCGGCGGCATTGGGGTCCATCTTGTCGGAAATGAGCACTT
>JBJXEC010000015.1:0-29285 GCA_046155125.1 Sphingomonas sp. | reverse complement strand
AACAGCGCGCGGTGGTGGACCGCGTATTGGCGGGCGCGAATACGCTGGCCGTGATGCCCACGGGTGCCGGCAAATCGCTGTGTTATCAATTGCCTGCAATCGCCCTGCCGGGCACGTGCGTGGTCGTCTCGCCGCTTATCGCGCTGATGCACGACCAGTTGCGCGCGGCGGAAAGCGTTGGCATTCGCGCTGCCACCTTGACGTCAGCCGACAGCAACCAGGCCGAGACCATCGCCCGGTTCAGGAGCGGCGCGCTTGATCTTCTCTATGTCGCGCCGGAGCGGGCCTCCAACGACGCTTTCGCGCAATTGCTCAGCACCGCGCCGATCAACCTGTTTGCGATTGATGAGGCGCACTGCGTCAGCGAATGGGGGCATGATTTCCGCCCAGATTACCGGTTGTTGCGGCCACTGTTCGACCGGTTCGCCGATGTGCCGCGCCTCGCGCTGACCGCAACCGCCGATGCGCATACCCGCGCCGACATTCTGGCGCAGCTCGGCATTCCGGCCGACGGGCTGGTCATTGCCGGGTTCGACCGGCCGAACATCCGCTACATGATGTCACCACGCGACAGCAGCGCGCGGCAACTGGCAGCGCTGGTGCGGGAAAATCCCGGCCCCGGCATCGTTTATGCCCAAACGCGCGCGCAGACCGAGCGGCTCGCCGAGCAGCTGGCGACCACCGGGCGCCGCACCCGAGCGTATCACGCCGGGCTCGCGCCAGAAATTCGCGCGCGCAACCAGGCAGCGTTCGTCGCGAGTGAAGACATGGTGATGTGCGCCACCATCGCGTTCGGCATGGGCATCGACAAGCCCGATGTCCGCTTTGTGGCGCACGCCGGCCTGCCCAAATCCATCGAGGCCTATTATCAGGAAACGGGCCGGGCCGGGCGCGATGGCGACCCGGCAATTGCACACCTTTTCTGGGGCGCGGAAGATTTCGCGCGTGCCTGGGGTCGCGTCGACGAGGTGGAGCCTGACCGGCAGGCGGGCGAGCGAGCGCGCCTTAACGCACTGGCGGCGTTGGTTGAGGCGGGCGGGTGCCGCCGGGCCATATTGCTCCGCCATTTTGGTGAGACGCCCGTTGCGCAATGCGGCAATTGCGACAATTGCCTGAACGCGCCCAAGCTGATCGACGCAACCGAGCTGGCGCGCAAATTCCTGTCCGCTGTGTACCGCACTGGCCAGAGCTTTGGCGCCGGCCATGTCGAAAAAGTGCTGACCGGCACCAGCGATGAACGGGTGGAGCGCCTGGGTCATGACCGGCTAAGCGTGTTCGGCATCGTTTCGTCCAAGGCCGAAGCGGCGCTAATAAAGCCGCTGTCACGGGCGCTGCAGGCGCGCGGGCTGCTGACGCCAACGGACCATGGCGGGCTGGCGCTGGGCGGCGATGCGCGCGCGGTGTTGCGGGGTGAAGCGCCGGTCGCGCTGGTCGAGCCAACCGCACGGCCGAAAGGTCGGCGCGCGGGTGCCATCGCAAATCCCGTGGGCGATCCGCTATTTGAGGCGCTCAAAGCGAGGCGCCGCGACCTGGCGGATGAAGCGGGAGTGCCCGCCTATATCGTCTTTCCCGATTCGGTGCTGCGCGACATGACCGCGCTCAAACCTTCCAGCCGCGCAGCGCTCGGCCAGATAACGGGGATTGGCGCGCGCAAGATGGAGGCTTACGGTGAGGCATTTCTGGCCGTTATCCGGGAGGCAGCATGATCCACAAGCTCGACGAAACCTTCGCTGTTTCACCCCAGATTACCCCGGCCGACGTGACCGAGCTGGCGCGCGCGGGCTTCCTGGGCGTCATCAACAATCGCCCCGATGGCGAAGAACCGGGCCAGCCCGCGAGCGCCGCCATCCGCGCGGTGTGCGAGACGCTGGGCATGGCCTATACCGAAATTCCAGTGACTCATGCCGGGTTCAGCCACCCCCAGCTTGACGCCATGGCCGCTGCACTCGATGCAGCCGGCGGGCCAGTGCTGGCCTTTTGCCGCTCGGGCACGCGGTCATGCAATCTGTGGGCACTGGCAATGGCAAAACAGGGCGCGGCGCCCGATGACTTGTGTGGGAAAGCGGCAGCGTCAGGCTATGATCTGGGCGGCATCCGGCCAATGCTGGATGCCCTGTCGGGCGGGGCATGAGTTGGACGCAGCTTGGCGGATCGCTCGCCGCGATTCTGGCGCTGGCCGGTATCGCACGCCTGCTCCGGCTGGGCGACGCGCGGATTGCCAGCCCTGAACAAGCGATGCAGCGGGCGGAGGAGGCGCTCGCCGGGTTCGTCGCAGCGCGCGCGCTGGTCAGCGGCGATGGCGGCGCTGCACTTGTGGCGGGCAATGACACCGTAGCCGTGCTCAAGCGCCACGGCGCGCATGTCGCCATCCGCCGGCTGGTGCCGCCCTTGCGCCTGGCACCCGCAATCGAGGGGGTTGCGGTTGAAACGGGCGAGGCGATGTTTGGTTCGATCACGCTGCACGGCGTTATCGAACCCGAGGTCAGGGCGCTGGAATCCACGCTGACACTGGTGTAAGCAACAGGCCATGCAGTTGCCCAACCCGGTCGATTACGCGGTGCCCGCCTTTGTTGTGCTGGTGCTTGCCGAAATGCTGGTCGCCTGGGCCCGCGCGCGGGAGCGTTATGAGCCGCGCGACACGCTCACCTCACTGTCGCTGGGGCTTGGTAGTACGGTAGCAGGCGTCGTGGTCGGTGGTGCAGCCTTTGCAATTGCGAGCTGGGGTTACCAGTTCCGCATCGTTACGCTGGGCTATTCTTGGCACTGGTTCGTCATCGCCTTTGTGCTTGATGATCTGGCCTATTACGCCTTCCACCGCGCGGCCCACCGGGTGCGGTGGTTCTGGGCGAGCCATGTCATCCACCACTCAAGCCAGCATTATAACCTGTCGACCGCGCTCAGGCAGACCTGGACCGGGTTTTTCAGCCTGACCTTCCTGTTTCGCCTGCCGCTGGTGTTTGTCGGCTTTCCGCCAGAAATGTTGCTGTTCGTGGGCGGCATCAACCTGATCTACCAATTCTGGATTCATACCGAGGTGATCGACCGGATGCCCCGCTGGTTTGAGGCAGTGATGAACACGCCGTCGCACCACCGGGTGCACCACGCAACCAACCCGCGCTATCTCGATAGCAATTATGCCGGGGTGTTCATCGTGTGGGACAAGCTGTTCGGTACATTCGTGCCCGAGCGGGCAGACGACCGGCCGCGCTATGGCATCGTCAAGCAACTCGGCAGCTTCAACCTGCTATGGGCGGCGTTCCACGAATGGGTCGGCATCGCGCGCGATGTTTGGACAGCGCCCGGGCTGGCCGCCAAATGGGGCTATATCGTGATGCCGCCAGGCTGGAGCCATGACGGCAGCCGCGAGACTTCGGAAAGCATAAAGGCAGCGTGGCAAACACGCGATCAGCAGCGAGAGGAAGCGCGTTGGACACAGTCGATATCGTCGTCATCGGTGGCGGATCAGGCGGGAGCGCGGTTGCCGGCCGGCTGAGCGAAGGCGGCAAATTGTCGGTCGCAGTGCTTGAGGCTGGCGGGCGCAACACGGGCTGGCGCACCCGGGTGCCGGGCTTTGTGGCGTTTCAGACCGACAAGACCAACTGGAAGTTCGAAACCGTGCCGCAGGCGGGCCTTAATGGGCGCCGGGGGTATCAACCGCGCGGGCGCGGGCTTGGCGGGTCGAGCGCGATCAACGGCATGGTCTATATTCGCGGCAATCCCTGGGATTACGACAATTGGGCAGCGCTTGGCTGCACCGGCTGGTCCTATGCCGATGTGCTCCCCTATTTCAGACGCTGCGAACACAATGTGCGCGGCGGCGACGCCTTTCACGGCGGCGACGGGCCCTTGTGGGTGAGCGAGCAAGTCTCGCCCAACCCCGGTTCCGTTGATTGGGTGGCGGCGGCCACCTCGCTCCAGATCCCGCACAATGACGATTTCAACGGCGCGCGGCAGGAAGGTGTGGGCCTTTATCAGGTGACGCAGAAGAACGGCGAACGCTGGAGCGCCTCACGCGCCTATATCGAGCCGAACGCCGCCAGCCCCAATTTGCGGGTCCTGACCGGCGTTACTGCTGACCGCGTGCTGTTCGAAGGCAACCGCGCGTCAGGCGTCGCCTACACGCAAGACGGTGTCGCCAGAGAAATCCATGCCCGAAAAGCGGTGGTGGTGGCCGGCGGCGCGTTCCAGACGCCGCAATTGCTCATGCTTTCCGGCATTGGCCCGGCCGCGCATCTGGCCGAGCATGACATCGCGGTGAAGGTCGACCGGGCCGAGGTTGGCGGCAATTTGCAGGATCATCTCGACTATTCAGTGGTCTATGAGTGCGACGACACGCGGTTTCTGGGGCAAACGCTTGCCGGCATGGTCAATTCGGCCAAGGCGGTCGTCCAGTGGTTCTGGAAACGCACTGGCGCGATGACGACGAACTATGCCGAATCCGGTGGTTTCATTAAGGTGGACCCGGCCGCACCTGCGCCCGACATTCAGTTTCATTTCTTCCCGGTGGCGCTTGAAGACCATGGCCGCACCATCGTGAAAGCGCATGGCTATTCAGGCCATGTCTGCGTGCTGCGCCCCGAAAGCCGCGGCAGGGTGCGGCTGGCATCGGCCAGGGCGAGTGACGCACCCGTCATCGACCCGCAGTTCTTAAGCGATCCGCGCGACATCGACCTGTTGAAGAAGGGCGTACGGGCCATGTACCGCATCATGGAATCGCCGCCGATGACGGGCTATGCCGGGCGCGACCGCAACCCTGTTGATCCTGACGACGACGACATGCTCGACCGGCTCATCCGCGCGCGGGCAGACACTATCTATCATCCCGTAGGCACGGCGCGCATGGGCTCCGACGACGGCGCGGTGTGCGATCCGCGGCTTAGAGTGCGCGGTGTGGAGGGGCTCTACATTGCCGATGTTTCGGTGATGCCCCGGCTCATTTCCGGCAATACCAACGCGCCCGCGATGATGATCGGCGAGCGCTGCGCCGACTTTATCGCCGAGGACTTTGCCTGACAAAATAAGGCCATCGCAAAAAAGGGCCGGCGCGTTGCCGCACCGGCCAGTGTGTTCGCAGGAGGAACCCGTGTCGGGGGCGCAGGTCTGCTGCCCGCGCCCCGATCCGTATCAATAATTATAGGCGCGCTCGCCATGTTCGCCGAGGTCAAGGCCCTCGCGCTCCACATCTGCGCTCACCCGCAGACCCGTCACGGCCTTGGCGATGTAAATGGCGATCGTGGTACCAATTGCTGCCCACACAATGGTCACGCCGACTGCTTGCACCTGAATGACGAGCTGCTCCGCAAGTGCCTTGCCGCCATTGGCGGGACCACCAAACGCCGCATCATTGACAATGCCGGTGCCGATCGCGCCAATCATGCCACCAACGCCGTGCACCCCGAAGGCATCGAGCGAGTCGTCATAACCCAGCTTGGGCTTGAGCACGGACACGGCGAAATAGCACACGACCGAGGCGACCGCGCCGAGCACGATGGCCCCGAACGGCCCGGCATTGCCCGCCGCCGGCGTCACCGCGACCAGCCCAGCGACGATGCCGGAACAAAAGCCCAGTGCGGAGCCCTTATGGCCCATTGCGCGTTCCGTCAGCATCCAGAACAGCCCGGCAGACGCGGTTGCGACGAAGGTGTTGATCATGGCGAGGCCCGCCGAGCCATTCGCTTCAAGCGCCGACCCTGCGTTAAAGCCGAACCAGCCGACCCAGAGCAGGCCGGTGCCGATGCCAGTCATCGTCAGTGAGTGCGGTGCCATGCGCTCCGTTGGAAAGCCAATGCGCCTGCCCAGAATGAGCGCGGCCACCAGCGCCGACACGCCGGCGTTGATGTGCACCACGGTGCCGCCGGCGAAATCAAGCGCGCCCTTTTCGAAGAACAGCCCGCCTGTTGCCCACACCATATGGGCAATCGGGAAGTAGACGATGGTCAGCCACACAGCGGCGAACACCATAACGGCCGAAAACTTGATCCGTTCAACCACGGAGCCAAGCACCAGCGCGACCGTGATCGCGGCAAAGGTCATCTGAAAGCAGATGAACACATATTCGGGGATCTCGACGCCCTTGGTGAAGGTCGCCGATTGCGAGGACGCCGTTACTCCGTGCAGGAACAACTTGTCAAAGTTGGAGATGAACATGTTCAGCCAGCCTTCGGAGGCATTGCCAAACGCCATTGTATAGCCCCACATCACCCAGATGAGCATAGCCAGCGCTGCCGCCGCGCCAATTTGCGTCATCACCGACAGCATGTTCTTGGTGCGGGCAAGGCCGCCGTAAAACAGCGCGAGGCCTGGCAGGATCATCATCAGTACCAGGACGGTGGAGGTCATCATCCACGCCGTGTCGCCCTTGTCTACGGTCGCAACCGGCGCCGCAGCCGCCTCCTGTGCCCATGCCGGAAGTGCTGCGAACAGCCCGGCGCCAATCGCCGCTGCGCCCAGAAATTTCCTTGAAATCGTCATTCTTGCCCCCTTCACAGCGCGGTCTGGTCGGTTTCGCCAGTGCGAATGCGCACGGCTTGTCCAACATCGAGCACGAAAATTTTCCCGTCGCCGATGGCGCCCGTATTGGCAGACGCCTGCACCGTCTCGACAACACGCGGCGCAAGATCGGCCGCGCAGACGATTTCGATCTTGATCTTGGGCACCATGTTCGTGGTGTATTCGGCCCCCCGATAAATCTCGGTCTGGCCCTTTTGGCGGCCAAAGCCCTTTACTTCGCTGACCGTCATCCCCGCGACACCGATCGCGGTCAGCGCCTCCCGGACGTCGTCCAGCTTGAATGGTTTGATTATGGCAATGACGAGTTTCACCCGCGCCCCCCTGATAGTGTTCAGACGAAGCAATCAGCAAACACCGTGCCATTTACAGATTGTTAGGTTTTAGCCGGGTTTTCGATAAGGAAAACACAAGGTGAGGCGGTTTTTTGTGCAGTTGCGAACATTTGCCTATTTATTGGGCAGAGTCGCCGGCCGCAACCAGCGCGCGCGCGTCGGCCAGGTCGTCGGCATCGACCATCACGCGCACGGGAATGAGGAAATGACTGCCATCGGCAATGCTCGCTTCGCCATCGAAGGTTAGCGCTGGGATGCCCTCGGCTTCGAGCCTGCCGACAATGATATAGGCCAGGTTGCGGTCGAACCGCCCAAGCTCGGCCAATGCCACGTTACAGCGTGCCAGCCGGCATCACCGTTTGCGGGCGCACCGGCAACCCGTCGATGCTCTGCGTCCGCTCAGCGAGCTTGGCGAGACGGGCATCGCCATCAAGCTGCGCGTGGAACTTCACCAGCGTCTGCCGCGCCGCCTCAAACGCCATGCGCGGCACGCCCCAACCACAGCTCGTTTGCAAACTGTCGACCGTGATGTCGAATATCTGGCGTCGGCCAGGCAGCGGCGGGAAATGCGCAGCGATTGCCTCAAACCCGGCGTCGCCCGCCACAACAAAGCTGCCGCGGCCGTAAAGTCGCAAGATCAGCGCCGGATTGTCGAACGCGCAGAACATGATGGTGATGCGGCCATCAGCGGTGAGATGCGCCTGGGTTTCGTTGCCCGAGCCGCCAAGGTCGAGATAGGCGACGCGCTTGGGGCCAAGCACGCGAAACGCGTCCATGCCTTTGGGCGACAGGTTGATGCGCGCACCTTGGGCCGCAGTCGCTACAAAGAAAACGGGCTGTTTGGCGATGAACGCTGCGTGATCCTCACCAATTTCGTCGAAAAAGTCCGCCATTGCCCTGCATCCTCTCGCTAGATTTCCGTTCCGCCCACCGTAAGCCCGTCGACTAATATCGTGGGCTGGCCAACGCCCGCCGGCACACTTTGTCCGCCCTTGCCACACATGCCCACGCCTTCATCAAGCGCCATGTCGTTGCCAATGCCGATCACCCGCGTGAGCACACTTGGCCCGTCGCCGATGAGCGTTGCCCCCTTGATCGGCGCGCCGATCTTGCCGTTGTCCACCAGATAGGCCTCAGTGCACGAAAACACGAACTTGCCCGAGACAATGTCAACCTGCCCGCCGCCGAAGGACTTTGCGAAAATGCCCTTTTTCACGCGCGCCAGCAGCTCGGCCGGATCATCCTTGCCGCCGCGCATGAACGTGTTGGTCATACGCGGCATTGGTGCGTGCTCAAAGCTTTCGCGGCGGCCATTGCCGGTGGGCTCAACCCCCATCAGGCGCGCATTCAGCCGGTCCTGCAGATAGCCTTTCAGGATGCCGTTCTCGATCAGGATGTTTTCCTGAGTCGGCGTCCCTTCATCGTCGATGGACAGCGACCCGCGCCGGTCGGGCAGCGTGCCATCATCGACCACGGTCACGCCGGGCGCTGCCACCCGCTCGCCGATCCGCCCGGAAAAGGCGCTCGTGCCCTTGCGATTGAAATCACCCTCAAGCCCGTGGCCAATCGCCTCATGAAGCAGGATGCCCGGCCAGCCCGGCCCAAGCAGCACCGTCATCTCGCCGGCAGGGGCGGCGACCGAGTCGAGATTGACGAGCGCTTGCGCCAGCGCCTCGTCGATCGCGCGGTTCCAGGTTTCCGGCGCCATCAGCCCGTCATAGAGATAGCGCCCGCCGAGCCCGAAGCTGCCGGTCTCGCGCCGCTCGCCCTGTTTGGCGACAATCGAGACGTTGAGGCGGACGAGCGGCCTGACATCGGTGGCGACGAAACCATCGGCGCGCACGATTTCCACCACATTCCACTGGCCCGACAGGCTGACGGAAACTTGCTCCACGCGGGGGTCGCGCGCGCGCGCTGCGGCATCAATCGTCTGGCAAAGTGCCACTTTGTCGGCAAACGGCACCAGATCGAGCGGGTTTGCGTCCGTGTAAAGGTGGCGATTGGTGGCGCGCGGGGCGCTGGCCTTGGGGCCGGTTGCCGGGTCGATCAGCGCCATCGTCGCAATCGCGCGGCCAATTGCCGCTGCACTTAGCTCATTGGCATGGGCAAAGGCGGTCATCTCGCCCGAAACGGCACGCAGGCCAAAGCCGCTCTGCGTGTCATAGCTTGCCGTCTTCAGACGCCCGTCGTCGAACCCGAAGGCCTCGGTCTTGCGATATTGCAGATAGAGCTCGCCGTCATCAGCATGCGACAGCGCACGCGCAGCCAGTGTTTGCGCCTCACCTGGGTCGAGCTGGCCAGGGTTGTAAAGATAGGCGCGCGGATCAAGAGGGCTGGTCATGCCCGCTAATATAGGCCTCTCAGACGCTGGCGCCAGCGGGATGATCGGGCAACGCCGATTGATCGACACCGTCTGCCGCCCCGCCGATCAGCACGAAGCGACGGTCACAATAGCCACAATCAATATAACCATGCTCGTCGATCTCAAGGAACACGCGCGGGTGGCCAAGTGCCGAGGGAATGCCGTCCTGCGCGCCGTCGCACGACACACGGGTTTGCGAAACGCGAGCAATTTGAGGCGGTGCGATCATGGCCCAACCTGATAGCAAGCCCGCCGGCAGCCCGCAATCGGGACTTGGCGCAAAGCCCGCCCGCGCTTATGCCCAACGGCATGACCGAAGCCGCCATTTCCATCGACACCCTCTCCAAGACCTATGCCGGCGGCAAGCGCGCGCTGGACGAGGTGAGCTTTGATGTGCCGCGCGGCACGATTTTCGGGCTGCTGGGGCCGAATGGCGCGGGCAAATCAACGCTCATCAACATTCTTGCCGGGCTGGTGAACAAGACCAGCGGCCGCGCGACCATCTGGGGGTTCGACATTGACGAAAACCCCCGCAACGCCAAGGCCTCAATCGGCATCGTCAATCAGGAGATCATGTTTGATCCCTTTTTCACCCCGATTGAAACGCTGGACATTCAGGGCGGGCTGTACGGCGTGCCGAAAGCCAGGCTGAAGTCGATGGAATTGTTGCGCGCGGTGCATCTGGACGACAAGGCTAACGCCTATGCCCGCACGCTTTCGGGCGGGATGAAGCGACGGTTGATGGTGGCCAAGGCAATGGTGCATTCGCCGCCAGTGCTCGTGCTCGATGAGCCGACCGCCGGTGTCGATATCGAGCTTCGCAAGCAGCTATGGGATTATGTGCGTGCGCTGAATGCGGGCGGCGTGACGGTGGTCCTCACCACCCATTATCTCGAAGAGGCGGAGGAACTGTGCGACCGCATCGCCATCATCAACCATGGCAAACTGATCGCCAATGAGCCGACCCGCACGCTGGTGGGCATGGCGAAGGAAAAGGTCGTGGTTGTAACCGTCGACCGGGAGGTGGGCGAGGTGCCGGCGCATCCCAGCTTTGAAAAAATCGAGCGCACCGACGCGCGCGTCCTCGAAATCACGTATCGCACGGACCGGATGAACGCCGGCCAGGTGCTCGCGGCGGTTCAGGCCGAGGGCTTTGGCATCATTGATGTGTCGACTCGCGAGCCGGATCTTGAGGATGTTTTCCTGAACCTCACCCGCGCGACCGCCGCTTAAGCCTTTACGCGCACGCCCTCTTTTCGGACTGAAGACCCATGGCGCACCAAGCAGACGTCCTCATCATCGGTTCTGGTGCCGCCGGACTCACGGCCGCGCTCAATCTTGCCGATCAGTTCAAGGTTACGGTGCTCGCCAAGGGCGGCCTGAACGAAGGGTCGACTGCCTGGGCACAGGGCGGCATCGCGGCGGTGCTTGAGCCCGGTGATACCTTTGAAAGCCATATCGAGGACACGATGGTCGCCGGTGCTGGCCTGAACGACCGGGCGACCGTGGAATTCGTCGTCGAGAACGCGCCGCATGCCATCGAACGGCTGACAGCGCTTGGCGTGCCGTTCAACATGGAAGGCAACGCACCGCATTTGACGCGCGAAGGCGGCCATTCGCACCGCCGCATCGTCCATGTCGACGATGCGACCGGCTGGGCGGTGCAAGAAGCGCTGAGCCGGGCGGCCGAAATTCACCCCAACATCACGCTGGTGCCAGATATGGTCGCGATTGACCTCGCCACCGGCAAGCATGAGGCCCGCTATTCGGGCTCGGGCCATGTCTGGGGCGTCTATGCCGTCAACCGCCGCACCGGGCGGGTAGAGTTGTTTGCCGCGCGCGCAACGCTCCTTGCCACCGGCGGCGCGGGGCGCACCTATCTGTTCTCAACGGCGCCGCGCGGCGCAACCGGCGATGGCATCGCCATGGCCTGGCGGGCGGGTGCGCGCGTCTCGAACATGGAAATGATGCAGTTCCACCCGACCTGTCTCTACCATCTTGACGTCAAGAACTTTCTCATCACCGAGGCGGTGCGCGGCGAGGGCGGTCATTTGCTGCTGCCAGAGACCGGCTATCGCTTCATGCCCGATTTCGACGAGCGCGCAGAACTTGCCCCGCGCGATGTCGTGGCACGCGCGATTGACCATGAGATCAAGCGGCTGGGCCTTGATTATGTCCATCTCGACATCAGCCACCGCGAACCAGCGTTCGTGCGCGGGCACTTCCCCAACATTTATGAAAAGCTGCTCGGTCTTGGCATTGACATGACCAGGGAGCCAATTCCGGTAGTGCCCGCCCAGCACTATACCTGCGGCGGCATCGTTATCGACATTGACGGCCGAACCGACCTGCCCGGCCTATATGCCGCTGGCGAATGTTCCGAAAGCGGACTGCACGGCGCCAATCGCCTGGCGTCCAATTCGCTGCTCGAGTGTTTCGTGTTTGGTGAGGCGGCCGCGCGCCACATCATCGCCAACTGGGATGACATGCCGCCGCCGCCGCCGCTTAACCCCTGGGACGAAAGCCGCGTGACCGATTCCGACGAAGAGGTCGTCATCAAGCAAAACTGGACCGAAATCCGCCGCTTTATGTGGAATTATGTCGGCATCGTGCGCACCACCAAGCGCCTGGAGCGCGCACAGCACCGCATCCGCATGCTGCAGGATGAGGTGGGCGATTATTACGGCCATTTCCGGGTAACTCCGGATCTTATCGAGCTGCGCAACCTGTTGCAAACGGCAGAACTGATCGTGCGGTCGGCGCTTGCCCGGCATGAAAGCCGGGGGCTGCATTACACGCTCGACTACCCGGAAATGTGCGCCGAAGCGCGCGACACAGTGTTGATTCCATAGCAAATTTCGTGGCGCCAGCCGGCATTTGCGCCTTTGGTCGTGAAAATGGCGGGGTTCATCGCATGGTCACTCGCCTCGCTATATGCCTCTGAGAATACCCCTTGCATGGTCGGCCAGGGCAAAAGGACGCAATGGTGATCGGGCTTTACCGGGTACAATATAGCGGCACGGCTTTTGCCGCGCTGGCTGCAATCATGCTGGTGTTAAGCGGTTGCAATGCGCGCTTGGTGCCACGAGCCAGTGCTGCGCCTGTCCGGCCGATTTCGGCGGTTCCTGTGCCGCTGCCGCGCGGTATTCAGCCGGTTGCGCAGAATAGTCGGCCAACGCGGGCGCCAGCTGCTCTAACCGCGTCGCTGGCTGCGCTGTCCAGGCAATTTGACGGAACAGTCGGCATTGCGGTGCACAGTGTTGGGGATGGCTGGGCAACGTCGGCCGGCGCCGATAGTCCACTACCTCAGCAAAGCGTGAGCAAGCTGTGGGTCGCGATGACGATCCTCGATGCCCGCGACGCCGGGCGCCTTGCGCTTGATGACCCGGTGAAGATCACGCGCGAGGACTTGACGCTGTTTCATCAGCCGATCGCGTCGCTGGTAAGGGGCGGCAGTTACGACAGCACGGTGGGCGAGCTGCTGCGTCGCGCGCTGACCATGAGCGACAACACAGCGAACGACCGGCTGCTGCGTTACGCCGGCGGGCCAGAAGCCGTGCGCGACTTCATTCGCCGCAAGAGCCTTGGCGAGATCAAATTCGGCCCCGGCGAACGGCTGCTGCAAAGCAAGACGGCGGGGCTTTCCTGGAGGCAGGATTATGCTGTGGGTAACGGGTTCATCAAAGCCCGTTCGCAACTGCCGCTGTCAACCAGAACCCGCGCGTTCGAAAACTATATCGCAAGCCCGCCAGACGGGGCTACCGCGACCGCGATCGCGGCAGCGCTTGCCCGGCTGAAGCGGGGGGAGCTACTGAGCGCAGAGTCCACCAGCTATCTGATTTCGACGATGGAATCGTCGCGCACTGGCAAACAACGCCTTCGCGGCGCCGTGCCGCCGGGCTGGAGCTTTGGCCACAAGACCGGCACCGGGCAGGATCTGGGCGCGCGGACAGCCGGCTACAACGATGTCGGTATCCTCATCGCGCCCGACGGGCAAAGCTATGCCGTTGCAGTGTTGATCGGCGACACAAGGCGGCCAGTCCCCGAACGCCAGGCCCTGATGCAGGCGGTGGTCGGCAGCCTGATTGCCAACCACCGGCCATAGCTGCGCGGGCCGCCCAGCCACACACCCCCTCGCCCCCGCACAAACTCGCTGCTAGTGCTGTCGGCATGGCGAGCAACCATCTCTACCTGGTCGACGGATCAGGCTATATCTTCCGCGCCTATCACCGGCTCCCGCCGCTCACCAATGTGCATGGCGAGCCGGTGGGTGCGGTTTATGGCTACACGACCATGTTGTGGAAACTTGCCGCCGATTTGCATCAGGCCGATGGGCCAACGCACATGGCGGTTATTCTCGACAAGGGCAGCCACACCTTTCGCAACGACCTGTACGATCAGTACAAGGCGCACCGCCCGCCCGCCCCCGAAGACCTTGTTCCACAATTCCCGATGATCCGCGATGCGACCCGGGCCTTTTCGCTACCCTGCATTGAGGAAGCGGGGCTGGAAGCCGATGATATTATTGCAAGCTATGCCAAGGCGGCGCTCGCGGCAGGCTGGTTGGTCACAGTCGTTTCCTCTGACAAGGATCTGATGCAGCTCATCGGCCCAGGCCTCGACATGCTGGACACGATGAACAACCGGCGGCTTGGCCCCGACTATGTCGTCGAGAAATTCGGCGTCGGGCCCGACAGGCTCGGCGATGTGCTGGCGCTGATGGGTGACAGCGCCGATAATGTGCCCGGCGTGCCCGGCATCGGCCCGAAAACGGCGGCCAAGCTCATCCTTGAACATGGCGATCTGGAAAGCGTGCTGGCCGCAGCCCCTGCCATGAAGCCCGGTAAATTACGCGATAACCTCATCGAACATGCCGAAATGGCCCGGCTTTCGCGCGTGCTCGTCACGCTGAAGGACGATGCAGCCCTCCCCGATCCGCTCGACGACCTGTTGCTCAAGGGCATCCCCGAGCCGCCGCTAAAGGCGTTTCTTGCGCATCACGGCTTCAAGTCGCTGCTAGGCAAGCTTGCGAGCACGGCGGGCGCCGCAACGCCATCGGGAGATCCGGCGCCACCCGCAGTGGCGGCGCTGGAAGAGCCTGCGTTCGATCTCGATGGCTATGAAACGGTGACAGATCGCGCAGCACTTGACCGCTGGATCGCCGATGCGCGCCACAGCGGCCACGTCGCGGTCGACACCGAGACGACAGGACTGGACGCAACACAGGCCGCGCTCGTCGGCATCAGCCTGTCGACTGCACCCAACCATGCCTGCTACATCCCGCTTGGCCATGGCGGCACCGACATGTTCGCCGAAAAGCCCGTTCAGCTGGCGCGTGCGGATGCCATCGCCGCGCTGAAACCGCTGCTGGAAGACAAGGGCGTCCTGAAAATCGGCCATAACCTAAAATACGACATGATCATCTTGGGCCGCGTCGGCATCGATGTTGCCCCGTTTGACGACACGATCCTGATGAGCTTCGCGCTCGATGCCGGGCAATCGGGCCATGGCATGGATGAACTCGCGCAAAAGCACCTGTCGCACAGCTGCATCGCCTTCAAGGAGGTCGTCGGCACGGGCAAGAACCAGCGCGGCTTTGCCGAAATCGACCTGAAAACGGCCACGCGCTATGCCGCTGAAGATGCCGACGTAACCTTGCGCTTCTGGCAACGCTTCAAACCGCGCCTGTCGGCCGAAAGCGTGACGCGACCCTATGAGATGGTCGATCGCTTGCTGGTGCCCGTCGTCGCGCAAATGGAACGCGCCGGGATAAAAGTGGATGCCGTGCATCTGGCCCGGCTTTCCGCCGAGTTCGCGACGCAGATTGCGACGATCGAAGGGGAGATCCACGCCATCGCCGGGACGCCATTTGCGGTTGGCAGCCCAAAGCAGCTTGGCGACATTCTGTTTGAACAAATGGGCATCAAAGGTGGGCGCAAGGGCAAATCAGGGGTTTATTCAACTGACGTGACCGAGCTTGAGCGGATCGCCGCCGACAAATCCTCGCCCGGCGCGGCAATGGCGGCAAAAGTGCTCGACTGGCGCCAGCTGTCGAAACTCAAATCCACCTATACCGATGCCTTGCAGGCGCAGATCAACCCGGAAACCGGGCGCGTCCACACCAGCTACAGCCTGACGGGCGCGCAGACCGGGCGGCTGTCGTCAACGGACCCAAATCTGCAAAACATCCCCATCCGCACCGAAATTGGCCGGCAAATCCGCGACGCCTTTGTCGCTGAACCCGGCAACGTGCTGATGTCGGCCGATTATTCACAGATCGAGCTGCGGCTCGCCGCGCACATGGCCGATGTGCCGCCATTGCGCGAGGCTTTTGCGCAAGGCACCGACATTCACGCGATGACGGCCCGCGAACTGTTCGGCGAGGTCAACCGCGATACGCGCGGGCGCGCCAAAACTATCAACTTTGCGATTCTATACGGTATTTCGCGCTGGGGGCTGGCCGGGCGGCTCGATGTAACGCCCGATGACGCACAGGCCATGATCGACCGGTATTTTGAGCGGTTTCCCGGCATTAACCGCTATATCGCCGAAACCATCGCCAGCGTGCGCGAGACCGGCTTCACGACCACGCTGTTTGGCCGCAAATGCCATTTTCCGCGGATCAAATCGGCCGTGCAGCATGAGCGGCAAGGTGCCGAGCGCGCGGCGATCAACGCGCCCATTCAGGGGACGAGTGCCGACATCATCAAGCGCGCGATGGTGCGGATGGGACCAGCGCTGGCCGAGGCTGGGCTCCCCCGCGTGAAAATGCTGCTGCAAGTACATGACGAGCTGGTGTTCGAGCTGCCCGAAGGCGATGTGGGTGAGGCCAGGCGCGTAATCGAGCATGTCATGGCAAGCGCGAGCGAACCCGCGGTTGCTTTGAGCGTGCCGCTTGGCGTTGAGATTGGCGTTGGCGCAAGCTGGGGGGCCGCGCATTGAGCGCATCCGCCGCCGCGTCCGCTGCCCCGGCTGAGGACATTGCCGCGCTCGCCAAAGGCGGCCGCACCAACATGTTTGGCTTCGCACTGCGGCTTGCGGCGCGGGTGCCCTTCCTGTTCGTGGCCGGCAGGCTTTATGGCGCCGAGACGGTGGGGCGGTTCGCGCTGGCCGTCGTGGTGGTTGAACTCGCCGCCCTGCTCGCAACGCTTGGCATGAAACGCGGGCTGGCGCAGGCGCTGTCGGAAACCGACCGGCCGCACGCGCACGTCGCCTGGGATGCGCTGGCGGTGGCGCTGCTCGCCGCCATTCTCGCAAGCGGGCTGCTGTTCGCGTTCCCCAAGATCATGGACCCCAATGATACGGTAAACGGCATCGCTGCCTGGATGCCGGCGATTGTCGTCGCGATAGCCTGGTCCGACGTGAGCCTGGCCGCCCTTGCCTTTCGCCATGATGTGGGCGCAGCGGTCACCGCGCGCGCGATCATCGAGCCGTGGACGATCAGCATTTCGGCGACCTTGCTCTGGTTTGTGACACCGCGCGACGGACTTGAGATTGCGTACATGCTCTCAATGGTCGCCGCGATGATCGCCTCAATGGTGCCGTTCGTGCGCAGCTATGGCCTGCCGCACGGCTGGACGCCGCACCTGGCCAAAATCCTGTCGCTAGCCCGGCGCAACGTGCCGCTGGCGGGCGCCGACGCGATCGAATGGGCAACCCGCAACGTCGACCGGTTCCTCGTCGGCCAGCTATTTGCGCCTACCATCGTTGGCATTTATTACATGGCGCAGCAGATTGCCTCGCTGCCCGGGCGCCTGAAAACCAGCTTTGATCCGATCCTTGGCCCAGTCATCGCAACCAGCCTTGCCAGGGGAGACCGGCAAGCCGTGGCAGCGCAAATACGCCAAGTGGGTTTCTGGATCATGGCGGCGCAAGGCATGCTGGCGCTGATGGGCTCTATCCCCGGCGAAGCGGTAATGGGGACCGTCGGACCCCAATTCGTGGCGGGCACGGCCGCGCTTGCGTTTCTATTGTTCGGCGAAGTGCTGGCATCGATGGGCGCCGTCTCGGAAAGCGCGCTTGTCTATGTCGCACGGCACCGCAATTTGCTGATATCAGCCGCTATGCTGACCGTGCAGATTGCGTTGAGCCTGGCACTGGTGTTTGGCATGCGGTCGCTCGGCTGGCCGCCCGATTATCAAGCCGCCGGCCCGGCGGTCGCCCTGATGGTTTCGCTTTTGCTGACGTCGATCCTGAAATCGCGGTTGCTGGCGCAGTTGCTCGGCGCGCCCGTGTCGGGCGTGCGCTGGCCGCTGATATGGGCGGCGGGCGTGGCAATCGCTGTCGGCGGTGCGTTCACGGCGCTCCCGCACCGTTTTGAGTGGGCCGAGCTGGTGTTCGGCCTGCCCGCCATCGCCGGCAGCTATGCGTTTGTGCTGTGGCACTGGGCGTTCGGACCACCGGACCGCGCGCTGTTCCAGAAAAAACCGCTCGCTGATACCGCCTAGTGGCGAAAGTGCCGGATGCCGGTGACGATCATCGCCAGGCCAGCATCGTCCGCCGCGGCAATCACCTCGGCATCGCGGATTGAGCCGCCGGGCTGAATAACGGCGGTGGCGCCTGCCTCGACGGCCGCAAGCAGCCCATCAGCGAATGGAAAAAAAGCGTCGGATGCAACCGCCGAGCCGATGGTGCGCGGCACCGCCCAACCGGCCTTGTCGGCGGCATCGCGCGCCTTCCAGGCGGCAATCCGCGCGGATTCCAGCCGGTTCATTTGCCCAGCCCCAATGCCCGCTGTGGCGCCGCCTTTGGCATAGACGATGGCGTTTGACTTGACGTGCTTGGCGACTTTCCAGGCGAACAGGCAGTCGGCCAGTTCATCCGCTGTTGGTTGACGCTTGGTAACGACCTTCAGGTCGCCGGCTCCCAACTGGCCATTGTCGCGCGTCTGCACCAGCCAGCCGCCCGTGATCGATTTCACCATCAATCCACCGCGCGCGGGATTAGGCAGCGGACCGGTCAGCAGCAGCCGCAGATTTTTCTTGGCGGCAAAAACGGCGCAGGCCTCTTCATCGGCATCGGGCGCGATCACGACTTCGGTAAAAATCTCTGAAATCGCGCGCGCTGTCTGTCCGTCGAGCGGGCGGTTCACCGCGATAATGCCGCCAAAGGCCGATACGGTGTCGCACGCAAGGGCCGCGGCATAGGCCTCCTCAAGCGTATCGGCGGTCGCGACCCCGCACGGGTTGGCATGCTTGACGATCACGACGCTGGGCGCAGCGTCAGCAAACTCCGCCACCAGCTCAAGCGCGGCATCGGCATCATTATAGTTATTATAGCTAAGCGCTTTACCCTGCACTTGGCGCGCTTGCCCGATACCGCGCGCAGCAGGCCCTCGGTGCGCGTAAAACGCTGCCATCTGGTGGGGATTTTCGCCATAACGCAGCACATTCCCGCGCTCTAGGATCAACGGCAATGTCTCCGGGAACGTCTCGCCCCGATCAGCAAAACCGAACCAGCTGGCGATCATCGAATCATACGCAGCGGTCGCCGCAAATGCCCGCGCTGCGAGGCGGCGACGCGTATCCAGCGTCGTGGCTCCGCCATTTGCATCAAGCTCGGCGACAAGCGCGTCATAATCAGCAGGCGTCGTAAGGATCGTTACAAATGCGTGGTTTTTCGCGGCTGAACGCACCATCGACGGGCCACCAATATCGATATTTTCGATAATCTCCGCGCGCTCGGCGCCTTTGGCCACCGTCGCTTCGAACGGATAGAGGTTCACCACCACCAGATCGATCGCGCCGATCCCATTGGCGGCCATCGCCGCTAGATGCGCCGCGTCATCCCGCACCGCGAGCAAACCGCCATGCACCACCGGATGCAGCGTCTTCACCCGGCCATCCATCATTTCTGGAAAGCCCGTCAGCTCACTGATGTCTTTTACAGAAAGCCCTGCCGCGCGTAACGCTGCAGCGGTACCGCCGGTCGACACCAGCTCGACACCATGTCGTGCCAGTGCCTGGCCCAGCGCCACAATCCCCGTCTTATCGGAAACCGAGAGCAACGCGCGTTTGATGGGGATGCTCGTCATGGCGGTCCTTAGGGCAAGGGTGTTCAAACGCCCCCTTTGTCGCTTCAGGCCGCGCGCTTCAAGGCCCAGCTGATGCTGGAGCCACCAGCGGGCGTCTGGCCCGAGACAACGAGTTGCTGGGTCGCAAGCGGCACGCCGTGCTCATCAACCCACAGACTGTCCTCCACCGATAGCGCGCCGCCCCGGCAGCGAAACTGCCACAGCGCGCCACCGGCCAGACGCAGCAGCGCGGCCTGGCCATCAGCGGTTGGCGACACATCGACTCGGTGGCCCAGGTGAAAGCGGACCGCAAACGGCACAAGCGCGGCCTTGCGCCGCCGCCCGACCGGCAGCAGCGTGTCCTCGCCGCGCAGTTCGCGCCCGTCGCTCGCCAGTACCAACTGGCGCCGGTGAATAAAGCCAAAACGCCGGGCATAGCCATCATGGCTCGCCTCGATCCGGCTGGCGGCGTCGCTTTCATGGCGACTGAGCTCAACCTCGGCCACGCCGCGTCCAAGCGTGCCGTCGCCATAAATGGCGGTCGAGTTGCTGTCACCGACGACCAGCGTTGAATGGGCCGCGGTGGTGCGCAGCCCTTCGGACAGGGCCGATGCCCCTTGCACGCTTACACTGCGCGCGCCGCCGCAATTGACGATAAGCCGCTGCGGCCCGTCTGACATTTCGAACGCCAGCGTCGAGGCGCAGCCGCCTTCGACCAGGCGCGCGACGGGCGGTGGCGCGGCATCCATGATGAGGAGGGCGCGGCCGGCGACCAGCCGCTGATACCCCCATTCGCGCGTCTGCCGCACCGGCCGAGCCCGAATGCCGGTCGCGCCAATGATCTGGTCGAGCCGTTCGCCGCTCATCGGCCCGCCGCCCTGCCAGCTCGAAAGGCCATGGTCACCGTGGCAAAGGCCAAGCAGCACGGGCACCATGCGAGCGAGCGTATCGTCGATGAGCGCAGGGTGGATGAGCCGTCTTGCAGCATAGGCCTCCCGCACCAGCGTAAGCTGCATGATGATGTCGAGCTGCGCCATCGGCGCGCGTGCCACGGCGCCTCCATCGGCGAAAACCGAGGCGGCAAGCGCCCGGGCCAGGCCGATTTCGCCGGCCCGTTTGCGCACTTCCCCGCCGGGGATGAGCAGACCGGCAGCGATCACCCCGCACCAGGCCGCGACCCGCGGCGCGCCGACCGCCATCTTGTCCGCCCCGCGATCCAGATGGCGCGCCCCGCGAGCAAACGTATCCAGCACGCGCGCACGATATGCCAGATCGGTGCTGGAAAGGATCAGCGGGGCATGGGCGCTCCATGCCAGGATACGGCGACCCCAATGGTCAGGCCGCCACGCCGGCTCGGCGACCGTGTCGGCATGCGCTGCAAGCCAGCGTGTCATGATATGTTCGGCAATCGGCGCGCCCTGCGCGCGCGTCGTCACGCTCGACAAATCGCGCAACCAGGCAAAGCTGTGGAGATGATCGGCCACCGCGCGGCTGAAACCACCCTTGGCGAAATCGAGCGTATCGAGGCCAATACGCTCGCCGCGGACCATCAATATGCCGTCGAGTAGTGCCTCACCGTGACGGGTGTCGCCCAGAAACGGGTCATCGGGCACCGCGAGCAGTTTCAGGGGCTTGGCGCCCTTAAGCCGCATGCCGTGCAGGGGCGTGCGCCAGGTGAGCCATTGCAGCCGGTCTGATAGCCGCTCGGCGAGTGACAGACCCGCCCCGCCACTTGCCCGCACCAGCCGCTTGCCTTGCGCAATCCCGTCGGCGGCAGCGCGGGGCGGTTCCTCGCCTGTCACGCGCCCCGCAGCGCCGCGATGTTGGCGGCATAATGCGCCGGGCCGCCCTTGAAGCTTGCCGTACCCGCCACCAGCGCATCGGCGCCCGCCGCCACCGCGCGCGCAGCAGTTGCAACGTCGATGCCGCCGTCCACCTCAAGGTCGATCGGCTTGCCAAGCGCGTCGATCATCTTGCGGATCGCGCTGATTTTGCGCAGTTGCGACTCGATAAAGCGCTGCCCGCCAAAACCGGGGTTGACGCTCATCACTAGGACAAGATCGACCTCCTCGAGGACATAATCGAGCATCTTGGCCGGTGTCGCCGGGTTCAGCACGACGCCCGCGCGCTTGCCAAGCGCTTTGATCTGCTGGAGCGTGCGGTGAAGATGCGGCCCGGCCTCCGGGTGCACGGTGATGGTGTCGGCGCCGGCTTCGGCAAACGCCTCCAGATAGGCATCAACCGGCGAAATCATCAAATGCACGTCAAGCGGCTTGGTCGTGTGCGGCCGCAGCGCCTTGATGACCGCCGGCCCAATCGTGATGTTAGGCACGAAATGCCCGTCCATCACATCGACATGGATCCAGTCAGCGCCGGCGGCATCGATCGCGCGCACCTCTTCACCCAGCCGGGCGAAATCAGCGGACAGGATTGAGGGCGCGATGCGGACGGGGCGTTGCATGGGCCGTGCATGTAGCACGCTCGCGCCCGCTCGCAAGCCAGCCGATCAACCCGTTCGGCGCAACCGCGCGATGAAGAAGCCGTCGCAACCGTCAACGTCGCTCGTGCTGCCGGGCAGCGTGCGAATAAAACCTTGATCGGTTGGTATAAACCGCCCGCCGAGCTCGTCGGCGCGCGGCGGCTGAACCGAGAAATCGGCACGTGCGCGCAAAAAAGTGGCCAATTGCGCCTCGCCTTCCTCTGGCTCCAGCGAGCAGGTTGCATAGACCAGCACCCCGCCGGGCGCGACCCAATCGGCCGCGCGCGCCAGCAACCGCGCCTGAAGCGCCACCATCTCGCCAATCAGCGACGGTGCCGTGCGGTAGAGCACATCGGGATGGCGGCGAAAAATGCCACTGGCGCTGCACGGTGCGTCCAGCAGCACCGCCTCGACCGGCGCATCCGGCGCCCATGCCAGCGCGTCTGCCGTGATGATGTGGGCCGACAGCCCGGTCCGCTCCAGATTCTCGGAAAGTCGCGCAAGACGACTTTGCGAAATGTCGATCGCGGTCACATTCCATCCGGCGGCGGCTAGCTGCATCGTCTTGCCACCGGGTGCTGCACAAACGTCAAGCGCGCGACCCGATCCTCGCCCGATCAGCCGGGCCGGCAGCGAGGCGGCAATGTCCTGCACCCACCAGCGCCCCTCACCAAAGCCTTCCAGTGCCGGAATGGCGTCATGATCGCCAAGTCGCACGTGCCCCGGCAACAGGCTGGTGCCGCCAAGCGCCTGGGCAAGCGCGGCGGTTTCGGCAGCGTCGGCAAGCGTCAGGTCGAGCGGCGGCTGGCCAGCAAGCGCCGCCTGGGCTGCTGCCACCATCGCTGCGCCCCAGGCTGCCGCCCAGCGTAACGCCACCGGATGCGGTAGCGCCGGGATTGAAGGAAGCGTCGCTGGCCGTCGCAGCAATGTCCCGAACACGCCGTGAACCAGCTTGCGCGGGCCGCCATCCACCAGCGGTAGCACCGTGGCAATGGCGGCGTGCGCGGGCGTACCCAGGACCAGCGCCTGTACCAGCGCGATGCGCAGTGCCATTCGTGCCTTGGCGTCACCCGGCATTGGGCGCTGGGTCGCGGAGTCAATGAGCGCGTCGAGATCGACCAGCCGCCGCAGCGTCTCGGCAGCGATGGCATGAACGAGCGCGCGATCATCGCTGCGCGCAATGTCGCGCGCGGCAGGGCCTAGCGCCTGCTCCAGCGATTCGCCGCGCCGGAGCACTGCATCGAGCACGCGCAGCGCCGCGCGACGGGCAGGCACACCGGGCGGATCGGCAGAACGGACAGGCTTTGGCACTTGAACGACACCCTCCAAGCGCCGATCTTGAGCGCTCAACGATTATGGAGCGCCTGCCATGGGCCAACGTCCGCCGCATGTGAAGCCGCCGGCACATCTTTCCAAAAGCCCACCGGTGCCTGCTCCCGAGCCGGTCGCTGCGGCGCGCGCGAAAGATGACCCGCTCGGTCTGAACCCGGTGCGTTATGGCGACTGGGAATTGAAGGGTATTGCCATCGACTTTTGAGCGGCACCGCCCAGCAGCCAGTCAACCGAATTCCGCGCCAATCGGGCGGGCGAGCAGCGCGCCAATCACGGCGGTTATCGGCGCGCCATCAAGCAAGGTGCATACCGCGGCCACGACCGGCATGTCGACAGACACTGCCCGCGCCGCTGCCCGCAGAACCGGGGCCGTGAAGGCGCCCTCAGCCACGCTTAGTTTGTCGGCCAGAATATCCACTGCCGCGCGCCCCTGCCCCAGCCCAACCCCGAGCGAATAATTGCGCGAGGCAGCCGAAGAACAGGTCAGCACCAGATCGCCCAGTCCCGAAAGCCCGGTCAATGTCTCCGCCCGCGCGCCACGCGCCAGGCCAAAGCGCGTCATTTCGGCAAAACCGCGCGCGATGAGCGCTGCCCGCGCATTCTGGCCGAGCCCCGCGCCGTCAACCACGCCGCAGGCAATGGCGAGCACGTTCTTCACCGCCCCGCCAATTTCTGCCCCTACAACGTCGTCGGAAAGATACGGACGAAACGCGCGCGTGGCGAGCCGATCGGCCAGCCGCCGGGCAAGCGCGGCGTCCGTCGACGCAAGCGTGATCGCCGTTGGCTTTCCTTGCGCCACTTCGCGCGCAAAGGTCGGGCCGGACAAGATGGCGAGCGGCGCCTCGGGGCGAAGTTCGGCGGCGATTTCGGCAACCAGCATCCCCGTTTGCGCCTCAATGCCCTTGGCGCACAACACCAGCGGCGTGTTGCCGGGGGCTAGATCGGCCAGCACCGAGCGGACATGCTGGGCGGGTACCGCCACCAGCAAGGCGTCGCAATCAGCCATCGCGCCGAGATTACCCGTCGCGGCGATGAGCGACGACAGCGCAATGCCAGGCAGGAACAGCGCATTCTCCCGCGCGCTGTTGATGCTGTTGACGACGTCTGCCTCGCGCGCCCACAATTGCACGGGTGCGTCGGGGCGCGCCACCACTTGCGCCAGCGCCGTGCCCCAGGCACCGCCGCCAATGACGGCCAGCCTCATGCCTTGACGCCCGCGCCGCGCACGGCACCCGCTGCCAGATCAAGCGGCCAGCGCGCGCGCGCCGGGGTGTCGAGCGGATCGGTAAGGCCGGCCGCCAAGCGCTCAACCCCCGCCCAGCCGATCATCGCGGCATTATCGGTACACAGCCATAACGGCGGCGCGACGAACGGCAGGCCATGCGCCTGCGCCAGCACGACCAGTGCGGCGCGTACCGCCTGATTGGCCGCAACCCCGCCGGCCACGACCAACGCCGTAACATCGGGGGAGACCACCAGCTGGCGCGCGGTGCGATCAACCAGGCAATCAACCACGGCTTGCTGGAAGGCAGCGGCAATGTCATACGCTGCATATTGGCCACCATCACGGGCACGCAGCACAGCGCTTTTCAGGCCGGCAAACGAGAAGTGCGGCTCGGTGCTGCCCAATAACGGGCGGGGGAGCGGAACCGCCCGCGCATCGCCCAACGCCGCAGCGCGTTCCACCGCCGGGCCACCGGGAAAGCCAAGGTCCAGGAGCTTGGCGGTCTTGTCGAACGCTTCGCCGGCCGCATCGTCTATTGTCGTAGCGAGCCGCCGATACTGGCCGACCCCGTCGACTCGCAGCAACTGGCAATGGCCGCCCGACACCAACAGCAGCATGTAAGGGAATTGCAGACCCGCATCGGCAAGCCGCGGGCTGAGCGCATGGCCCTCCAGATGATTGACGGCAATGAGCGGCTTGCCCGCCGCATGCGCCAGGGCCTTGCCGGTCACCAGCCCCACCATGACGCCACCAATCAGCCCCGGCCCAGCCGTTGCCGCAACTGCATCCACATCCGCCAGTGCGACGCCCGCCTCGACGAGCGCGGCTTCCACCAGCGGCATCAATATGTCGACATGCGCGCGGGCCGCAATTTCGGGGACCACCCCGCCATAGGGCCGGTGCGCCGCTTCCTGGCCCGCCAGCCGGTGCGCAAGCACCTGCCGGTCGCTCGTCACCAAAGCGGCCGCCGTTTCGTCGCAGCTCGATTCCAGACCAAGAATTAGGGCCATGGCTTTCCTCTAGCCGCAACCGGCGCTAGCACAAGCAGCCATGATGAAGCTTCGCCTCGGCACCCGTGGGTCGCCGCTCGCCCTGACCCAGGCCAATATGGTGCGCGGCGCCCTGTGCGCAGCGCACGGGCTAACCCCCGACCAGATCGAGATTGTCATCATCAAGACGACTGGCGACCAGGTGCAGGACCGCGCGCTTGCCGACATTGGCGGCAAAGCCTTGTGGACCAAGGAGCTGGACCGCGCGCTGCTGAGCGGTGACATCGACGTCGCCGTTCATTCGATGAAGGATGTCGAAACCGTCCGACCGCCGGCCATTGCCATCGCCGCGATGCTCCCCCGCGCCGACGTGCGCGACCGGATCATTGGCGCCGCAAGCGTTGATGCGCTGCGCGACGGCGCGGTCATCGGCACCAGCTCGCCGCGGCGCACCGCACAACTCAAGCGGTTGCGCCCGGACCTCTCGATCACGTTGTTGCGCGGCAATGTCGATACGCGGCTCGCAAAGGTGGCGAGCGGCGAGATTGACGCAACGCTGCTGGCCGCCGCCGGGCTCGATCGACTCGGTCGACCAGATGTTGGTGCGGCGATCTCGCTCGACGTCATGCTGCCAGCGCCTGCGCAAGGGGCGGTAGGCATCGAGGCGCGGGCCGATGCGTCGGCAACCCGCGAGCTGCTCGCCGCGATCAGCGACGACGCGACCATGGCCAGCGTCGTGGCCGAACGCGCCCTGCTCAAGGCTTTGGGGGGGGACTGTCACTCCGCGATGGCCGCCCTTGCCACGCACCAGGCGGACGGCATGTTGCACTTGCGCGCGACACTTTATGCGCCTGATGGCAGCGATGCGGTCTCAAGCAACGCAACCGGCCCCGCGATCGCGCAGGATTGGGTAGCGGCGCTGGCCGTCCAGCTGCTGACCAGTGCGCCGCCAGGAATCCGATCGCTGTTTGCGGCGTGAGGCAGCTTGCGGTGCTCAGGCCCGAGCCGGGGAACAGCACGACTGCCGAGGCGGCGCGGGGACGCGGGTTTGAGGTGCTGCAGCGCCCGCTGTTCGAGATTGTCGCGCTCGACTGGGCGGCGCCCGATGTCGCTTTATATGATGGCCTGATGTTGACGAGCGCCAACGCCGTTCGCTGGGCCGGTGAGAGCTTGCCCGCGATGCGGTCCCTTCCCGTGCTGGCGGTGGGCGAGGCGACGGCACGGGCCGCCGCCGCCGCCGGGTTTGACGTCATGATGACCGGATTCGCGGGTGCACATGACTTGCTCGAGCACGCTGGCGAGACATTCTCCCGGCTGCTCCATCTGGGTGGCGCGCAGACGACGATCGTCGAGGCAGGCGCCGTCGCGCGGTCAATCGCCGTTTATGCCGCCCGGACCCTGACCATCACGCTGGCGGAGGCCGCAACGCTTGCAGGCACCACCGCGCTGCTCCACTCGCCACGCGCGGCAAAAGCCCTGCAGAAGCTGCTTGCCCGCGCGGCCATCCCCCGGGCAGCACTGCGTATCGCCTGCTTCAGCGATGCCGTCGCCACTGCGGCGGGGGGCGGCTGGGAAGGCCGCGCCGTTGCCGCGCACCCAACCGATGCCGCACTCCTTGATGCCGCCAGCACGCTCTTTGATTGACCGGCTTGGGCGGGGCGGAGATAAGGAGCGCATGACACCCGATGACCAGCCAGCCGGCCCGCCCGGCTATGTGCGCCCTGGCAGGCAACGGGCGAGCACGCGGACGCTGCTTTTGCTGTTCTCGCTGGCCTTTGCCCTTGGCATCGGGGCGACGGTGCTGTTGGTCCGGCAATTTCACACCTGGTTGCCCGGCTTTGCAAAAGCAATGCTCGCTCCCACTGACGCGCAGGAGTCGACCGCCGCCGTAAAACCCTTCAGCCCGCCGGCTGAACAAACGGCGGTTGGGGAGACCTTTGACCGCGAAATGCTGGGCGCGCGAGAAGCAACGCTTGCGGCCCAGTTGGCAAGCCTTGAGGCGCGGGCCGCCGCCATCAGCACAGCGGCCGATGCCGCTGCCGGCAACGCCGGGCGCGCCGAGCGCCTTCTTGTCGCCTTTGCAGTACGTCGCGCTATCGACCGTGGCCTGCCGCTTGGCCCGGTCGAAACCGAGCTGCAACGCCTGTTTGGCGCAAGCCAACCCGGTGCGGTTGCCATCATCGCCCGCGCCAGCCGCAATCCGGTGACGCTCGAAGATCTGCGCCTGGGACTGGACGGCATTGCCCCCGTGCTGTCGACAGGCGCAGCGGCAGACGGCTGGTGGGCTAGCTTTCGCCGCGAACTAGCTAGCCTGGTCGTTATCCGCCGCGAGGGTACGCCGTCACCCCGGCCGGCTGAACGGCTGGCGCGCATTCGCCGGATGATCGATGCTCAACAGATCGACGCGGCAATCGTTGACGTCGGCCGCCTGCCGGGCGCCGGGCAAGCAGATGTGTGGCAAGCCTTGGCGCACCGCTATGTCGAGGCTCACAAGGCGCTCGATGCGATTGAGCTAAGCGTGCTTGCAAGCCCTGCCGTGTTTTCAACACTGGCCGCCGCGCCACCGCCGCCACAAGGCCAGCCCGAAACCAGCAAAAGCGTTCCGCCCGCGCGCTGACGGGTGGCGACTCGGTAGCTGCGAAAAGATTTGGAGCGGGCGAAGGGATTCGAACCCTCGACCCCGACCTTGGCAAGGTCGTGCTCTACCCCTGAGCTACGCCCGCTCTGGCGCCTTAAGGTTCGCTGCACTGGCAACCGAACCGGGTAAGGGGGCGGCTGTTAGCACCGGCATCCGCGCTCGGCAAGCCCGGAGTGAAAATCGACGCGCGCGCGCCTGAAAAGGGTTGGCTTGCGCGCCCAAGCAACCACATAAGGCAAACAGCAAGCGACGGGAGCAGGCATTGGCGACTTTGGGCATGAGCACGGCAGACCGCGAGGCGGTCGAGGCATTCCGCCGCGATGTGGTGGAACCGTCGATGACCAAGCTCGTCATCATCGATTTCTGGGCGGAATGGTGCGGGCCATGCAAGGCACTGGCCCCCATGCTCGAAAAGGTCGCCGCGGCTTATGCCGACAAGGGCGTGGTGCTCGCGAAAATCGATACCGACAAAAATCAGTTCATCGCCAACCAGTTTCAGATCCGGTCGATCCCAACGGTTTATGCAATGTTTCAGGGCCAGCTGGTGGCCGATCTCACCAATGCGCGCGCGGAAAGCCAGCTGCGCGCCACGCTTGACCAGTTGCTGCGCCAGTTAGCCGTGGAGGCCGAGGGCGACAAGGCAGAAGCCGAGCTTGAACCGCTGATCGCAATGGCCGAGCAAGTGCTTGCCGATGGCGATGCGCCGCGCGCGCTGTCCATTTTCACGCAACTGGCCGACATGGCGCCCGATCATCCGGCCGTGCTCACCGGGCGCGTCCGCGCGCTGGTCGCTGACAAGCAGCTGGAGGCTGCCGACGCGGCAATGGCGGCGCTCCCGGAAGAGCTGATGGCCAGGCCCGACGTACAGCGGGCAAAATCGGCGCTGGCGCTCGCCAGAGAGGCGCCCGATGCTGGCGCGCTGGAGCGACTCCTCGCGGCTGTTGCGACCAACCCCGCCGATATGGACGCCCGGCTGGCGCTAGCCGGCGGTCAAATCGCGGTCGACGACAATGATGCTGCTGCCGACACGCTGCTTGCGATGATCGCGGATGATCGCAACTGGAACGAGGGCGCCGCCCGGCAGCGGCTGCTTCAGCTGTTCGACGTGGTCGGGCTGGAAGACCCGTGGGTCGCTGCGCAACGGCGGCGGCTGTCAGCGATATTGTTCGGCTGATGACACTTGCAACCACCCGGCTTTCGATATTCCCGCTGCCCGGCGCGCTGCTGTTCCCCGGCATGCACTTGCCGCTCCACATTTTTGAGCCGCGATACCGCGCGCTGATGCACGATTCGATGGCGCGCGACCGGCGGATCGGCATGGTCCAGCCACGCGCCGAGGGTAATCCGCCGCCGCTGTTCGACATTGGTTGCGTCGGCAAGATCGCTGAGTTTGAGGCGCTCGATGA
>JBJXEC010000014.1:0-6589 GCA_046155125.1 Sphingomonas sp. | reverse complement strand
GTGGAATCGACCGCGACTGTCACTGGAAAATCGCGGACCTCGAACTCGTAAATCGCCTCCATGCCAAGGTCGGCAAACCCCACGACCTTCGATCCCTTGATCGCGCGTGCGACCAGATAAGCCGCCCCGCCGACCGCCATCAGATACGCCGATTTGTGATCGCGGATCGCCTCTACCGCGGTCGGTCCGCGCTCGGCCTTGCCGACCATCGCGAGCAGCCCCTGTTCCAGCATCATCCGCGTGAACTTGTCCATGCGCGTGGCGGTGGTCGGGCCAGCGGGGCCCACAACTTCCTCGCCGACGGGGTCAACCGGGCCGACATAATAAATCACGCGCCCCGCAAACTCGACGGGCAACTGCTCCCCGTTCGCCAGCATGTCGGCGATGCGCTTGTGGGCCGCATCCCGCCCGGTAAGCATCTTGCCGCTCAGGAGCAGCCGGTCGCCCTGCTTCCAGCCCTGCACCACATCGGGTGTCAGCGCATCGAGATCAACGCGGATCGCGGCCTTGTCGGGCACCCAGTTGACGTCGGGCCAGTCGCTCAGCCGGGGCGCCTCGAGATAGGCCGGGCCGGACCCATCAAGCGTGAAATGCGCATGGCGCGTGGCGGCGCAATTGGGAATCATCGCGACAGGTTTGGAGGCGGCGTGTGTTGGCCAGTCGAGGATCTTCACATCGAGAATTGTCGACAAGCCCCCCAGCCCCTGCGCACCGATGCCCAGCGCGTTTACCTTGTCGAACAACTCTATTCGCAGTGCCTCAATGTCGTTTTGGGGCCCGCGCTGCTTCAATTGGCTCATGTCGATTGCGCCCATCAGGCTTTGCTTGGCGAGCAGCATCGCCTTTTCAGCCGTGCCGCCAATGCCAATGCCGAGCATCCCTGGCGGGCACCAGCCGGCGCCCATTTGCGGCACCGTTTCCACCACCCAGTCGACAATCGAATCGCTGGGGTTCATCATCTTGAACTTCGACTTGTTCTCCGAGCCACCGCCCTTGGCAGCGACATCGACGGACACAGTGTTGCCTGGCACCATCTCCAGATGCAGCACGCTTGGCGTGTTGTCCTTTGTGTTACGGCGCGTAAAGGCCGGATCAGCCAGAATGGAGGCACGCAGCTTGTTTTCGGGGTTGAGATAAGCCCGGCGCACGCCTTCATCGACCACGTCCTGAAGCGAACGGGCGCTTTCGAGCCGACAATCCTGCCCCCATTTCACGAAGACGGTCACGATGCCAGTATCCTGGCAGATTGGCCGGTGCCCTTCAGCGCACATCCGTGAATTGGTGAGGATTTGCGCGATGGCGTCCTTGGCAGCCGGGCTTTGCTCGGCCGCATAGGCGGCGCCCAGCGCGCGAATATAATCCATCGGGTGGTAATAGCTGATGAACTGCAGCGCGTCCGCCACGCTCTCAATCACATCGGCTTCGCGGATCGGGACGGTGGGCTGGGCGGACATGAAGGCGGGCTCCTGCACAAAAAAACGGGCGGTGCGCCCGCCATAAATGCGCTTCCGGCAATGGCCAAGTCCCGAGCATGTGGCCCGCGCAATCAGGAACTTGTTAAGGCTGTTCCGCTACCGGATGTGAAGCGCCGCATAGTATCGCAGGCAGGATGGGACAGATCGACAAACAGGGCATCAACACGACGACCACGCACCGCTCGCTGCTCGGCGCACTGGCGCTGAGCTCTGGCACTGGCATGGGCGACATCGTTGATTTTGCCAGCCAGCGTCGGCAAGTCGCGGCAGGCTGGCCGATTGCGCTTATCGTGCAGATATGTGCCGCGGTCACGCTTGGCTATGTCGCGCGGATCAGCGGCAACCCCGATTCCCTGCTCCGCGTAGTGATTGTCGGCGCGCTGCTGGTGGTGACGGGCAGCGTCGCCTTGGCCATCCTTACGCTTCGGCCGATGCGCGATTGGCCCGCGCGCCAGCACATTCGGGTCGCCATTGGCTATGGCGCGGCGCAGGCGAGCCTCTTGATGCTGATGCTGTGGGATGCCGGCATCCTGCCGCTGGGCCGAGGGCAGCTGGCGGCCTTTGTCGCGGTTGCTTGCGCCATTGGCATCACGGCGACGGTGCTCAATGCCATGCGGGCGGCGCTTTTCGTGTATGCTGCGGCCTTGTGGCTGATGTTGTGGATATTGAGCGGGTTTGGCACGGGCACCCAGATCGGCCTTGGCTGCCTTATCGCCTTGGCCATTGCCATCCGCCATCTGGCGATGCTCGATCTTCAGCACGCCCACGCCGATTTTGACGCCTATGGAAGTGGCAGGCTCGCCGCCCGGCTGGTGCATGAGTTTGAATTACAGGGCACTGGCTGGTTCTGGCAAACCGATAGCGAGGGCCAGCTCATTTACCTCTCCGACAAGGTTGCCGAGGTGCTGAGCGAGCCGAACCTTCCAGCGATTGGGCGACCGCTAACCGCGCTGCTCCAGATGGATGGCGCGGCACCCGGCACCGAGCGGACGCTGGGCTTTCACATGTCGTCGCGGACCGGCTTTTCGGATTACACCGTGCGCCCGGTCAAGCTTGCGACCATCGACCGCTGGTGGTCGATTTCCGGGCGCCCGGTGCTTAATGCGGCTGGCCGCTTTCAAGGGTTTGTCGGCAGCGGCGCCGACCTTACCGAAAAGCGCCGTGCCGATGCCGAGATCACGCGCCTGGCCTTGTTCGACGGCCTGACGGGACTTGCCAACCGGCAGCGCATGCGCGTCTCGCTGGATCAGTCGCTTAACCAGCCCAACGTGCCCTATCGGCCGACCGCGATGTTCCTGCTCGATCTGGACCGGTTCAAGGTGGTCAACGACACACTTGGCCATCAGGTCGGCGATGCCTTGCTCAAGCAGGTCGCGCAGCGGCTGATGCGCAGTATCGGCGATGCCGGGCTGGTTGGCCGGTTGGGCGGCGACGAATTTCAGGTGGTGCTGCCGGGCGAATCGAACACAACGGCGCTGTCCGACCTGGCTCGCACGGTCATCGCCTCGCTGTCGCAGCCCTATTCGATCGACGGCGCGACAGTGACGATCGGCTGCTCGATTGGCGTTGCCATTGCGCCGACCGACGGCGGTGATTCCGAAACGCTCATCCGCAACGCCGACCTGGCACTCTATGCCGCCAAGGCAGACGGCCGCGGCATTCACCGCTTCTATCGCGAAGAGCTGCTCCACGGCGCGCAGAACCGCAAGCAGCTGGAAGACGATCTGCGCCACGCGCTGGTGCAGAACCAGCTCCACCTCGTCTATCAGCCAGTCGTCTGCACCAAAAGCGCCAGGATCATGGGCTATGAGGCGCTGCTGCGGTGGGAACACCCGACGCGCGGCTACATCTCGCCGGCCGATTTCGTGCCGGTCGCCGAAGATTGCGGACTGATCGAAACGATTGGCGAATGGGTGTTGCGCACGGCCTGCCTTGATGCAGCGCTGTGGCCCAAGCACATCCGGGTGGCGGTAAACGTGTCACCCATCCAGTTTGCGAACCCCGCGCTCCCGGCAATCGTCACGAATGCGCTCGCGAAATCGGGCATTGCGCCGGGGCGGCTGGAGCTTGAAATCACCGAGGGCGTGTTCCTCGACGAGTCCGCATCGTCCGACCAGATGTTCAAGACGCTGCACGGGCTTGGCGTGCGGTTGGCGCTCGACGATTTCGGCACTGGCTATTCGTCGCTTGCCTATTTGAAGAACGCCCCGTTCGACAAGATCAAGATCGACCAGAGCTTTGTGCGCGGCGCCGCCATTCCCGGCAGCCGCAACACCGCCATCATCCGTGCCATCGTCACGCTTGCGGAAACGCTCGGCATGGAAACCACCGCTGAAGGCGTCGAGGCGCAGGACGAAATCCAGCTGATCCGCGAGCTGGGCTGTTCGCACATCCAGGGCTTTGTCTATGGCAAACCCGCCCGGCTCGAAGATGTCCTTGAATCGCTCAAGAATTCTGACGGCATCGCCAAGCCACAAGGCTTCAAGGTCAGCCGTAACCAGCGCTCGACGATGATGCGCACTGCCATGCTGGAAGTAGAAGGCGCGCGCGGCGAAGTGCGCATCCGCAATATCTCGTCAACCGGGGCGATGATCGACGGCATCGAATTTGGCCGGAACGTAACCGACCTTGATCTGTTGATCGAGCTGATCGAGGGCCAGATGTTTCCGGCCAAGGTCCGCTGGTCGAAAGACGGCAAGGCGGGCATCGAATTTGCCGAGAACTTCAATCTCGAACGGCTGATGTCGCCAGCCGATCAAGCGCGCCTGAGCAAAACGGGCTGAGCAAGACGGCCTGAGCAAGGCTGCCTCGGGGCCACTGCCAACGTTTGACGCGCGTTGGCCCGATCAAGTCCCGCGCACCCATGCTACCCAAATCGGCCCCGGCAAATTTTTCCGCCACCACCGCTTGCAATTTCTGAAGCGCCCGGCTCGCCGCGCGTCGCTGCGCTGCAGCATTTTCTGCGCGCCACGAGACGAGTCAAAATAGCGACGAGCTGAGTCCTTAAAGTGTCATTTACCGTCTTGCGCCGCGAGCCGTTTGGCCACAATCAGTTGTGGTTGGTTCATGGGGGTGGCCCAAGCACTGGTATTTCCCACGCGCGGCGCTATGTCGCTCAATACCGATGCTTTTGCGTACCAGCCACGCGCGAGTACACATTTTGTTCTCCGCAGGGCGCCGCCCAGATGCTAGTATGGGGGTTCGCCCCCGATTCGAACGGATCGAGAACAGTTGATTCGTGGGCAGGGGGAAGAGTCAGTGGATTTCAGAGACGGGCAGGACGCGAACATGGGTACACTTACTGAAGCCGCAGTGCTTGCGGCAGCAGCAACCGGGATGGCGGCAGCGACCGATCAGGCAAGGCTTGCCGACGCCGCCGACAGCAAGGCCGTGCGCCCGCAACCCTATCCTGTCGAGGTCGATCACAGCCGCGATGCGCGCCTGACTGATTTCGGCAAGGAGACGCTTACCGACCGCTATCTGCTCCCCGGTGAGAGCTTTCAGGATCTGTTCGTGCGGGTCGCCTCGGCCTATGCCGATGATGCGGCCCACGCCCAGCGCATTTACGACTACATCTCAAAGCTGTGGTTCATGCCGGCAACGCCCGTTCTGTCGAATGGCGGCACCGGGCGGGGCCTGCCGATTTCCTGCTATCTGAATTCGGTGCCCGACAGCCTTGAAGGCATTGTCGATACCTGGAACGAGAATGTCTGGCTCGCGTCGCGCGGGGGCGGCATCGGCACTTATTGGGGCGCGGTGCGGGGCATTGGCGAGCCGGTGGGGCTGAACGGCAAGACCAGCGGCATCATTCCGTTTGTGCGGGTGATGGATTCGCTCACCCTCGCCATTTCGCAAGGCTCGCTCCGGCGCGGGTCGGCGGCGTGCTACATTGATGTAAGCCACCCGGAAATCGAGGAATTCCTCGAAATTCGCAAGCCATCGGGTGATTTCAACCGCAAGGCGCTGAACTTGCACCACGGCGTGCTTATTCCCGATGCGTTTATGGAGGCGGTGCGTGACGGCGCCGAGTGGAACCTGGTCAGCCCCAAGGATGGCTCGGTGCGCGGCACGGTGGACGCGCGCGCGCTGTTCCAGAAACTCGTCGAAACGCGGCTTGCAACCGGTGAGCCATACATCGTGTTCAGCGACCATGTTAACAAGGCGATGCCCAAGCACCACCGCGATGTCGGGCTGAAGGTTTCAACCTCCAACCTGTGTTCCGAAATCACGCTGCCAACCGGCAAGGATCATCTGGGCAACGACCGCACGGCGGTGTGCTGCCTGTCTTCGCTCAACCTTGAGACCTGGGACGAGTGGAAGGACGACAAGGGCTTTATCGAAGATGTGATGCGCTTCCTGGACAATGTGCTGCAGGATTATATCGACCGGGCCGAGCCCGGCATGGCGCGCGCGGCCTATTCGGCAATGCGGGAGCGCTCGGTCGGCCTTGGCGTCATGGGCTTTCACTCGTTCCTGCAAGCGCGCGGCCTGCCGTTTGAAGGCGCGATGGCCAAGCAGTGGAACCTCAAGATCTTCAAGCACATCCGCGCACAGGTGGATGAGGCCTCGATGCAGCTTGCGATTGAGCGCGGCGCGTGCCCCGATGCTGCCGATCAAGGCGTGATGGAGCGCTTCTCCTGCAAGATGGCAATTGCGCCGACCGCGTCGATCAGCATCATTTGCGGCGGGGCATCTGCCTGTATCGAGCCCATTCCGGCGAACATCTACACGCACAAGACGCTGTCGGGTTCGTGGTCGGTCAAGAACCCGCATCTTGAAAACCTGCTCAATGGCAAGTCCAAGAATTCGGACAGCGTGTGGAACTCCATTCTGGAGCGCGGCGGCTCGGTGCAGCACCTCGATTTTCTCAGTACCGAAGAAAAGGATTGCTTTAAGACGAGCTTCGAGATCGACCAGCGCTGGCTGCTCGAACTGGCCGCAGACCGTACGCCGTTTATCGACCAGTCGCAGTCGCTCAACCTGTTCATTCCGGCCGATGTCGAGAAGTGGGATTTGCTGATGCTGCACTTCCGCGCCTGGGAACTGGGCGTGAAGTCGCTTTATTATCTGCGCAGCAAGAGCATCCAGCGGGCAGGCTTTGCCGGCGGGGTGGA
>JBJXEC010000013.1:0-28371 GCA_046155125.1 Sphingomonas sp. | reverse complement strand
GCCGCTAAGCCGGTAGCGACTGCGACGACCGCCTCCAAGCCTGTTACTGCAAAAGCGGCGCCGTCGACTGTCGCATCGAGCGCTATCGCAGCGCCGGTCGCGTCAGCAGCGCCGGTTGCGACCAAGGTCGATGCGGTTGCGACGGTTGCTGCACCAGTCGTTAAGACGCCTGTCGCAACAACGCCGTCGGCCAAGCCGGTCGCCGTCAAGCCGGTTGCGAAGAAGGTCGTTGCCAAGCCCGCCGCCGCTAAGCCCGCCATCAAGCCTGCTCCAGCGATGGTTGCGGCGCCAAAGGCGGCCCCTGTTCAAAAGCCAGCCCCTGTTCAAAAGCCTGCCCCGTTGACTGTAAGCGCAGCGACGGTCCCCACCCCAAAGAAGGAAGAGACTATCATGGAAACCACTCTCAAGAACGCCGCTGAAAAGACCCAGACCATGTTCGCTGACATGAACGAGCGCGCCAAGGGCGCAATGGAAAAGAGCACCAAGATGTTCGCTGACATGAACGAATTCAACAAGGGCAATGTCGAAGCGCTGGTTGAATCGTCGAAGATCGCTGCCAAGGGCATGGAGACGATGGGCCAGGACGCGGCTGATTACACGCGCACGTCGTTCGAAGGCATGACCGCGATGATCAAGACCCTGTCGTCGGTGAAGTCGCCGACCGAATTTATGAAGCTGCAGAGTGACTATGTGCGCCAGCAGTTCGACACGATGGTCGCCGAATCATCGAAGACGACTGAAGCCGTGCTGAAGCTTGCCGGTGAAATCGCCCAGCCGATTTCGAACCGCGTTGCCGTTGCCGCTGAAAAGATCAAGGTTGCGGCGTAAGCCACACCGCGATCGCGTTAGCGATTGACATGAAAAGGGCGGTTGCCAGGCGGCAGCCGCCCTTTTTCTTTTGTGTTTTCGCCGTCCATGGTGGTGCAATCGGTCGCTACCCTCTTGCCCTTGGGCGCCTGCATGCCATATTTTCAGCAGTGATGACCACAACCCTTCCCGACCCCCTGGCGATGGCCGGCCCGCCCGGTGATGATGACGACGGCACTGGCCTTGGTGTCGCGACACGCACCCGCACGCACACAAAACAGCCAACACCCTACCGGGTGTTGATGCTGAACGATGATTACACGCCGATGGAATTCGTCGTTTATTGCCTGCAGAACTTCTTCCGCATGAGCATTGAGGAAGCGACTCGCGTGATGCTGCATGTCCACCAAAAGGGCGTCGGCGTGTGCGGCGTGTTCACTTATGAAGTGGCCGAGACCAAAGTGTCGCAGGTCATGGATTTTGCCCGGCAGAACCAGCATCCGTTGCAGTGCACGCTGGAAAAGGCGTGACGACGCCCGCCCGGCCGGCGGCGCTCATCATTGGCGCAGGCGATGCAACGGGCGGCGCGATTGCCCGGGCATTTGCGTGGGACGGGCTGGTCGCCTGCGTTAATCGCCGCCCGCGCCATGCCGATGCGCTCGAAGCCCTTGCCCAGTCGATCCGCGATGATGGCGGCGAGGCGCGCGCCTTTCCCGGCGATGCCCGTGACGAGGCCGATATGGCGCGGATCGTCGACACCATCGAGCGCGAGATTGGACCCATCTCGGTCGCGGTGTTCAACATTGGCGCGAATGTCTGCTTCAGCGTCACCGACACGACCGCGCAGGTTTATCGCAAGGTGTGGGAAATGGCGGCCTTTGCAGGCTTCCTGATGGCGCGCGACGTGGCCCAGCGGATGGTGCCGCGCCAGGCCGGCACGATTATTTTTACTGGCGCCACCGCCAGCCTGCGCGGCGCGGCCGGGTTTTCGGCGTTTTCCGGTGCCAAGGCTGCGCTGCGGATGCTTGCCCAGTCGCTGGCACGCGAACTCGGGCCGCAGAATATCCACGTCGCGCATGTCGTGATCGATGGCGGCATCGATACGGCGTTTGTGCGCGGTCTTCGCCCCGATTTCGATGCGTTGAAGGCCAAGGACGGGGTGCTTTCGCCCGATGCCATCGCGGCGAATTATGTGATGCTGCACCACCAATCGCGCAGCGCCTGGACGCATGAGCTTGATCTTCGTCCCTGGCTGGAGCCGTTCTGACCATGACCAAGCGTTTCGAGTTCCTCTTCGATGTGGGCGGGCCCAATGGCTATCTCGTCCACCGCGTGCTGCCGAAATTGTGCGAAGAGGCGGGCGCTGAGGCCGTGTATGTGCCAATTCTGCTGGGGGCGGTGTTCAAGGCGACGGGCAACCGCGCGCCGATGGTGCGTTATGCCGATGCCCCGGCCAAGCGCGATTATGAGATGCTGGAGTTCCGGCGCTTCATCGCCGCCAATGGCCTCATCGACTTTCGGATGAACCCCAATTTCCCGGTCAACTCGCTCCTCGCGATGCGTGTGATTGTGGCGGCCGAACGCATGGGCGTGGGTGCGCGGTGCATCGAATCGCTGATGACGGCGATGTGGGAACAGGGGGCCAAGCTCGATGAGGCCGATGTCTGCCGCGCAGCACTTGATGCAGCCGGGCTCGACGGTGCGGCCCTGATGGCGCTTGGCGATGACGTTAGCGTGAAGGCCGAGCTCGTCGCCAATACCGAGCGTGCCGTGGCGCGCGGTGTGTTTGGCATCCCCACCTTTTTCGTTGGTGACGAGATGTTCTGGGGCAAGGAGCGCCTGCCCCAATTGCGCGAGGCGTTGGCGGCATAGCTCTTGCTCCGGCACGGCTAGGCGCTAGACACACGTCATGGATCGTATTCTTATTCGGGGCGGCAACCGCCTGTCGGGCCGCGTGCCGATTTCGGGCGCCAAAAATTCCGCGCTGACGCTGCTGCCCTGTGCCCTGCTCACCGAAGAGCCGCTGACGCTGCGCAACCTGCCGCGGTTGGCTGATGTTGATGGCTTTGGCCATTTGCTCAACCAGCTTGGGGTGTCGACGCTGATCGAAGGCGCGCGGCCCGAAGATTTCGGTCGGGTGATGACGATCCGCGCCAACCGGCTGACGTCCACGGTCGCGCCCTATGACATCGTACGCAAGATGCGGGCCTCGATTCTGGTGCTGGGGCCGCTGATTGGGCGCGCGGGCGAAGCGACCGTGTCGCTGCCCGGCGGATGCGCGATTGGCAACCGGCCGATCGACCTGCACCTCAAGGCGCTTGAGGCGCTGGGCGCCGAGATTGAGCTTGCGGCAGGTTATGTCAAAGCAACCGCGCCGGGCGGCCGCCTTGCCGGTGGCCGGGTCGTGTTTCCCATCGTGTCGGTCGGCGCAACCGAAAACGCGGTCATGGCCGCCGTGACCGCGCGGGGCAGCTCGATCATCGAAAACGCTGCCCGCGAGCCGGAAATCGTTGATCTGTGCAAATGCCTGGTGGCGATGGGCGCGTCGATCAGCGGCATCGGCACCGAGACGATTGAGATTGAGGGGCGCGACCGGCTTCACGGCGCCACCTACCGCGTCATGCCGGACCGGATTGAAGCCGGCAGCTATGCCTGCGCGGCGGCGATTACCGGCGGTGCGCTGGAGCTCGCCGGTGTTGGCGCCGCTGACATGCGCGCGACCATCGCCGCGCTGGAAGAAGCCGGTGTCACGGTGGAAGAGCGCGGCGACTCGCTGTTTGTCGAGGCAACGAACGGCCTGGGGCCGCTGACGCTGTCGACCGCGCCTTTTCCAGGCTTTGCGACTGACATGCAGGCGCAGTTCATGGCAATGCTCACCAAGGCCGACGGGGCGAGCGTGCTGACCGAGACCATCTTCGAGAACCGCTATATGCACGTGCCCGAGTTGGCGCGGATGGGCGCTGACATTCAGGTGCGCGGGCGGACGGCAGTGGTGCGCGGCGTCGACGCGCTGATCGGCGCGCCGGTGATGGCGACGGATTTGCGCGCGTCGATGAGCCTCATCCTCGCGGGGCTCGCGGCCGAAGGTGAAACGCAGGTACAGCGGGTCTATCACCTCGATCGCGGTTATGAACGGCTGGAGGAAAAACTGTCCGCCGTCGGCGCCGATATCGAGCGCGTCAGCGACGGCTGAGCGGCGGGCGACCACGCGCAAAAGGGGGGATAATGTCGACCGATCTTGAGATTGCGCGCAGCGTGACCCTTCAGCCAATTGCCGACATTGCGGCGAGCGCGGGCATTCCCGAAGTGGCGGTAGAGCCCTATGGGCGGTACAAGGCAAAGATCGACGTGGCGCAGCTTGCCGCGCTGCGTGCGCCGGGCAAGCTCATTCTTGTTACCGCGATCAACCCGACGCCCGCGGGCGAGGGCAAGACAACGACGTCAATCGGCCTTGCCGATGCGCTCAATCGCCTTGGTCACAAAACGGTGCTGGCGCTGCGCGAACCCTCGCTCGGGCCGTGCTTTGGCACCAAGGGCGGGGCAACCGGTGGCGGCCGCGCGCAGGTCGCGCCAATGGCCGACATAAACCTGCACTTCACGGGTGATTTTCACGCGATAACGTCCGCGCATAATCTGCTCGCGGCGATGATCGACAATCATGTCTATTGGGGCAATGCCCTTGATATTGACGTGCGGCGGATCAGCTGGCGCCGCGTCATGGACATGAACGACCGGGCCCTGCGCGATGTTACGGCGGCGCTTGGCGGCGTGGCCAACGGTTTTCCGCGCAGTTCAGGCTTCGACATTACGGTCGCGTCGGAAGTGATGGCGATATTGTGCCTGGCCGTCGACATGGCCGACCTGCAAGCGCGGCTCGGCCGGATTATCATTGGAGAGACGCGCAGCCGCCAGCCGGTCACCGCACGCGACCTGAAGGCCGACGGCGCCATGGCAGTGTTGCTGGCGGACGCGATCAAGCCCAATCTGGTGCAGACGCTGGAGGGCAATCCGGCGCTCCTCCATGGTGGGCCGTTTGCCAACATCGCGCATGGCTGCAACTCGGTGATCGCCACGCGTGCGGCGCTGGCGCTTGGCGCGTTCGTGGTGACAGAAGCCGGTTTCGGGGCAGATTTGGGCGCGGAAAAATTCTTCGACATCAAATGCCGCCAGGCCGGGCTGGCGCCGTCCGCCGCCGTGATTGTCGCAACCGTGCGCGCGCTGAAAATGAACGGCGGCGTCGTCAAGGCAGATCTTGGCGTTGAGGATGTGGCAGCCGTGGAGCGCGGTGCGGTGAACCTTGTCCGCCATATCGAGAATGTGCGCGGTTTTGGCGTGCCGGTGGTCGTCGCGATCAACCATTTCGCCGGCGACAGCGCGGCCGAAATCGCTGCCATCGAGCAGGCCGCCTCGGCGCTTGGCGTGCACGCGATTCTGTGCCGCCACTGGGCGCAAGGGGGCGCAGGTGCAGAGGCGCTCGCCAAGGCAGTGGTGGCGCTGGCGGAAAGTGGCGATGCCGACTTTAGCCCGCTTTATGCCGACGAGGTGCCGCTGCTGGACAAAATCCGCGCCGTCGCTACCCGCATTTACCGCGCGGCCGATATTGCGCCCACGCCGGCCGTTGTGGCGCAGCTCGCGCGGTGGGAGGGCGCCGGCTTCGGCCGCTTGCCGGTTTGCATGGCCAAGACGCAATATAGTTTTTCGGCTGACCCGACGCTGTTGGGGGCGCCGACGGAGCATATCGTGCCGGTGCGCGAGGTGCGGCTGGCAGCGGGCGCGGGGTTCGTGGTGGCGATTTGCGGAGAGATCATGACGATGCCGGGGCTACCGCGTGTGCCAGCGGCCGAGACGATCCATATCGACGGCGCAGGGCTGATCGAGGGGCTGTTCTAGACGCGGGCGCTGACGGCGCCGGTGCGCTCCAGCTTGCCCCAGCCAACGAACCAGCCGCCAATGGCTGAGCTGATCGCGCGCAGCACGACCCAGTACATGATCTGCCGGTAGATGAAGCGCTGCGCAACGAGCAGGAGCGCGGGGTAGCTCGGTTCGCGCGGTTCCAGCCGATAGGCGACCCAGCCACAGGTGATGTCAACCGCCAGGAAAATCGCCCAGTACATCCCCATGCGGACCACGTCGGTCTCGGTTTGCGCCCAGCCGTGCTGCGCGATGCGCACGCCAGTGCCGACAATCGACACCGCCAGCGCAAGATCAATCAGCGGCGAAATGACCGCGAACATGATCTGGAAAATCCAGGCTTGCGGCATGCCGACCAGCGCAAGGCCGCTCGGCTTGCGCATGGCGATGACCGCACGGTGCTTCCAAAGGCATTGCAGCGTACCGAACGCCCAGCGATAGCGCTGCTTGGCAAGCGCGCGAAAGGTCTGGGGCGCTTCGGTCCACGCAACCGCATCGGTATCATAATCGACGCGCCAGCCGGCCCGCTGGATAGCGATGGTGAGATCCTGGTCTTCGGCGAGCGTGTCCTCGGGATAGCCACCCACTTCATCGAGTGCTGCGCGCCGCCAGGCACCGACCGCGCCCGGCACTACCGTCATCGCATCGAACCGGGCGAGCGCGCGGCGCTCCAGATTCTGCGCGGTCACATATTCAACTGCCTGCCAGCGCGTAATGAGGTTCACACGGTTGCCAACCTTGGCATTGCCCGCGACCGCGCCAATTTCAGGGTCGATGAACCAGCGTGCGAGCCGCGCAATGGTCTCGGGCTCGAACTGGGTGTCCGCATCGAGCGCAATGATGATGTCGCCCGTCGATTCCCTGAGCGCCCGGTTGAGGGCCGCCGCCTTGCCGCTATTGACGAGGGTGAGCAGGGTGACGCGCGGGTCATCGCCAAAGGCGCGGCGCACGATGGCGCTGGTATCGTCCTTGGAGCCATCATCGGCGACGATGAGCTTGATGTCGGGATAGTCGCTGGCGAGCACCCGGCGGACCGAATCCTCGATCACCCGCGCTTCGTTATAGGCCGGAATGATGACCGTGACCGTGGGCGGCGCCTCGCTCAGCGGCGGTGGCGATCGCCTGGGGGCAGTGGCGGCGAGCGTTGCGATGAGCACCGCGCGCGCCATACCAAGGCCAATCGCCAGAAAGAACGTCCATTTCAGTAGCCAGCCAAGTGCCGCCAGAATAAGAAAAATGCCGATATCGGCCCGAACGGCCACCAAATCGCTGCCCGTCACGCGCGGCATCACCGCTGCATAGGGCAGGCCAGCGAGCTGCGACACGGGCACGAACCGAAAGCCTTGCGCGCGCAAGGTGTCGATAAGGTTGGGAAGCGCTGCCACGGTTTGCGCGCGGTCGCCGCCGCCATCGTGCAACAGGACGATGTTTTCGGATTTGTCCGGCGTGGCGCTGTTGGCGGCAGCGACGGTGCGCGCGACAATTTCGCCGGCGCCCGGACGCTTCCAGTCGCCGGGGTCGTTATGCAGCCCGACGATGGAATAGCCCTGTTGCTGGGCAATCAGCGCGGGGTCGAGTTCGTCAGCCGTGGTCGGTTCAGCATCGCCGAAATAAGGCGCGCGGAACAGCCGGGTCGAGCGGCCCGTATACGCTTCGACCAGTCGCTGGGTGGCGTTGAGCTCAATCCGCGTGCCTTCATCCGAATCGAGCGCAAGGTTGGGGTGGGTGTAGGTGTGGTTGCCAAGCTCATGCCCGTCGGCCACCATTTGCCTTAGCAGCAGCGGGTTTTCGAGCGCGTTTTCACCGATGACGAAAAACGTGGCTGGCACATGCTTTTCGCGCAGGATGGCAAGGATTTGCGGCGTCCAGGCCGGATCCGGGCCATCGTCGAAGGTCAGCGCAATCGCGCGCGTTTTAGCGCCGGTACGGTTCACGACATAGGGCACGGGCAAGCGCTGATACTGCTCGTCGCGAATCAGCTGCTGTGTGTCGAAGGCAAGCGTGCGTATGCCGGGCTGCGGGGTCGCGGTGATGCGCAGAATCTCGCCCTGACCCTCGACATCAACGTTGGATTCCTGCGCGATGCTGCGAAGATCGGGCGTTAACCCTTTGCGGAAGGCGGCAAGCGCTGGCCACACGCCGGGGTCTTCGCTGCCCAGCCGCCACAGCGCCACCGCCTGCACACCCTCTGTGCGGACGGCGCGGAGCTGGTTCCAGACGGACGCCGCGTCGAGCATCCACACATCATGATGGGCGGCGGCATGGTCGCCGTTACCGTCGCCGTTACTTTCGTAGCCGAACCCGGCATTGCCGCTCGCCTTGTCGAACATGATTTGCGCGCCGCTGTCGTGGGCTGCAAGCCATGCCTCTTCAACGGTCATCGCGTCGGCAGTGTGGTCGTGCCAGTCATAGCCGTAGCTGCCGATGGCCACGATCAGCCGGTCTTTGCCGACGGCGCGCACGGTGTTTCGCAACTGCTCGACAAACCAGGGCTGCGGCGCGATTGGCCCGGATTCACCGCCTTGCCAGTGATAGTCGTAATCCATCAGCATCACCCGGTCGGCAACCGCGCCAAACGCACGGGGGGACCAGTCAGCGTCGTCAGCGGGAAGCGTTACGACCACCAGCCCCGGATTGGCGCCGAACGCGGCCTTGGTCTCGGCGATCAGCGCGCGATACGCCGGAAGCACAGCCGCGGGCAGATTTTCAAAGTCGAATACCAGGCCCGCAAAGTGATTGTTCGCCACAAGCCGTGCCAACCGCCGCGCAAGTGCCTGGCGCGCCGAAACATTGCTCAAAAGTGCGGTTGCGCTTGCGGTATCCCAAACACCGTTTGACGCGTTCTGGACCATTGGCAACACCGCAGGACGATGGGCCAAGCCAGCAAGAATGCGGTCGAACCGGGCATCGGGTATGATCGTAAGCGCAGGAGACGGCCCGGTTACGCTTATCAGCGAAGGCACGACCCAGTCGAGCGCGCCGATATGCCGTTGGAGCGACGATGCGCTATCGGCGTCCCACGGCACGTAAAAGCCAATCGCCAGCGGCTTGCCGGGGGCAGCTTTGGAAGCGCGCGGCAGCCAGTTGCCCAAGTGCTCGGCGCCCCCGTTTACCCCGCGCCCGATCGCGCCGATTTGTGATCGCAGGCGCGCCGGTTGTGATCGTTCGAAATTCAGTGGCAAGTCGCGTTGCGGCGGCACGCGGACCAGCGTGAAAGCAAACACGGCGGCCGTCAGCACGAGCAACGCAATCAGCGCGGCCAGGCTCCGCTTGGTCCACCGGCGCCGCGAGCCGCTGGGGTCGAAAAATACGGGCCGTGTCATGATGGGCGGCATTCCCCCGGAGCCGGCTGGCACCATAACAACGCTTGCTGTCGGCACGATGAACGGACACCGGGAATGGCCTGTTGGCTACGCCACGCCGCCGCGGCGCATGACCCGGCCCCGTGGTTGACTCCTCAGACGGTCGCCAGCGCCTGTTCGAAGTCCGCGATCAGGTCGTCGGCATCTTCCACGCCAATCGAGATACGCACCAGATTGTCGGTGATGCCAAGCGCCGCCTTGCGGCTTTCCGGCACGGACAGATGCGTCATCCCCGCCGGGTGGCTAGCAAGCGTCTCCGTGCCGCCCAGGCTGACCGCGAGTTTGGCGATGCGCAGCGCGTCGAGGAACGCAAAGCTCTCCTTCTCGCCGCCTTTGAGGAACAGCGAAAAGGTGCTGCCCGCCCCCAGACAGTGGCGGCGGAAGATGTCGGCCTGCCGCTCATCGCCAGGGGTGTCTTCGAGAAAGCCCAGATAGCCGACGCGCTCGACCTTGGGGTGAGTGCGCAGATAGGCGCACACCTTGGCGGCGTTTTCGCCTGCGCGGCTCATCCGCAATTCCAGCGTCTCGAGGCTCCTGAGCAGCATCCAGGCGGTGTTGGGGTCGGTGATGGTGCCAATGGTGTTGCGCATCAGGCGAATGGCGTCGATGTGCTTCTTGGTGCCGAGCAGCGCGCCCGCCACCAGATCGGAATGGCCGCCAACATATTTGGTGAGGCTGTAGACGACCAGATCGGCCCCGTGCTCCAGCGGCTTGTGCCACAACGGCCCCAGGAACGTGTTGTCGATGGCGATCGGCGGGGCATCCTCTCCGGTGCCGAAAATGGCGTCGCGGCTGGCAGCGACTGCCTCGACATCAACCAGCGCGTTGGTGGGGTTGGCGGGGCTTTCGAGGTAAATGAGCGGCACCCGCCCGGCGGATGCCTTGGTTAGCACCGCATCGATTTCCTCGCGGGTGGCGCCTGCCGGAAAGTCGAGGAAATGCACGCCGAACCGGCCAAGTACCCGGCCAATCAGCGTTTCGGTCGCGGCGTAAAGCGGCCCGGAATGAACGATGGTGTCGCCGGGCCGCACCAGCGACAGGAACAGCGTGGCGATTGCCGACATGCCGCTGGAAAAGGTGAGCGCGTCTTCGGCATCTTCCCACACGCTCAGCCGGTCTTCGAGAATTTCCTGATTGGGGCCGTTGAAGCGCGAATAGACCAGCCCGTCCGCGCCGCCCGGCCGCTTGCCGGTCACACCCTCAAAATGGCGTTTGCCGGCCGCCGCGTTGGGGAAAACGAACGTCGAGGTAAGGAAAATCGGCGGTTTCAGCGATCCTTCCGACAGCATCGGGTCAAACCCATGGCCCATCATCAGCGTGGAAGGCTTCAGCTTGCGGCCCCCGACTTCGCCGATTTGGGGCTTGGGATGGCGGCGGGGGGCAGCGCCCGTCAATTCGACTTCGGTTTCGTCGCCCATGCTCGCTCTCCCCGGCTGATATCGTATTTAGTCTCTAGCGATACCATCGCCCGAAACCTAGCGCTGAATAGCCGCGATCACCCGTTTTCGCGCATACCAATCAGCGAAATCTGGCGGCCATAGTCCGGCTCGGCGTGGTGGGTGGCGCGCCGAAAGCTGAAGAAGCGGTCGGCATCGCCATAGGTGTCGAGCCCGAGCATTTCGACCCGGGCGACGCCAGCCGCAGCGATGCGGTGCGCGACATAGGCCTCGAGATCAAACTGATGATGGCCGGGCCTGCCGCCAGTAAAGAAGCGCTCGTTGGCGGGCTCATGCAGTTCAAACCGGCGGCGGAATCCGTCATCCACCTCATAGCTTGCGCGCGCGATGCACGGGCCGATGGCGGCGCTGATCCTGTCGCGCCGCGCGCCAAGGGCTTCCATCGCGGCGATGGCGGCGTCGGTTACCCCAGTGATGGCGCCCTTCCAGCCGGCATGCGCTGCGCCGACGACGCCAGCGGACGCGTCTGCGAACAGGACGGGCGCGCAATCAGCCGTCAAAATGCCGAGCAGCAGCCCCGGCCGGTCAGTGACCATGGCATCTGCGCGGGGGCGTTCGTCAAAGGCGGCGGGCGCGATCATCGTCACGGCATCGGCCGAATGGACCTGAAATACCGTCGCGAGCGGGGCGCCGGGCAACACTGATGCCACGGCGCGCGCGCGGTTCTCGGCAATGGCCGCGGCGTCGTCGGCAGAGCCGGTGCCAACATTCAGCCCCGCATGCACCCCGTTCGACACCCCGCCGCGTCGCCCCAAAAAGCCATGCGGCAAGCCCCCTAGCGTGGCCGCCCTGATGACGTCCACCTCAGTCACAGCAGCAGTTGCATGATGAGGTCGCGGTCGATCTGGTTGCCGGTCGGGTAGGGATAGTCGCCGATATGGGTAAAGCCATATTTGTCGTAAAAGCGCCGCGCGCGAAAATTGTCTTCCCACACGGTCAGCACCAGGGCCGGCGCGCCGCGCGACCGCGCCTCGTTGATGGTCCAGTCCATCAGTGCCTGCGCGATGCCCTTTCCGTGCCAGCCTGACGCGACATAAAGCTGCGACAACTGCACAGCGCCCCGCATCACCACGGGATCGTCAAGCCAAAGCGGCGACAGCTTCGCATAGCCGGCAATGTCATCATGCACCCAGGCAAGCTGAAAGCGCTGCGCCGGGTCGGCAAGGCTCGCGATCAGCCGACCTTGCGGGCCATAAGCCTCGCCGACATATAGTGCGATGTCCTGAGGTGATGTCGAATGTTCAAACGTTTCCAGCCAGGCCTGTTTTGCCATCGCGTCGAGCTTCGGGCCGTCGTTCAGGGTGGCGGGGCGATAGGCGATCACGCGGCAAATCCCGCGGGTTCGGGCCAATCCGGCGCAGCAACGGCGAGCACCTTGAACAACGTCCCCATCTGGTCGGGCTCGACCAGCCGGTCGCGATCCTTGTGCGCCGCGTGTCCAAGCGCGGCGGCGCGGGCGTGAATGCCGAGCGCCGTCAGAAAATCACCCTGCGCCACTGACCCGTATGGGCGCGCGCCGTGCGTAACAGCGGCCGCCGCAAGCGTTGCGAAATCGACATGCGCGGTCAAGTCCTGTTCGCCGGGCGCGTCAAACGGGTTGGCGAAGCGGTGGCCGCGCAGCGCTTGCAACGTCTCGCCAATCGCGGGGCCTTCATAGCCATAGTCGATGACCAGCACGGCGCCACCCTGCGCCACGATCCGCTTGCTGAGTGCCCGCATGATCGCAACCGCAGCAGGCGACGTCTCGATGATTGCGCCGGGGGCCGCCTCGCGCAGCTGCTCGGGTAAAATGGCCGCCGGAATCCCTGCCCCGGCGATAGGCAGGAACAGCGTGTCCTGGCAGGCGACCAGCCGCTCGTGCCACGCGCCTGTGCTGCGCACCAGTTGCCGGATGGGCAGCGCATCGAAAAATTCATTGGCGATGATGATCAGCGGTCGGTCGGTTGGCAGCGTGTCGATGCTGTCGTGCAGCACGGCGCTGGGTACCCGCTCGACCTGCACCGCGCGCAGGACGGGGCTGGTTTCGACGAAATGGGCAGGCGGCGTCGCCCCTGCCTTGGCCATTACCCGCAGCGCATCGGCGGCAAGTGTTCCGCGTCCTGGGCCAAGTTCGACATAGGCGAAATCGACCGCGCTCGCCCGCGTCGCAAGATCCGCCACCCAGGCACCGATCAGTTCGCCGAACATCTGGCTGATTTCGGGCGCGGTGGTGAAATCGCCGTGCTGTCCAAGCGGGTCGCGCGTTGCGTAATAATGCGCATTGGCCGCCGCCATGAACTGCGCGATCGACACCGGCCCGGCTAGCGTTATGGCGCGCGCCAGCCGGTCTGCCAGCAGCGGCTCGTCGACGTCGACGACCTTGGCCATCTCAGGCGACGCTTTCGCTTCCGCTGATTGATTCCACGCGATTGCGCCGGCCAGCGGCAGTGACGATCAGATACAGGCCACCCACGATCATCGGCACGCACAGCCACTGCCCCATATGCAGGCCCGTCGCGCGCGCAAAGGCTACAAGCTGCTGGTCGGGCTCGCGGAAGAACTCGACGATGAACCGCGCCACACCGTAGCCGAGCAGGAACAGGCCGGTGAGCTTGCCGGGATCATAGCGCGCCTTGGTTCGCCAGAACGCGAACCACAGCAATGCAAACAGCGCGATGCCCTCCAGCCCGGCTTCATAAAGCTGGCTCGGATGGCGCGCGACATCATCGCCTGTGCGCGGGAAAATGATCGCCCAGGCAACATTGGAGGGGCGGCCCCAAAGCTCGCCGTTCACAAAATTTGCCAACCGCCCGAAAAATAGCCCGAACGGCACCACACAGGCGACGAAATCATGCACCCGCAGCCAGTTCAGCCCGTGTTTGCGGGCAAACCATATGATGCCAAGCGAGGTGCCGATGACGCCGCCATGGAACGACATGCCGCCATCCCATAGCCGCAGGATGCGCATGGGGTGCCCAAGCATTTCAGGCGCATAGAACAGCACATAGCCAAGCCGCCCGCCCAGAATGATGCCGAGCGTTGCATAGAAGATCAGATCGTCGGCATGGCGCTGTGCCATGGGGGCGCCCGGCACCTTCAACAGCCGGGCCAGATACCACCAGCCAATGAGAATGCCGGCGATATAGGCAATCGAATACCATTTCAGGCTGAACCAGCCGATCGTGAAAATCGTGGGGTCCAGACCCAGGCTTTCGAACCGGATATGGGCGGTTGTGGCAATCAATGAGAGGATCAAGGCTTTTCCCCGAGCTTTGGACCTTCCATAAGGGGCTGATGGCGTAAGACCAAGGGGAGAGATGAATGCCGAGCAAACTCGATCAGCGCATGGACGGTGGCCTTGCCCGGCTGACTGGAGAAGGCGGGCCGATGGCGCTGGCAACGACCGAGCTTGGTGGCCACTCGTTTCCGGTGATCGCGGCAGCGCCGCCTGCGCTCTCCTATTACTTCGCGCATTTTGCAGCGGAACATGCGGACAAGGACTTCCTCGTCTCGGGCGATGAGCGGCTGAGCTATGCGGCGGTCCATGCCGAGGCGCAAACCGTGGCGCGCGCGCTGATTGACGGCTTTGGCATGCAACGCGGCGACCGGGTGGGCATTGCCATGCGCAACTCGCCGAGCTGGATTGCGCTGTACATGGGGATCATCATCGCCGGCGGCGTGGCGACGCTGCTGAACGGCTGGTGGCAGACTGCCGAACTCGCCGAGGCAATTACCGATGTCGAGTGCGGTCTGGTATTTGCCGATGCGCCGCGCGCCCAGCGGCTGGCGGAATCATCCGGGCTGGCCGCCAATGTCGTCGCGATTGATGACCGTTTACCGCTCGCGCTGGCGTTGGCGGGGGTGACCGCGCGCGGCGGTTCAGCCGAGACCCCGCTGCCGATGCTGACGGCGGACGACAACGCGACTATCCTGTTCACCTCGGGCTCGACCGGCCAGTCAAAAGGCGCGCTGTCGGATCACCGCGCCGTCACGCAAGCGGTGTTCAATTATCTGGCAAGCGCGCTGATGATGCTCGGGCTGTCGACCGAGGATGGCAATCCGGTGACCACCCAGCACTGCACTTTGCTCAACGTGCCGCTGTTTCATGTGACAGCAGAAGTGCCAGTCCTGCTGCAGAGCTTTGCGATCGGCCGCAAGCTCGTACTGATGCCGAAATGGGATGCCGAGGAGGCCATGCGGCTGATCGAGCGGGAGAAGGCGACCTATTTTGTCGGCGTGCCGTTGATGAGTTTTGAAATTCTGACGCATCCCAAACGCGCCGATTACGACCTGTCGACCGTTACCGATTTCGCCGCAGGCGGTGCGCCGCGTCCGGTTGACCATGTGCGCCGGCTGAACGAGGAGATGGGCGGTGCCGCGCCGCTGATCGGCTATGGTCTGACGGAAACAAACGGCGTTGGCTGCGGCAATTTTCGTGATAATTACCTTGCCAAGCCGACCTCGACTGGCCGCGCATCGGCGCCGCTGGTCGATCTCGCCATCCTTGACGGCGCGGGCAAACCGGTTGCGCAAGGGGAGCGCGGCGAGGTTGCCATTCGCTCGATCTGCAACTTCAAGGCATATTGGAACCGGCCCGACGCGACGCGCGACGCCTTTACCGCTGACCGCTATTTCCTGACCGGTGACATCGGCTATCTCGACGAGGACGGCTATCTGTTCATCGTTGACCGCAAGAAGGACATCATCATTCGTGGTGGCGAGAATATCTCGTGTCAGGAAGTCGAATCAGCGCTGTACGATAACCCGGCGGTTGCCGAATGCGCGGTGTTTGGCTTGCCTGACGAACGTTTCGGAGAAGTGCCGGGCGCAGTCGTCCATATCCATCAGGGTGCGGTGATGGATGTCGAGGCGTTGTGCGAGTTCCTGAAATGTCGCATTGCCGCCTTCAAGGTGCCGCAGCGCATATGGATTGCGCCCGAGCCGCTGCCCCGGCTTGGCACCGAGAAAATCGACAAAGTCGCATTGCGGGCGCATTTCCGGTCGGTCCACGCGCGCGAAACTGCGGCTGCTTGATCTGGCGCGCGCTGCCCGCCAACGATAGAGCGTGACCATGGCGGGGGGCGACACACCGGGCGGCATCAGCCGACGCAAGCTGCTAGTGAGCGGCGGCGTGGGTGTTGGGCTGGTTGTCGCCTGGGCATTATGGCCGCGGCGCTATCTGCCCAACCTCACCGCCAATCCCGGCGAGACGATTTTTGGCGCGTGGCTGAAGATTGGCGAGGACGGGCATGTCTCCATCGCCGTGCCGCAGGCCGAACACGGGCAGGGGGTGTTCACCGCGCTCCCGCAAATTATCGCTGACGAACTGGGGGCCGACTGGCGGACCATTGCGGTGGAGCCGGCGCCGCTGAACCCGCTTTACGCCAATCCGATGGGCGCCGGGGAATTGTTCGAGGCGCAGCGTGGTGGCGCGCTGAAATGGTGGCGCGACGCGCATGCTGTGCGCACGGGGCTCATGCTGACCGGCGGATCCACGTCGGTCCGGGCCTTTGAGGCGCCGCTGCGCGAGGCGGGAGCTACTGCGCGCGCGCTTTTGTGCAAGGCGGCGGCGCGGCGGTGGGGTGTGGATTGGCGCGCGTGCGACACGGCCGCCGGGTTTGTCATCAACGGCAAGCAGCGGCTGCGCTTTGCCGAGCTTGCTGTCGACGCTGTGCTTGAGACGGCGCCTGATCCGCTGCCGATGCGCTTGGGCGATACAGGCCGGCTGGCAGGTCAGTCGCTACCGCGGCTCGATGTTCCCTCCAAGGTTGATGGATCGGCCAATTTCGCGGGGGATATTCGGCTGCCCGACATGGTGTTCGCGTCGATTCGCCAGGGCCCGCCGGGCGATACGCGGCTGCTGAAGGTCGATAGTGCCGCCGCGCGCAAAGTGCGGGGCGTGGTCGACGTGGTTGAAACGGAACGCTGGGTCGCAGTCGTCGCGACCAATTGGTGGGCAGCAGACCAGGGCTTGCGCGCCGCCAACCCGCGTTTCGAGACGCGCGGCGCCCTGCCGACGAGCAAGAGCATCGATACCGCGCTTGTCGCTGCCCTTAATGGCCCGGGGCAACGCATGGCGGCCGCCGGCGATCTCGCAGGTGTTTTCAAGGGCCAGCGCGTGGTGACCGCCGAATACCGCGTCGGGCTTGGCGTCCATGCCGCGATGGAAACCCGCACCGCAACTGCACAGCTTGCCGCCGGGCAGTTGCAGCTGTGGATGCCAACCCAGGCGCCGGGCCTGGCGCGCGCAGCCGCTGCCAAAGCGATTGGTCTCGCCGAGCGCGCGGTGATTGTCCATTCGACGCTGATCGGGGGCTCCTTCGGCATCAATCTGGAGACCGACGCGGCAGCGCAAGTGGCGGTGCTTGCCGACCGGCTCAGGCGCCCGGTACAGCTCACCTGGTCGCGCCCGGAAGATCTGGCGCACGACCGGTTTCGTCCCCCTGCGCTTGCCAGGCTGTCGGCGCGGCTGGGGCCGAATGGCAGCATTTTGGGATGGCTTGCGAAAATCGCGGCGCCGCCAACCGGGCACGAGGTGGCGCAGCGCCTGTTTGCGAACGACACGAGCTTTCGCGCCGCACAGTCGCTCACCTCCGCCGCAGACCCTTATGCAGTGGCGGGCGCCCTGCCCTTTTACCGCTTCCCGGTCTATGCGATTGACCATCATCCAGCCGATATTGGCGTGCCGACCGGGCATTGGCGATCGGGTGCGCACAGCTATACGGCGTTTTTCACCGAGAGTTTCCTCGATGAGCTGGCGCATGTCGCGGGCATTGAGCCGCTGTCGTTCCGGGTCTCGGTGATGGGGGAGCCGCGGCTGGTGCGCTGCCTGTCGACGGCGGCGGCGCTTGGCGGCTGGGAAGGCGGCGTGGCGGGCAGCGGGCAGGGCATCGCCTGCCACAGTTTTCGCGGAAGCCACATCGCGGTGCTGGTTGAGGCGCATTTCGAGGAGGGACAGCGCCCGGTCGTCGACCGGATCGTGGCCGCGGTCGATTGCGGGCGAACAATCAACCCCGAACTGGTGCTTCAGCAGATTGAGGGCGGGCTGCTGTTCGGCATGGCAGGGGCACTTGGCGCGTCGACGGGCTTTGAACGGGGCGTGGCGGCGGCGCGAAACCTTGGGCAACTCGACTTGCCAACGCTGGATGACACGCCCGACATCACGGTCGAGCTGATCCGCAGCGAAGCGGCGCCCGGCGGCGTGTCCGAACTTGCGGTGCCTCCGGTCGCGCCCGCCATCGCCAACGCGCTGAAAGCAGCTGCGGGCTTTCGTTTGCGGACATTGCCGTTTACGGGGCACCTGGCATGAGCCTTCCAAGCGACCATCCCCCCGTTGCCAGACCCAAGATTGGCGTGCTGTTGACCAACCTTGGCACGCCTGACGGGCCGGATGTCAGGTCCGTGAAGCGCTATCTCGCCGAATTTCTGTCTGACCGGCGCGTGGTGGAAATCGCGCCGATCATCTGGCAGCCGATTCTGCGCGGGGTCATCCTCAACACGCGGCCCAAAAAGTCGGCAGAGGCGTATGCGCAGGTCTGGGGGCCGGATGGCTCGCCGCTTGCGGCCATCACCAAAGCGCAGAGCACTGCGCTGCAGGGCGCGTTTGGCGAAGGCGTGATGGTCGACTGGGCAATGCGTTATGGCAAGCCGTCCATTCCCGATCAGCTCGCCGCGATGAAAGCGGCTGGCTGTGCGCGGATAATGCTCGCGCCGCTTTACCCGCAATATTGTGGCGCGACGACGGCAACCGCCAACGACAAGGCGTTTGCAACGATCACCGCGATGCGGTGGCAGCCGGCGATTCGCACCATGCCGCCCTATCATGACGATCCGCTCTACATCGGGGCGCTCAAGGCGTCGGTTGAGACGGCGCTCGCCTCGCTCGATTTCGAGCCGGATGCCGTGGTCGCGAGCTTTCACGGCATGCCGGTGCGCACGCTGGAACTGGGTGACCCCTATCATTGCCATTGCCAGAAGACCGCGCGGTTATTGGGCGAGGCGCTTGGGCGGCCGTTGATTACCACCTTTCAGTCGCGGTTCGGCCGCGCCAAATGGCTGGAGCCTGCAACCGACGATACGCTGGAGGCCCTGCCCGCCAAAGGCATCAAGCGCATCGCGATCATCGCGCCGGGCTTTTCGGCGGATTGCCTGGAGACGCTGGAAGAACTGGCGATCCGGGGCCGGGAGAGCTTTGAAGAAGCGGGCGGCACGCATTTTGCCTATATCCCGTGCCTGAATGCAGGCGCACCCGGTATCGCCATGTTGCGTGCTTTACTTGCACGCGAGCTTGAAGGCTGGGTCGCAACGCCCTAGCGTCTACCTCGATCCGGTAACGGGCAAAAACCCCAAGTAACGGGCAAGGAGAGGATGATATGGCACGCGTCGCGATTGTAACCGGCGGCACCCGCGGTATTGGCGAGGCGATCAGCCTGGCCCTTAAGGACATGGGCATGACAGTCGCTGCCAATTATGCTGGCAATGACGAGCGCGCCCGGGCATTTTCTGAGCAGACCGGCATCGCCGTCTTCAAATGGAACGTGGCGGATCATCAGGCCTGCCAGGATGGCTGCGCCGCGGTGGCCGAGCAGCTTGGTCCGGTTGACGTCCTGGTAAACAACGCCGGCATCACCCGCGACGGCACGATCATGAAGATGAGCTACGAGGCCTGGAAAGAGGTTATCGACGTCAATCTCGGCGGCTGCTTCAACATGGCCAAGGCGGTGTTCGCTGGCATGCGGGAGCGCAAATGGGGCCGGATCGTCAATATAGGGTCGATCAACGGGCAAGCGGGGCAATATGGCCAGGTCAATTATGCCGCCGCGAAGTCGGGCATTCACGGCTTCACCAAGGCGTTGGCGCAAGAAGGCGCGCGCGCCGGCATTACCGTAAACGCCATTGCGCCAGGCTATATCGACACTGACATGGTGGCCGCGGTGCCGACCGACGTGCTGGAGAAGATCGTCGCCAAGATTCCGGTCGGGCGCCTCGGCCATGCTGAAGAAATTGCGCGCGCGGTGGCCTTTCTGTGCGCCGAAGATGGCGGATTCGTTACCGGCTCAACGCTGTCGATAAACGGCGGCCAGCACATGTATTGAGTGATCGCGCGCCCGGCCGATCAACACCTCACGAACAAGGGGCCGGCTCCGTTTCCGGAACCGACCCCCGCTCTCGATACGCTACGCGAGAGAACTGAACTCAGCGGCGGCACCCGCCCTTGTCGATGGCCCGGCCAGCAAGCGCACCTGCCGCGCCGCCAATGATTGTGCCGGTGCCGCGATTGCCATAGCCCGCGATGGAGTTGCCGAGCAGGCCACCGGCGATGGCGCCGATGATGGTACCGGCCGTGCCATCGCTACAGCGCTGATTGCGGTAATAGACGCGGCGCTGATTGTAGCCATTGTCGCGATAATCATTGTTGTAGTAGCCGCCATCGCTGCGATATCCGCCGCGATAAGGTCCACGGTAATCTCCGCGATTGTCGCCACGGTCATAACCACGGTCATACTCACCACCGCGATAGTCACGATCATTATAGCCGCCTTGGCGATAGTCGCCGCGATAATCCTGGGCGCTTGCAGACGCTGCGGGAACAAGGGCACTGGCGCTCATGGCAAGAGCAAGAGCCGCGAAAGACATTTTTTTGATCATCGTCATTCTCCGGTTTTACTTCCCAAAGGCACTGCGCCCTCGTTTCGATAATGGCCTTATGAGCGACTCGCTTTGAGCGAATGCTGAATGCGTTCGTTATCTGCCGTTCAGCCGGGCATCCTCCCTATCGCTGTTGCCGATTGCCGTTATGAGCGGTGCCAATGCGGCGGATTGTCACCCTGTTATTGCTCGTGCTGGTGGGCGTGCCGATGTACGCAGGCGAAAGTCGGCTGTCCCTGCTGGGGCCGTCCGCACAATTTACAGCCACACCGGTTGCGCTGGCACCGGGCACTACGCTGGTTCAGCAGGTCGGCGCCCTGCGGTTCGAGCGCGGGTACCGGCTGCAAAGCCCTGACCCCAGTTTTGGCGGATTTTCATCGCTCGCAGTTGCTGGCGACCATTTCACGCTGTTGAGTGATGGCGGCAACATCGTTCGCTTCCGGCTCGAGGCGACCGGCAGGCTGAGCGAGCGCGGCTTTGCTGAAGTGCCAGCCGGGCCGGGCCGGGGGTGGAGCAAGGAGGACCGGGATTCCGAGTCGCTCACGGTGGATCGCCGCACCGGGCAGATATGGGTCGGCTTTGAGCGCGCGAACCAGATTTGGCGTTTCAGCCCTGGCCTGGCGCGTCCCCAGGCGCATTCGGTCCCCGGCGCGCTGGCCGATTGGGATGAAAATGGCGGCCCCGAAGCAATGGTCCGGCTGGGCAACGGGCACTTCATCGTCCTGTCGGAAACGACAAGTCCGGCGGGCAAGCCCCATGCCCGCAGGGCCGTGGTGTTCAGCGGTGACCCGACGCAGCCCGGGACAAAAGCGGCGCCCTTCACCTATGTGCCGCCGCCCGGCTACAGCCCGACCGACATAGCCGAGCTGCCCCGGGGCGACCTGCTCGTGCTCAACCGCCGCTTTTCCTGGGCGCGTGGCTTTGAAAGCGCAGTGACGCTGGTCGACCGGCGCTCGATTGCGGCCGGCAGCACGGCGACCGCCATTGCGCTGGCTTGGTTCGCACAGCCGCTGCTGCACGACAATTTCGAAGGAATTGCGATTGTGCCGGAGGCGCATGGCGTCGGCCTGTGGATTGTCTCCGACGACAATCAATCGGTGGTGCAGCAGACGCTGTTGCTGAAGTTTCGATTGGACGATGGCGACGTCAAGCGCTGCCTCGCGCGCACCGGGTGTCCGCGAAACCCCTGATGCACCAGCAACTAGTCAGCGCGGCGCTTCAGCCCGACTTTAGGCAGCGATGGCAGCGCCCAGCTTCTTCTGCACGTCGCGCTTCAGGCGGCGCGCGCGCAGCGACAGCTTGTCGTCGGCGGTCTTTACGAGCCAGTTGTCCAGCCCGCCGACATGCTCGACCGAGCGCAAGCCATTGGCTGACACGCGCAGCTTTACGCTGGTGCCAAGCGCGTCGGACAGGAGCGTCACGTTCTGCAGGTTGGGCAGAAACGTCCGCTTGGTCTTGTTGTTTGCGTGAGAAACATTGTTACCCACCTGCCGGCCCTTGCCGGTCAGCTCGCAAATGCGTGCCATCGCTTGAAAATCCTGAAATCGGCCAAATACCGGGATGCCCGGAAAGAGGGCGCGGATAACCAGTTTGATCGCGCCCGTCAACCGATTCACACTATATTCGTCCCGAAACGTCACCGGGTCCTCTAGCCAATCCGCTGTGACAGCCGCATGAAGCATGCCCATGTTTCCGCTGCCAGAACCGATGCGCGTTGCGCTCGACACCGCTTGCGAGGCGGCCGGATCGGGTGAAGTGCCGGTGGGCGCTGTCATCGTTCACGACGGCCAGATCATCGCGACAGCGGCAAATGCCCCACGCGCGACTCACGATCCGACCGCCCATGCCGAAATGCTGGTGATTCGCGCCGCCGCGAAGGTGCTTGGCACCGACCGGCTTTCCACCTGCGATCTGTGGGTTACGCTGGAGCCGTGCGCGATGTGTGCAGGCGCCATCGCGCTCGCGCGGATCCGGCGCCTCTATTATGGCGCAAGCGACCCGAAGGGCGGGGCGGTGGAACACGGCGCCCGCTATTTCACGCAAGCCACCTGCCATCACCGGCCGGAGATCTATGCCGGCATCGGTGATGGCGAGGCGGCGGCGTTGCTGCGCGCGTTCTTTGCCGAGCGGCGCAGGCAAGGCGACGGCGCTTAGCCGCGGATGTCTTCCCGTTTGATGGGGACGATTTTTATCTCAACACGGCGATTGGCGGCCTTGCCGTCCTCGGTATCGTTAGAGGTGATGGGCTGGGTTTCGCCAAACCCGCGCGTGCCGATTCGCGCGGCCTGCACATTGTGGCTCGACAGATAGTCCGCGACTGCCGTTGCGCGGCGCACCGACAGGTCCAGGTTATAGGCATCGCTGCCGGTCGAGTCGGTATGCCCATAAACATCGACATAGGTTTGGGGATAGTCGGCGAGCGAGGCCGCGACCTGATCGAGCGTCATGCGGAACTGCGGCTGCACATTGGCGCTGTCGGTGGCAAAGGTAATGCCCGAGGGCAGGTTGAGGATGAGGTTGTCGCCCTGGCGCGACACTTGCACGTCGGTGCCGGCAGTACGGCGGCGTAGGTCGCGCTCCTGCTTGTCGATATACGCGCCGATGCCAGCCCCAGCGAGGCCGCCAAGCCCGGCGCCAACGATCTTTTCGGTCCGGTCGTTGCGCCCGCCGACAAGGTCGCCGAGCAAATAGCCGCCAAGCGCCCCGCCCACGCCGCCAATCGCTGCCTTGGAAATGCGTCGCTCGCCAGTGACCGGGTCGGTGGTGCAGGCAGCCGTGGTGCTGAGCAGTGCGGCCAGCAGGCCGGTTGCGAGGAATTTGGTGGTCATTGTCATTGTCGTTTCTCCCATTGCGAAACCGATATAACGGCTGATTGCGGTGCTTTGATCCTCGCTCAAGAGGCGATGTTGCGGCCTGGCGATTGAACGAGTGATGACGGCGCTGTTGTGAAGCCGACAGAAACGCGGCAAAGGACATGAATAAGCGCCATGGCACCGCTCCCTCCCTTTCCCTGGATCGACGTTGCGATCATCCTCGCGCTGGTCGTTGTGAACGGCGTATTTGCGATGTCGGAGCTCGCGATCGTCTCGTCGCGCAAGGCCCGGCTGGAGGCGATGGCGCGCAGCGGCGTGCGCGGCGCGCGCGCTGCACTCGAACTGGCGGCGGACCCGGGTAAATTCCTCTCGACAACGCAAATCGGCATTACCCTTATCGGCATCATTGCCGGCGCCTATTCTGGCGCGAGCCTTGGCGCACCGGTTGCGGCGCGCATGGCGGGCATGGGGATGCCCGGCGACCTGGCGGAGACGCTTGGGTTCACCGTGGTGATCGGGATCACAACCTATGCTTCGCTGGTCATTGGCGAGCTGGTGCCCAAGCAAATCGCGCTGCGCTCGCCAGAGCCTATCGCGGTCATCATGGCGGTGCCGATGCAGTGGCTTGCGCGGCTGACCGCGCCCGTCGTTTGGGTGCTCGACCGGACCAGCGCGGCGCTGTTCTGGATGATGCGGCTGCGGCGCGAATCGGAAGACCATGTAACGGCCGAAGAACTCCACCTGATCGTCGCAGAAGCCAGCAAATCCGGCGTGATCGAGGAGCATGAGCGCTCGATCATTTCGGGCGTGGTCCGGCTGGCAGACCGACCGGTGCGTGAAGTGATGACGCCGCGCACGGACATTGAGTGGATCGACGCGACGCTCGACGAGGCGGGCGTGCGCGCGGCGCTCATGGGCGCGGGGCACAGCCGGCTGCCAGTGGCGGACGGCTCGGTCGATGCGGTGATTGGCGTTGTACAGGCGCGGGACATCGCGTCTGCGCTGCTGGGCGGCAAGCCGCTCGATATCCGCGCGCTGATGCGCCAGGCGCCGGTCGTGCTCGACCAGATCGACGCGATGGATGCGCTGAACGCCCTGCGTCAGGCCGAAGTACCAATGGCACTAATCCATGACGAATATGGGCATTTTGAGGGGATCGTCACCCCAGCAGACCTGCTGGCGGCGATTGCCGGTGCGTTCAAGTCCGACAGTGACCCTGGCGATTCGCCGCTGGTGGTGGTGCGCGACGATGGGTCGCTGCTGGTCGCGGGCGCAATGGCGGCCGATGCGCTTGCCGATCGGCTCTCCATCGAACTGCCCGAGGACCGCGACTACGCAACCGTTGCCGGCATGGCGCTGGCCGCCTTTCGCCATTTGCCGGGCGAGGGTGAGAGCTTTGTCGAGCAGGGCTGGCGGTTCGAAGTGGTCGATCTTGACGGGCGCCGCATCGACAAGCTGCTGGTGAGCGCGGTCGCGCGCGACAGCTAGCCGCCGCGTTTTCGCGCTACTTCCCGCCAGCCAATATCGCGCCGGCAAAAGCCGCTCGGAAAATCAATGGCGTCGACCGCGCAGTACGCGGCGGCTTGCGCCCCGGCGATGGTTGCGGCGCGAGCGGTAACGGCAAGTACGCGCCCCCCATTGGCGACCAGCGCGCCGCCTGCCGCCGTCGTGCCCGCCTGAAACACCACCGCCCCGTCCGCTTCGGCCGCGTCCAGCCCGGCGATGGCACCGCCCCGGTCTGGCGTGCCCGGATAGCCATTTGCCGCCATCACGACGGTCAGCGCGGTGTCGGCGCTGAACACTGGCGGCGGGCACGTGGCAAGCGCCCCGCGCGCGCAGCCGAACAAGATCGGCAGCAAATCGCTCTCCAGCCGCAGCATCAGGACCTGGCATTCTGGATCGCCGAAGCGCACATTATATTCGATGAGCTTGGGGCCGGCCGCCGTCAGCATCAGCCCGGCATAGAGCACTCCTGAAAAGGGCGCCCCGGCTGCGTGCATTGCGGCAACAGTCGGCGCGATTATCTCGCGCATCGCCTGGGTCTCCAGCGCCGGGGTGAGGATGGGCGCCGGGCTATAAGCGCCCATGCCGCCGGTATTGGGGCCAATATCGCCGTCGCCTACGCGCTTATGGTCTTGGGCTGTGCCAAAGGGCATCAGGGCGGTGCCATCGGTCAGCACGAACAGGCTGACCTCCTCGCCGTCGAGAAATTCCTCGATCACGGCAGCGCCGCCTGCATCGGCAAAGATCGCCGCAAGGGCGCCCTGAGCCTCGCCGTGGCTGGTCGCGATGGTCACACCCTTGCCGGCCGCCAGCCCGTCGGCCTTGATGACCACCGGCAGCGGGACGGCGGCCAGCGCCTCCAGCGCCGCGGCAAGCGTGTCAGCACGAACATAGGCGCCGGTGGGGATGCCGTGGCTTGCGCACAAATCCTTGGTGAAACCTTTTGACCCCTCGAGCCGGGCCGCTGCCGCACTAGGCCCAAAGCTGGCGATGCCCGCCGAACGCAGCGAATCGGCCAGCCCGTCCACCAGCGGCGCTTCCGGGCCGATAACCACTAGCGCCACGTCATACGCGCGACAAAAGGCGATGGTCGCGGCATGATCGATCACGTCGAGGGTGACGCATTCGGCATGCGCGGCTATTCCCGGATTGCCCGGCGCGGCATATAGAACCCCCAGCATCGGCGATTGCGCGAGCTTCCACGCCAGCGCATGTTCGCGCCCGCCCGAGCCGACCAACAGGACATTCATGAGCGATTTTCCCTCCGACATGCGCACTTCCGGGCTGGTAGACGACACAGCGCCTGGCGACAACGCTGCGCCAATGAGCGTGAGCGCGCTGGCACAGGCGCTCAAACGCATGGTCGAGGGCGAGTTTGGCCATGTGCGGCTGCGCGGCGAATTGTCGGGCGTGAAGCGCGCGGCGTCCGGGCATATCTATCTCAGCCTCAAGGATGACAGCGCGGTCATCGACGGGGTGATCTGGAAAGGGGCCGCGGCCGCGCTCGGCTTTGCCCCGCAAGACGGGGTGGAAGTGATCGCAACCGGCAAGCTAACTACCTATCCCGGCCGATCGAAGTACCAGATCGTCATCGAGCGGATGGCACTGGCCGGCGAAGGCGCGCTCATGGCGTTGCTCGAAAAGGTGAAGGCCAGGCTTGCCGCAGAGGGGCTGTTCGACAGCGCCTCCAAGCAGCCGCTGCCCTATCTGCCGCGGGTGATTGGCGTGGTCACCTCGCCCACCGGCGCTGTAATCCGCGATATCCTCCACCGGCTGGCCGACCGGTTTCCAAGCCATGTGCTGGTCTGGCCGGTATTGGTGCAGGGGGACGGCGCCGTGGCGCAGGTGGCTGCTGCCATCGCCGGGTTTGATGCACTGCCGCCGGGCGGGGCAATCCCGCGGCCCGACCTGGTGATTGTCGCGCGTGGCGGCGGTTCCATTGAGGATTTGTGGGCGTTTAACGACGAGGCTGTGGTGCGCGCGATTGCGGCGTGCTCTATCCCGACCATCTCGGCGGTGGGGCATGAGACTGATACCACGCTTGCCGACTTTGCCGCAGATGTTCGGGCGCCGACGCCAACTGCGGCGGCCGAAATGGCGGTGCCCGTGCGCGGAGAGCTCGCGGCCTTGATCGTCGAGCTCGGGCTGCGCGCAGACAGGAGCGTGCGACGCGGCGCCACACGGGCACGCGAGCGGTTGGGGGCGCTTGCCCGGCTGCTGCCCCGGCGCGAGGCGTTGCTTGGGCCGCAGCGCCAGCGGGCAGACGACTGGGGCGCGCGGCTCGACCGTGCGCTTGAGGCGCGGGTGGTGCGGGGGCAGCGGCTGCTCGACCGGGCAGGCGGCGCGTTGCGCCCGGTGATGTTGACCCGGCAACTCGATGCCGCCCGTGATCGCCTCGCACGGACAGCGCGGCTGCTCGAAGCCGTCAACCCTGATGCGCTGCTCGGCAAGGGCTATGTCCGGGTGTCGGCGCGCGGCGGCGCGCTCGTTGCGACCGCGGCGGCTGCGCGGCAAGCCGATGTGCTGGCGCTGCATTTTGCCGATGGCGTTGTCGATACACGGGTTGAGCGCAACGGCCCGCCCGCCTATGCAAAGCCCGAGAGTAAGCCCAAGCTGCCGCCAACGGCAAAGTCTGACCAGCCGACCCTGTTCTAGCCGGCGCACCGCACAGGAACCAACGCCATGTTGACCTCCAATACCGATCGCCCCGCAAGGCTGCATTTCATGGCCAACGGATTTCGGGTGCTGACACCGGGCGATCATGTCACTTGTGCGGTCAGCGGTGAGCGCCTTGGGCTTGAGGAGTTGCGCTATTGGAGCGTCGCCCGGCAAGAGGCCTATGCAAGTGCCGCCATCGCCATGGCCGCAATGTCGGGTGCCCGGCGATGACTGGCGGGAAAGCGGCACGTTGGGCGGTGGCGGCGCTCGCCGCGCTGGTCGTGCAGGGCAGCTGCATCGCGCCGGCCGCAACTGGCGGACAGGCGCGCGTCGGGCCTGTCAAACCAGGGGCGCCCGCAGCGAGCAAGGGGGCAGCTCCCAAGCCAGCGATATCGCTCGCGAACGACCACAGTACCAAGCCCGTGGCGGCAACCGCAGCGGCCGCGCGCGCGCTCATCCAGACCGGGTTTTCCTATGAAGGACCAAAGGTGCAGGGCGGTGCACTGATCGGGACGGCGCCTGCCGGCACCGTGCGGCTCAGCCTTGGCGGGGCGCCCGTTCCGATAACGAACGACGGCCATTTTCTGATCGCGTTCGATCGTGACTCAGGGCCAAGCGCGGTGCTGGTCGCGACGCTGGAGAACGGCCGTCAGGTCTCGGATACGATCATGATCGCCAAGCGCGCGTGGAACCTTGAGCGGCTCGACAGCCTGCCGCGCATCGCGCAGCCAACGGCTGACTTCAATCGGCTGCGTCCGCCCGAGATTGCCCAGATCAACGCCGCGCGGCGGATAAATGGCGACAGCGATGGGTGGCGCCAGCATTTCCTGTGGCCGGCGGTCGGCAGGCTATCGGGCATGTTCGGCTCGCAGCGGATTTACAAGAATGGCGAGGCCGGGAGCTATCATTCCGGCACCGACATTGCCCAGCCATCGGGCGCGCCGGTTATCGCTCCGGCTGACGGCGTTGTCGTGCTTGCTGCTGACCACCCGTTCACACTGGAAGGCAATTTGCTCATGATTGACCATGGCATGGGGCTGAACAGCGCGTTTTTGCACCTGTCGCGGATTGACGTGAAGCTCGGCGAGCGGGTTGCGCGTGGCCAGCGGATCGGCGCTGTGGGGATGACGGGCCGGGCCACCGGGCCGCATCTCCACTGGAGCATGAAGTGGCGCGACGCCAAGATCGACCCGTCGCTGATCGCAGGCCCCGCCCCGGTGGTGCAATAGCTGC
>JBJXEC010000012.1:0-4321 GCA_046155125.1 Sphingomonas sp. | reverse complement strand
CGACGTTGGCGCGCAGCGTGTGGAGCGGCACCCGGCCTTCGCGATACCATTCGGTCCGCGCGATTTCTGCACCGCCAAGCCGACCGCCGCACGTGATACGAATGCCCTCGGCACCCAGCCGCAGCGCCGACTGCACGGCACGCTTCATGGCGCGGCGAAACGCGATGCGCCGCTCAAGCTGATCGGCCACACCCTGCGCGACAAGCTTGGCGTCGATTTCCGGCTTGCGGATTTCAACGATGTTGAGTGACACGTCCGACGACGTCATCGAGGCAAGCTTTTTGCGCAGCTTCTCAATATCCGCGCCCTTCTTGCCGATGATAACACCGGGACGGGCCGCATATACCGAGATGCGACACAGCTTGGCAGGGCGGTCAATAACGACCTTCGAAATCGCCGCCTGTGGCAGCGTCTTCACGATGTATTCGCGGATCCGCAGATCCTCGAGCAGCAGGCGGCCATAATCGGCGCCTTCTGCGTACCAGCGGCTGTCCCAGGTGCGGTTGATCTGCAAACGCAGACCGATGGGGTTGGATTTCTGACCCATTACGCTTCTTCTTCCTGTTCGCGCACCACAATCCGCAGCCGCGAGAACGGCTTGAGGATGCGGGTCGATTTGCCGCGGCCGCGTGTCGCGAACCGCTTCATCGTGATGGACTTGCCAACGCTTGCCTCAGCAACGACGAGCGCGTCGACATCGAGATTGTGGTTGTTCTCGGCATTGGCGATGGCGGACGCGAGCACCTTGCGCGCCTCGACCGCCATGCCCTTGGTCGAAAACTGGAGGATGTTCATCGCCTCACCCGCTTTTTTGTTGCGGATAAGCGCTGCCACCAGCCCGAGCTTTTGCGCCGAGCCACGGATCTGCGTGCCGACCGACAACGCTTCCTTGTCGCCCACGCGACGCGGTGCCTTTTGCTTGCCCATCAGCGCTTGCCCTTCTTGTCAGCAGCGTGGCCGGGGAAGAAGCGCGTGGGCGCAAATTCGCCCAGCTTCATGCCGACCATGTCCTCGTTAACGGACACCGGCACAAACTTGCGGCCGTTATAGACGTTGAACGTCAGCCCGACGAAATCCGGCAGAATGGTGGAGCGGCGCGACCAGGTCTTGATTGGCGCGCGGTTATTGGCTTCCTGAGCGGTCTGCGCCTTCTTCAGGAGGTGGAGGTCCACAAACGGACCCTTCCAGACGGAACGAGCCATGGTGCCTTAGCCCTTCTTCTTCGCGTGGCGTGAACGGATAATCATCTTGTCCGTCGCCTTGTTGTGGCGGGTGCGTGCACCCTTGGTCGGCTTGCCCCATGGGGTGACCGGATGGCGACCGCCAGACGTGCGGCCTTCGCCGCCGCCATGCGGGTGATCGACCGGGTTCTTGGCGACGCCGCGGGTAAGCGGGCGCTTGCCAAGCCACCGATTGCGCCCTGCCTTGGCGAGGTTCGTGTTGGCATTGTCGGGGTTCGACACCGCACCCACCGAGCCCATGCAGTCCGAACGGATATAGCGCTGTTCGCCAGAGTTCAGGCGAACCATCACCATGCCCTTGTCGCGACCGACGATCTGCACATAGGTACCAGCCGAACGCGCCAGCTGACCGCCCTTGCCGGGCTTCATTTCCACATTGTGGACGATGGTACCAACCGGCATCTGGCCGAGTTCCATCGCATTGCCAGGCTTTACGTCGGTCTTTTTGGCTGCGATCACCTTGTCACCAACGGCGAGGCGCTGGGGCGCAATGATGTACGCAATCCGGTCCTTGCCAGCGTCGTCGGCGCCATAGTTCACGAGCGCGATGAAGGCAGTGCGGTTGGGATCATATTCGATCCGCTCGACCGTGCCCTCAACGTCCCACAGGCGACGCTTGAAGTCGATGATCCGGTAGCGCTGCTTGTGGCCGCCCGCGATGCCGCGCGACGTGACATGGCCCTTGTTGTTGCGGCCACCGGTCTTGCGCTTGCCCTCGGTCAACGCCTTGACGGGCCCGCCCTTGTGCAGACCGGAACGGTCCACCAGGATAAGGCCACGCCGTGCCGGCGAGGTCGGGTTATAATGTTTGAGTGCCATTACGCGCTAACCCCCTGGGTCACGTCGATCGACTGCCCGTCTTTCAGGGTAACGATCGCCTTCTTCATGTCTGACCGCGTGTAGGGCTTGCCCTTCCACTTCTTGGTCTTGCCCTTCTGGACGATGGTGTTGACGCCCGTCACCGTCACGTCGAACAACGCCTCAACTGCCGCCTTGATCTCAGGCTTGGTGGCGTCGCCCGCCACCTTGAACACAACCGCGTTGTGCTCAGACAGAAGCGTTGCTTTTTCGGTGATGTGCGGCGCGACAATCACGTCATAATGACGGTTGTCGATCGCGGCTTTCTGCTTCTTAGCCATTGAAGCGCGCCTCCAGCTTTTCGACAGCGGCGCGGGTAAGCACCAGCGTGTCGGCTTTCAGAATGTCGTACACATTGGCACCAGCCGCAGGCATGACGTTGATTTCACGAATGTTGCCGGCCGCAAGGGCAAAGCTTGCATCGACCATGTCGCCATCAATGACGAGCGCGGTCTTGGCGCCGAGCGTGCCGAAATTGGCCCACAGCACTTGCGTCTTGGCATTCTCCACCACGAGCGAGTCCATCACGATCAGCTTGCCATCCTTCGCCTTGGAGGACAGCGCCATCTTGAGCCCAAGCGCGCGGATCTTCTTGTTAAGACCCGGGTTGAAATCGCGGACGCGGGCGCCGTGCGCCTTGCCGCCACCAATGAACACCGGCGCGCGGCGATCACCGTGACGGGCCGTGCCGCCGCCCTTTTGCCGGCCGAACTTCTTGCCGGTGCGGGCAACGTCGGCGCGCTCACGCGTGCCGCGCGCCGTGCCGCGGCGCTTTTCAAGCTGCCACGTCACCACGCGGTGCAAAATGTCGGCGCGCGGCTCGAGGCCGAAAACGTCGTCGCTAAGCTCAATATCACCAGCTTTGGCGGCGGCGTCGAATGACTGAATCTTGATTTTCATGCTCAGCCCTCCTGGCCTTCGGTGGCTTCGGGAGCCGCCACATCTTCAGCGGGCGTCTCGGCCGGCGCTTCGTTCATGTTAGCCGCAACCTTGATGCCGGCCGGATACGGCGCCTCGGCCGGGCGCGCGATCTTCACCGAGTCTTTCACCAGCAGCCAGCCGCCCTTGGAACCGGGCACCGAACCCTTGATGAAGATGAGGCCGCGCTCGACATCGGTTGAGACGACTTCCAGATTCTGCTGGGTACGGGCCTTGTCGCCCATGTGCCCGGCCATCTTCTTGTTCTTGAAAACCTTGCCAGGATCCTGACGCTGGCCGGTCGAGCCAAGCGAGCGGTGCGAGACCGACACGCCGTGCGTCGCGCGCAGGCCACCAAAGCCCCAACGCTTCATGCCGCCGGCAAAGCCCTTGCCCTGCGTCGTGCCCTGAATGTCAACAAACTGGCCAGCGACGAAATGGTCAGCCGAAATCTCGGCGCCCACATCGAGCAGCGCATCGTCGGCCACACGGAACTCGGCAAGCTTGGCCTTTGGCTCCACCTCGGCCTTGCCGAAATGGCCGCGCTGCGGCTTTGCAACATTCTTGGCCTTGGCCGTGCCAGCACCAAGCTGAACAGCAACATAGCCATCTCGATCGGCCTCGCGACGAGCCACAACCTGCAGGTTTTCCAACGCCAGTACGGTGACGGGCACATGGCGCCCATCATCCTTGAACAGCCTTGTCATCCCCATTTTCTTCGCGATCACGCCAGTGCGCATGATCCATGCTCCCAATACAGAGGCCCGCCGGAGGAATTTCCGACGGGCGTGTCAGCCCAATAATTAGATGCGCGCCCCGACCCGGGCTGGTGCTCCCTTGAAACAGGAAGCGTGTCGGGGGACGCAGACCCGGGCCATTTTCTCGAAGCGAGAGGCCCGGCGGTATCCCTTGTAGCAGGCCCCGATCACAGGGGCCGAATCTCGTACAGAGCGCGAGCCCTTAGGCCAGCTTGATCTCCACGTCCACCCCGGCGGCAAGATCGAGCTTCATCAGCGCGTCAACCGTTTGCGGGGTGGGCTGAACAATGTCCAGCATCCGCTTGTAGGTGCGAACCTCGAACTGCTCACGCGACTTCTTGTCAACGTGCGGCCCACGGTTGACCGTGAACTTCTCGATGCGCGTCGGCAGAGGAATGGGGCCACGGATAAGCGCGCCTGTGCGGCGTGCCGTATCGGCGATGTCGCCAGTTGCCTGATCGAGCACCCGGTGGTCGAATGCCTTCAGACGAATACGAATATTCTGCGTGTCCATGTCCCTACCAATGCGAAAGAGCGGGCCGCCTT
>JBJXEC010000011.1:0-4315 GCA_046155125.1 Sphingomonas sp. | reverse complement strand
CTTCAGGATTTTCGCCGGAATAGACAAATGCTTGCGCGCCGGAGCGCCACACCAGCCGCCCGCGCGACGGTTCCCAGCGGGGCCGTGTGGCGGGCGGGGACACGGCAAGGACGCCGCTTTCGCCCTCGACCATCACGGCCCGCGCTTCGCTCATCGTCGCGCCAACCAGCGCGATCCGCAGCGTCCCGTCAGCCTCCGCCAGTCCGCGCACCCATTCGGCGCCGGTGCGCGTCTTGCCAAAGCCGCGCCCGGCCATCATCAGCCACACCCGCCAGTCGCCCGCGGGCGGCAATTGCCGGGGGTCCGCCCAGAACGGCCAGTCATGAAGCAGCGCACGCCAGTCGCTTACGCCGCGCAAAACGGCATCGCGGTTGGGCGAGCGCGCAAGCCGTGCCGCAGGCGACATCGTCATGGCGCACCGTCCTCATCATCATCAAGGCGCTCCAGCCGCCGCATCACTTCGGTGCGGGCATCATCGACACTTTGCTCGACGGCACTTTCCGCCTTCAGGCGGTTATACACCTCTGGCCGTTTCGCCTTCAGCAGGAACATGCCCAGCGCGTCTGAATAATTGCGAACCGTGCCGACCAGTTTGCCGCCGAAAAAGACTGGCCGTTCCACGCCATGTTTGGCGCGGTCGATCAGCGCGTCCTCAAGCTCGTCCATCGCAGCGTCGATCGCCTCATCCCAGGCCGCGGCGAATGACTGGCTGCGCGCCCGGTGTGCATAGAGCGCCGACGTCGACAGGCGCGCCTCGTGCGCTGATCGGGTGACGTTGGCGGTCTCGCTCAGCCGGGCCAGAAACTTCTTGCGGCGCGCAGCGATGGTGGCGGGCTTGGCCTTGGCGCGGGCGCTCGCCGACGGTGTCGCGGGCGGTTTGCGTGCTCGCGACGGGCGCTTGGCCTTGCCGGTTGTGGCCGGCAGTTGCTCCCCGGCAGCCGGCGGAACGTCGGCCGCAGCCGCGCCGCTCGTTATGGGCACTGCCGCCGGCGCTGTGCCGTTGCTCGTCGCCATCGCATACTCCCACAACGCAAAACGGCCGCAAAGGGCGAGCCCTTCGAGACCGTCTTGCCGATTCGCATTTCTCAATGTTCCTGATTTGTACCTAAACAGCGTGACATTGTCAAGCACAATGTGCCGATTTGGTTAGTAAGTTAAGTGGCGAGCTGCTCCAGCACCGCCGCCCATGCCACGATTTCCGCAGAGTATCGCTTGTCGATCTCAAGCCCGCGCGCGGCGCCCGTCGCGAAATCAACCGCAACCGCGCCCGACCATTCAAAGGTCGCATTACCCGACAGGGTTACCACGGCATCATCGCCCGCCACCGCCCGAACCATCCCCCCGCGATTGAACACGGTGAGCGGTACGCCGAATGCCGTGCGCGCTGTCAGGCACGCTGCATAGGTCGACGCGGCCATCGCGCTGCCGCAACTGTCGGTCAGCCCAACCCCGCGTTCAAAAGTGCGCACAAACAAATCCGCCCCGCGCAACTCGACAAAGGACACGTTCGCACGGTTCGGCAGCCAGGCGGGCGCTGCCTCGCACCGCGCACCCAGCGCCGTCAGCTCGGCCTCGTCGACATGATCGACAAAGCTCAAAAGATGCGGGTTGGGAATAGCGACGGCTGTGAAGGCGCGCGCGCTGCCAAGCGGCATCAACGGCGCCTCGACAAGCCGCGATACCCCGGCAATCGGCCAGGCGGCGGCATCAAGGCTCGCCGGCCCCACCGTTTCGCGTATCGTCACAACGCCGGGCGCGATCGATGCATCAAGCGCGACCTCGGCAATGCTGGTTTTCAGGCGCACCCGCGCCGTACGTGCGCCCAGCGCTGCAAAGCCTGCCCGCGCGACACAACGCAATCCATTGAGGCAGGTTTCGGCCTCCGAGCCGTCGCTATTGAACATTCGCATGCCGAACGCACAATCTGCATCGCCGCCTGTCAGCAGCAGCAGCCCGTCGCCGCCAACCGGGCCTGCCCGGTCCGCCAGCACCCGTGCCGCCACCGCCCAGTCGGCATCAGCAAGCGTCAGGCCCCGCGCGTCAATCATTGGGAAATCATTGCCGGAGCCATGGCATTTGGTAACGGGAAAGCGCATCGCATTAACTGTAGCGTGCCCGACGCTGCCCGTCACCCCGGCCGTCTCCCTCGCCCGTCACCGTGAGCGTAGCCCCGGCCCTATAACCCAGTCGTTACCCGGCCTTCAACTCAGCCAGTCGCCCCGCAGCCAGCGCCGCAGCCGGTGCGCTGCTCACGGCAATCGGTAATGCGCGGCGATCCGGTCAAGCGCGAGGCACAAGACGAGCTTGCCCGAGCGCGCGGGCCAGCCCAATCCTTTCTCCGCAACCGGCAAGCCTTCGCCCGCGCAGATGACGCGCCACAAAATGTCACTGAGGCCCGGGCCGGCGGCCGCCACCGCGGCGTCAAATCGCTGTTTGGCCGAGAGCTGGGCGAGCGTCCGGTCGATCCCGGCATCCGCGCTGCGCCGCGTCGACGAGGCCGGGGCCGCATCCCACCGCATCGTAACCCGCGGCGCTATCGCGGCCCGCTCATAGTCGGCGCGCAGGCGTTCGCCAGCCTCATGCTGGCGCGCGTCGACCATCCCCCGCGCGCGCAGCCAGCTCAGCGGCGATTCGGCGAGATTGACGGTTACCGAGCGCCGTCGCGCGCGCTTGGCCGGGGGCGGTGAGGATCCTGACGGCGGCCCAGGTTCTGGCGCCACGCCAAACCTGTCCATCGACCGCTCCACCAGCTCTTGCATACATTCTGCTCCCAACTTTTCGAGTCGCGCAGCCTATTGCCATATTGGTCTGGATGTAGGACAGCATATAACCATTTGGGTTACAGGAGACGGGTAATGATCACCGCTATTCGCCAGATGCGCCGCGCCAAGGGCATGACGCTCCAAGACGTCGCAGCCGCCTGCAACCCGCCAACCACGGCCCAGACCATTGGTCGACTCGAAACCGGCGCGCGCACCGTATCGGTCGCCTGGCTCAACCGCATTGCGGAGGCGCTTGGCGTGACTGCAGCCGATCTCGTAAAGCTGCCTGAACGGGCCGACATCCCAGTAGCGGCGACGCTGGAAGCTAATGGCGCACACGCGCCAAAATACGCGACCAGTCTTGCAGCGCCAGCGCCCCGGCCCGGCATGGTGGCCGTGACGATAGCGGTGAGCATCGGCGATCACCGGGCCGGCGACGAGCTCTGGTGCACGATGCTGCCCCCCGAAGACTTTGGCCTTGCGCTGAACCGCGACGTTCTGGTGCCGCGCCCGGCCGGGCGATTCGTGTTCGGGCGGCTGATCGGGCGTGAGGATGGCAAGCTCCACCTCTTGCCGCTGGGGGCGGGTGTGCGCCAGCAAGTGCTGAGCGATCCCCCCTGGATCGCACAGGCAACCTGCCTGATCCGTGCGCTGTAACATGCGGACCACGTGCTGACCAAAGTCGGCAACGAGACCCAAGAAGGGTGAGTGCCGAAAGTCGCGATACGCCTCAAAAAAACTGGCGTTAGGGGTGGTGGGCGATGACGGGCTCGAACCGCCGACATTCTCGGTGTAAACGAGACGCTCTACCAACTGAGCTAATCGCCCCCAAAACGCGCTTGCTTTCCCCCCGATAGCAGCCGGGGGTTAACGAACTTGCGTCGCGGAAGCGTTGCCGATGCCAAACCCTGCCGCCGGGCGCAACCCCAAACCTGCACACGCGCCCAAGCCAACGCGTCGCTGGCACGGCTCAAGCGCCGGGCGAGGCAGTCTGTTGGGCATAGGGGCGCCTATGAAACCTTCCCCGCCTTGCGCAAGCTGCGTGTCATGCGAAATCGGGCAACCTGCGCTATTACTTGCTGGTCGCATCACTGCTTCGGAAAACCGGTCCCCATGTTTCCGGACGATGCCCTACCCACTGGGGCTCGCCAACCTGGCCGCCGCAGACCAATAGGCCAGCATCCCGTCGCGCGCCGCTGACGACAGCGCCAGAAAGGCGCGCCGCCGGTCGAACGGATCGGCCTCACGAACGAAAAGGCCAGCGTCGGTCATCCGCTGGATCCACCGAAGCGCCGTTGTCGGGGCAACTGCTGCAGCAATGCACAAGCTCGATACCGAGACGCGGGTGCGCTCCAGGTCCGCCGCGAACAGGTCAAGCAGCATGTCCCAGGCGGGGTCCTCGAACAGGCCGGCACCGAAAAACTGCTCGCGCAACCGGCGCGCCCGGATCGTGCGGCGCACATCGGCAGCGGTAGCGGCGACCGCCACCGGGCCGGGTGGCTCCACCCGAAACGACAATGACGGGTCGCTAACGGTTGCGCCACCGCGCAGAC
>JBJXEC010000010.1:0-4512 GCA_046155125.1 Sphingomonas sp. | reverse complement strand
ACCCGGTGCGAGGGGGCGTTTTCGTTCTCGCTCGCTTCCTCGGCGACGATGGTGACGTTCTTCTTCTGCAAGCTCATCGTGACGATTTCGCCGGTGTAGTTGGTGTCGCCGGACTTTTTGAATGTGCCGATATTTGCCATGATTCAATTCCTTGTGTTGGTCGAACCCCGCGCTCATTCGCGGCCTCGATGGCTGGTTTCAGGCAGGGGCTTGCCCTGCTGCACCCGCAGGGCCGCAACGCAGTGGAGGACGGTGCAGACCGGGGTTTCTTGGTTCCGCGAGGAATGGGCGCCGGCGGGGTCCCCATCGCGCAGCGATGGGGTGGCAAGGCCAGGGGAAGAAAATTCGGGCTGCACCGTTGCAGCAAGGGGTAAGAGGCGCAGCCGTCCGCTGCCAACCAAAGCCATTGACGAGGCCGTGGGTGAGCGCGGTTCTGGCAATCGGACGCAAGGATATTTGGCAAATGTGGATGCGCGCGTTCAATGTCGGGGCGATTGACGCAATCCGCCAAATTGCCAGCATGGGATTGCCGAACCTGAACGCACAGTCTGCCAGCGAGCGACGAAGATGCTCCGTCGCAGCGAAGATCGTGGCTGATGCCAATCGGAAAGCTGGCCTACCACCACAGCGTAGGCCGCGAACCATTCGGCCAGAATGACGACCGGCCATGCGCCGATCTGCCAGATTGTTCTCTGGCGGCGACTGGTATCACCTCATCTGCTCTGGTTCTCGCCTAACAGGACTGCGGCTGATAATGCAGCCAGCCCCGTCCGGCATTGCCGGTCGGGGCTTTGTGGCGCTCGGATTGAAAACAAGCGCGGGCGGCTCAAAGCCGCCCGCTCACTCTTCACGCGGCAAGCCGCTGCTCTTCCATGTCCTCAACCGCTTCGGCTTCGTCGGCATCGCCGCCCTCGACCGCCTCCGCCGCAACGGCGGCGGGGTCAGGGTCAAGCGGGACTTCCGGTTCCGCCAGCCATGCCGCACGGCTGGCGGCGGCAACTGTCGCCACGCCGCCGCGCTGGGTGTAAGCCGATGGCGGGAACGCCATCCAGCGCGGCACCCATTTCTCGACCTTGGCGCGATCATTGCCGCCGGTCAGATAGTCATTGATGACAGACTTGATCGTCTTGCCCTTCTCGGCGGCATGGGCCTGCGCCACGGTATCGCCGCCAACCTCGCGCAACACTTCGGTCAACACCTCGCGGTCTCGGACAAGGCCATAAAAGGCATCATCGGCCACCCAATAGTCGGCCATCTTGACGCCAAGGTGAAGGCCGATAGTTTCGATAAGACCGGTTCCGCTTGCCAACGTCTCGGCCATAACGACGCAAAGCACCTCCATGACAACCGCGTCAGGCAGTTCCAGCAAGCGCAGGAAAAGCCCGCTTGACCCATTTCTCGGTTCATGGCCCAAGGTCACACTCGGTTCGTCGGGGTCAAATCCCAACACGCCAAGCACCGCGCGGCGGCGCTCGTCGAAGCGGGCTTCGGCAACGCTGGCCTCTACGCTCTCGGTAACCGCTTCGTTTCGGCTGCGCTGATCTTGAACCCTCACGCCCCACAGCGGCGAACCGCAAATCGCGTGGGCAACCAAGACGCGCAGCGCCACGCCAGTATTGGCGGCTAGCGCCGACCGCACCGCCGCATGGCGGTGCAGGTCGATATAGCTGGTCATGGCTGCGGTGATTTCGGGGCGGGTCGTATTGGTCTGCCCTTCGGGCGCTTCGCCTTTGGCCCCATCTTTCGCTAGGCGCTTTGCTTCGCGCTCGGTCAGAAAGCCCTCATGGAACGCCACTTCGCCATTGTGAGCAATGGTCACATAGACCCGCCCGCCTTTGCGCTTCGGCGTGGCCGCGAACTCGTAGCGATGGAAGTATTGCCCATCGGGCAATACGACAACATCGCTCCACCCGTCCGCGATATAGGCCGCCTTGCGTTCCTCGATGGCCGCGCGCTGCGCGTCCTCGAACTCGCGCACGTCACCGAAATAGCCGTCCTTCTCGAACAGGTCTTTGACGATACGGCCCTGATAGGATTCAAGATCGAACAGCGCGACGCTAGTTGATATGGACGCACCGCCGAACAGCCACGCTTTCAACTGGTGGCCTTTGGGGATGGACGATTGCGGGTCGTCGTAGAGCGCCAGCCATGTTTTCTGCTGCGCCTTGGTCGCCATTGTCAGATGGCGAACGCTGGTCGCGTCGATTTCTTCGGCTCGGTAAAGCTGGCGGATGCGCGGCAGCAAATTGCCAAGCGCCAAGATGCGCTTGACGGTCAGTTCGGGCATTCCGAACGTCATGGAGATTTCGTCGGGCGTCCGGCCTTCCTTGACCAACCGCGTGAACGACTCCCACTGCGTCACCTCGTCGGGCGCAAGCCGTGCAAGGTTCTCGATCAACGAGGCTTCGAGTGCGGCGGCATCGTCGCCCGCCTCCATGATGGCGCAGGGCAGTGGCTCGGCAACGCCGTTCTCATTTGCCACAGTCTGCGCGGCGAGAAAGCGGCGGCTTCCCGCCACGATCTCGAATGTCGTGTCGCTGCCGTTGGGCCGCACCAACAACGGCATGATAATGCCCCGTGCGCGGATAGATGGCAGAATGCCGCTAATGTCGGGCGGCTTCTTGCCGCTCCGCATATTGGCGGGTGAGATTGAAAGCCGGTCAAGGGCGATATGGTCAAGTTTCATGTCACTTACTCCGTTGGGTGGCCCCATCCTCGGGGCATCTTGGGGGGGGCGGTGAGGATGGGGCCGGTTGTCCGCACGTTCGGGGGTGAACGTGCGGGGTCTGCCGCGACCTTGGGGTCAAGGTGGCGGAAGCTCTGAAAGTTCGCTGGCGCGGGCGACGGCTGCGGCCTCAAGCCGCGCCTCGTCCTCGGTGATGCTGCCCGCGACGCGGGCGGCATCGGCATAAATGGTTAGCGGTAAGCGCCCTTCAAAACACAGGTCGCGCTCGATGGTGAGGCCGAACGGCAGCGACACCGCCGCGATCTCGGCAAGGCTGGCTGAACCCATTTCGGGGCAACCGAAACCAAGGTCGCAAAGCCCGAACAATATGTCGCCGTCCTCATCCAGTTCGGAAAACAGCCAAGTGGCCGCGCCAACTGGCGAGAAAAATTTGACGACGGGCGCATGATCGCCACGGCTTTTGCCGTTGGCGATGAGGCGGGCGCGCTGGTCTTGAGTAAGCAAAAGCATGGGGATTCCTCCGTCAAAACATCTCGATCTGGTTGCGGGCGTTGGTGTCGAACAGGCCATGATCGGCGGGGCGCTGCGCTTTGCGCGGCTCCAGCGGCGCATTGGCGCGCATGGCGAGACGGTCGCGGGGCGTGATCGGCGCAACGCCGTAAACAAGCGTCTGCTCACCGATGGGCGTTTGCTCGGACGCCAGCCGGTCTTTGGAGGGGAGCGCGGCGCTCATGCCGCCCGCGCCAAGGTGGATTCGCTCTCACGAACGAACGCCAACAGAAAATCCGCTGCCTTGCTGGCTTGCGATGCCGCCTTGAAAATGGCGCGATTGTCGGCGCGCAGCACATTAAGCCAAGAGCCGAGATAATCGGCATGGCAGACGGTGGGGACGATACCAAGCGCCGCGCAGAGATAGGCCGATGCCAATTCGGCGCACAATTCCTCGCGGGCGTAGAGCGCGGAACCGAACCGCCCCGACTGGTCACGCGCCAACCGTTCCTTGCTTCCCGTCCAGTGGCCGAGTTCGTGCAAGGCCGTCCGGTAAAAGTCGATCTGGTGGGTGAACGCCGGTTGCGGCGGCACCTGCACATAATCGCCGCCCACATCATAAAATGCCCGCGCTCCGCCGATGCGGAAATCCGCACCCGTCGCGGCAATCAACGCCTCCGCGCCCTCATGCTGTTCGCGGGCCGGTAACGGCGTGGGGTCGGCGGTCAGCCGTTCGGGCAATCCGTCACATTGCGCGGCATTAAACACGACAAAGCGTTTGAGGAACGGAATGGAACGCGATTCGCCTTCCGGCGTGTCGCCGCCCTCGCGCCCATCTTCGGGCGTGAAGCGGTCGGCATAGAAAATCGTATGCCCGCGCTCACCCTTGCGAACGCATCCGCCAGCGGCCAAAGCCTGACGGAAGGTCATCCAATCTTGCGACGGGTAGCAGCCCTCAATGACTGCGCCCCACAGAATGAGAACATTTACGCCCGAATAGGGACGCCCCGAAACCGCGTTGCGCGGGAGTCCCGGCACTGCCGCCGCCGAACTCCACGGCTGTGCCCAAGGAAAGCAACCCGCCTCAAGCTGGGCGATGATCTTCGCCGTTACCTCGTCATAAAGCGAAGCGCGGGGCGTATCGCTCCCGCGCGCGGCGCGCAGCGCCGCCTTACCCTTGCCGCCAAAACCACGTTTCCGATTGCCAACCGCCATCACAGCCTCCTCGCCCAAAAACCACACCGACCCCGGAGAGGGGGGTGGGCGGCAAAGAGCGACCAAGAGGCCCGGCGCGATCAGGCGCACCTGTAAGGCTGTAACAGAGTGAAAGACCCGCT
>JBJXEC010000009.1:0-7310 GCA_046155125.1 Sphingomonas sp. | reverse complement strand
CGGTCATCGCCGGTTCAGAACGCGCTGCTAGAGGGAAGGGCTGGACGGGCGGAGCCCATCCGCATATCAGGTCCGCGCTGTGCGGCTATGGAGTTATAGCATGCGTTTTCTTGCCCCCGTCGCCATTTTTCTTGCAACGACAGGTTTACCGGCCGCTGCCCATGCCCAGGACGCAGCCGCAGCCCCCATCAAAACCCTGAGTGATGGGCTGGTGGCCATCATGAAGGGCGGCAAAAAACTTGGTTTTGCTGGCCGTGCTGGCCAAATCGCGCCCGTCGTCGATAAGGTATTCGACCTGCCATTAATGACGCGGCTGGCCGTTGGTGCGCCCTGGAATGCAGCAACGCCCGCTGAACGCAGCGCCTTGGTCAGCGCCATTCGCAAGCTTACCATCAACCAATATGCCGCCAATTTTGACGCGTGGGCGGGCCAGGCGTTTGTCATCGACCCCAATGTCGCCGCGCGCGGGACTGACAAGCTCGTCAAGACCAAGCTGACGGCGCCCAAGGATGCACCTGTTAGCATCGCCTATCGCCTGCGCCAGTCGGGTGCCGAATGGCGGGTGATCGACGTGTTTTACCAAAATTCGATCAGCCAGCTGGCCACCCGCCGCGCCGACTTTGACGGCATTTTGGGCAAGGGTGGCGTGCAAGCGCTGATCGGCCATGTCAACGCGCTGGCTGACAAGGCTGCCAACTGAGTTGGCCTGTCGCCATGGGGAATAAGCGCGGTGGGGTGATGTTGGTCGCCGCTCTGCTGATCACCGCGCCGGCGGTGGCACAACAAGATGCGGCACCGGCCGGGGGCGTCGAGGCGGCTGGCACGCCAGCACCAGTGATCCCAGCGCTGCCCGGACGACCCGAACACCGACGCCACACCAAGGGCGATCCTTGGGAAGGGATCAACCGCAAAATCTATAAGTTGCACACGACGCTCGACAAAGCGATCTTTCGGCCGGCAGCACTCGGTTACAAATCCATCATCCCGAAGTTCTTGCGCACGGGCATCCGGCATTTCCTGTCTAACCTGACCGAGCCGATTGTTTTTCTGAACGACCTGCTCCAGCTCAAGCCCAAGCGTGCGGCCAGGACATTTGCGCGCTTTGTAATCAACTCGACGGTCGGCCTCGGTGGCACGCTGGACGTCGCCAAGACGGCCAAGCTCCCGCATCGCAACAATGGCTTTGGCAACACGCTGGCACGCTACGGCGTTGGCCCCGGGCCCTATCTGTTCCTGCCCTTCATTGGACCGACCGACCTTCGCGATCTCCTTGGCGGGCAAACCGATACGCTGGTGCTGCCGCTCAGCATCGGTAAGCCGTTCAATCGTTTCGATTATCAGGTATCAACATTCGTTGTCGGCGGGCTGGATTTACGCGCGGAGAATGACGCGGGTTTCAAGGCGCTGCTGGCGGGTGCGGCGGACCCATATGCGACGCTACGCTCAGTGTACCAACAAAGCCGCATTGCCGAGATTGAAGAGATTAAGGGCAAGGGCGCCACGACCGGGCTCGACGATCCATTGCTCGATCCAGCCGACTTGTCCGCCGACCCCGCCGCCAAGCCCGAAGGGGCCCCCGCGCCGGATGCGGCACCGGTGACCACAGCGCCCGACCCCGTTTTGGCCGAGCCGACTGCACAGGATCCGGCCGACACCGCGGCGTTTCCGGCCGGTCCCGCCGGGCAACCGGCACCAGACACGCAACCTGCCGATATAGAAAAGCCCACGCCCGCGCCGCAACACGCGCTTGCGCTGTTTACGCTTTAGCCGGTTTTACCCGCGGCGGCCCAAGCAGCGCTGGCTCGAAGATCAACGCGCACACCAGCGTCCAGGCGAGCGAGATCATCAAGATCTTGCCCATGCTCGCCGTGCCCGGATGATGCGACAGCCATAGCGCGCCAAACGCGCTTCCCGTCGCCAGCGCCGAAAACAGCACGGCACGCGCAAGGCTTGATTGCAGCAGGTCAGTCGCGCCGCCACGCCAAGCCATCACAAAATAGATGTGAAACGCAACGCCCACGCCAAACAGCAGCGGAAACGCTATGATATTGGCAAAGTTGATTGGCTGGCCAATCACGACACAACTGCCAAGCGTGAGGAAGCCCGACAGTACGACCGGCGCCAGCGTGAACGCCACCTCGCGCGCATCACGCAGCACCACGAACAACAGAACGCTGACGAGCGCGAGCGCCAGAATGCCCGCCTGCACAAACGCCCAGGCAACCGTGCTCGCCGCCGCTTGCGTGGCAACCGGCAGCCCGGTCGCGTGCGGCGCCACACCCTGCACCGCGCGCGTGAAGGCGGCCAGGACGCGGTTGTCGTTGCCGTTGCCGCGCGGGAAAATCTGCACCCGGGCACGACCGTCTGTCGACAGCCAGTCGCTGGCGATTTCGGGCGGCAGCGTCTCGCGCGAGACGGCTTCAGCCTGGAGCACCGCGCGGGCCTGATCGAGCATCACGTTCAAGGGCGCCACCAGAACGTCGCTCGCCGCCATGCGCATTTGGGGCGGCGCGCTCGCCAATCGGCCAAGCGTCCGCGTAAGGGCCACGGCGTGCTCGGCCGGTGCGCCGCTTGTGCCTGCTGCAACAGTTGCAAGCTTTGCCCGCGTTGCGCTTAGCGATGCAACCGTCTGCGCATCACTGGGCGGGGCCGCGATGTCAAACGGGTTCAGCGTCAGATCCAGGAGCACGCTGGCATCCTGCACCAGGGCAAGCTTAGCGTCCTGGTCGGCTGGGATGAAGCTGTCGATCGAGATCGCCTGCGCCACTTCCGGCAGCTTGGCGAGGCGCGCGGCCAGGCTTCTTGCCGCATCGGGAGACTGCGTCACCACCGAAACGACGTTTGGCGTGCGCAGCGGGTCCTTCAGCAAGTCGTTCAGCGAGCGCATTGCCGGGCCATTGGGATCGCGCAGGTGGAGCGGGTTGAAGTCGAACTCAACCAGCGGCAGCGTCGCGATGCTGGCAAGCATCGACACCGCGAACGCCCACAGCACCGGCTTGCGGTTGCGATGGAGCCAGCGGTCGACGGGCGCGGCGGCGGCAAAGCCAACCTCAGCGGTCGGCGCGCCGGGCCGGAACAGGACAAGGAGCGACGGCAGCAACGTGATCGACAGCGCAAGCGCAATGACCATGCCGAGCCCGGCGATGATGCCAAGCTCCGAAATACCGACATAATCGGTCGGCAAGAACGCGCCGAACCCCAGGAACACCGCCCCCGCCGCCAGCGCCAGCGGCGCCCCCAGCGCAACGGCCGCCCGTTCCAGCGCCTGTGGCACATCAGCGCCCTCAAGCCGTTCGGCGTTAAACCGCACGCAAATCTGGATGCCAAAGTCAACGCCAAGCCCAACGAACAGCGGAATGAAGGCGACCGAAATCAGGTTCAGACGCCCCACAGCCGCCAGACCGACCGCCGTCGTCACCACCAGCCCCGCCAGAATGGTAAGCATGATCGCGCCGACAATTTTCACCGACCGCGTTGCAAACCACAACGTCACCAGCATCGCCAGCGCCATGATGGCGGCAACGATGCCGATATTCTCCTCAAGTGTTGAAAATTCCTCGTCCGCCAGCGGCACTTGTCCAGTCACTTGAACGCGCACGCCGTGTGCTCCGTCAAGCGCGAGCGCATCGGCAGCGGCTCGAATGGCCCGCACCGCCTTTTCACCGGGTTTGAGCGCCGTGAAATCGAGATGCGGCTGTGCAAGGATCAGTCGGCGTTTGGGCGGCACCTGACCGCCCTGGCTCGCGAACAGTTCCTGCCATGAGAAATAGGCTGGCTTGCCGTCCAGCACGCGGCTGACGGCCGTGTCGATAGCGACCAGCGGCTTGTCGATATCAGCGAGCGTCGTCGAGCCGCGCTCGACGCCGGTCAGCATGGTCGACACCGCATCAGATACACCGCGCAGGGACGGATCAGCGGCGAGCGGGCCAAGCAGTGGCTGTGCCGCAACGAGCGATTTCGTCGTTGCCCGCACGTCCTCGACCGAGCCGAACAACACCCCCTCGCGCGCCAGAAAATCGCCACCGTCAGGGCGGCGCACGGTGCGGAAATGCTGTTGATCCGCGGCCAGGGCAGCGGTCAACCGGGCCGCTGCGGATTCAGCCAGCTCCGGGGTTTGCCCATCGATTACGACCAGCGTAGTGTCAGTTTGCCCAGGAAATTGTGTGTTAAGCACCGCTTCGTCGCGGCGCCAGTCTACGTCCGGCGAAATCAGCGCCGAGGTATCGGTCGTCATCGCGAAATGGCCAGCGGCAAACCACGCGGCGAGCATCGTCAGCAACAGTGACAGCGCCACCAATAGCCGGGGGCGGCGCGCGCTAAACGACACCGCGCGAAAAATGGGCGATCCAGCCATTGCGCCGTTACTTGCCGTTGCCGCCGAAAAAATACCGCATTTTGAAAGTGATGGTCTTGTCGCCCTCTACCAAAAACTGCGCATCGGACCATTTCGGCGGGCCAAGCCGGATCGGCGCATCGTTAGAAAACCCAACGCCTTCCTTGGGAATGCCGAACAGCGCTCTGTCGACTTTGCCATTGCCGTTTTCATCATAAGTGCCCTGCACTGCATAATCGCCTGGCGGCAGGTTCTCCACGATGATTACCGTTGCGCCTTTAACCGCGCGTGCTTCGGCAATGACCGCGCACTTCTTCAAAAACTCCGATTGACGACAAACGTCGATATGCACAGTACCCGTCACGTTTCTGACGTTGGTAACGGTTACGCGAAGCGTCGCTGCGCTGGCGGCACTCGCGGTTCCAAGGCCAAACAACAGGCAAGCGGCAACAGCTACGCGACACACACCCACACACTCCCGAAAAGTTACGCCCGGATTTCGCCCACTGCCGCGCTTTCGTTCCAGCGCAGCGCCCCCAGCACCGCCTTGATAATGGCGTCGGCATCGAGCCCGGCTTCCGCATATTGCAGCTCAGGCTTGTTCTGGTCCTGAAACGCATCCGGCAAGCGCAGGGTGCGAAGCTTCAGCCCGGCATCGATCAACCCGGAATCGCTGGCAAAGGTGAGCACATGGGCACCCAGCCCGCCAACCGCGCCCTCCTCGATGGTGACCGCCACTTCATGTGTCGTGAGCAGCTTGCGGATCAGGTCTTGGTCAAGCGGCTTGGCGAACCTAAGATCGGCGACCGTTGTCGACAGGCCCATTGCCTCAAGTGCTTCAGCCGCCTTAAGCGCCTCGCCGAGCCGTGTGCCCAGCGACATGATCGCGACCTTGTGGCCGTGGCGAACAATACGGCCCTTGCCGATTTCCAGCAGCTCCGGTGTCTTGGGCAACTCGATACCAATGCCGTTGCCGCGCGGATAGCGCAGCGCAATCGGCCCGCTATCATGCTGGGCGGCCGTGTGGGTCATGTGGACCAGCTCCGCTTCGTCCGCCGCCGCCATCACCACCATATTGGGCAGCGTTGCAAGATAGGTCACATCAAAGCTGCCAGCATGGGTGCAGCCATCGGCACCGACCAGCCCGGCCCGGTCAATCGCAAAGCGCACGGGGAGATTCTGAATCGCCACATCATGCACGACTTGATCATAGGCACGCTGGAGAAAAGTCGAATAAATCGCACAGAATGGCCGCATTCCCTGCGCGGCAAGCCCGGCGGCAAAGGTCACCGCGTGCTGCTCGGCAATGCCGACATCGAAGAACCGGTCGGGATAGGCCGTGGCAAATTTATCGAGGCCCGTGCCGGACGGCATCGCGGCCGTAATCGCGCAGATCCGCGAGTCCTTCGCGGCAGCATCCACAAGAGCGGCACCGAACACGTTCTGATAGGCAGGTGGCCCCGGCGGGGCTTTCGCCTGCACGCCCGACACCACATCAAACTTCTGTACGCCGTGATATTTGTCGGCGGCTTGCTCGGCAGGGCCATAACCCTTGCCCTTTTTGGTCACGACATGGACAAGGATGGGGCCTTCTTCAGCGTCGCGCACATTTTCCAGCACTGGGATGAGCTGATCGAGGTTATGCCCGTCAATCGGCCCGACATAATAAAAGCCAAGCTCTTCAAACAACGTGCCGCCCATCGCCAGGCCACGCGCGAACTCGTCGGTTTTCTTGAGGCCAGACGCAATCGGGCGCGGCAGCCGCTTGGCCAGTTTTTTGGCCAGATCGCGCAGCCCAAGGAACTCGCGGCTGGAGACGATTCGCGACAAATAGGCCGACAGACCGCCCACGGGTGGCGCAATCGACATGTCGTTGTCGTTCAGGATTACGACCAGCCGGTTGCCCGCCTGCGCGGCGTTGTTCATCGCCTCATAGGCCATGCCAGCCGACATCGCGCCATCACCGATAACAGCAATGCCCTTGCCGGGCTTGCCCGACAGCTTGTTGGCAATCGCAAAGCCCAGCGCGGCCGAAATCGACGTCGACGAGTGCGCCGCGCCAAACGGATCATATTCGCTCTCGGCGCGCTTTGTGAAGCCCGACAGGCCGCCGCCCATCCGCAGCGTGCGGATCCGGTCACGCCGGCCGGTGATGATCTTGTGCGGATAGCATTGGTGGCCAACGTCCCAAACCAGCCTGTCATCAGGCGTATTGAAGACGTAATGGATCGCGGTCGTCAGCTCGACCACGCCCAGCCCCGAACCCAGATGGCCACCAGTGACCCCAACGGCGGCAATGACTTCCTGGCGAAGTTCGCCGGCAAACTGAGTGAGCTTGTCGGGAGAAATCTTGCGTAAATCAGCGGGATAGCTCACCGAATCGAGCAGAGGCGTTGCTGAGTCCGAGTTCATTGAAACGTCATTCCTTAAATCAGGCTAGTATCGTAGCCGATCAAATCTCAAAGGCAAACACCTCAAGCGGATAGCATTTTGGCTTGTCCGTTCCAAATGCGGCACATCAATGGCCGTTTTCAATCGCGCATTGGGCGCGCGCCAAGGGGTGACGCTGGGCGCGCCGCGCAGTAACGCTCATGCCCATGCCTGCAACCCCCGCCTGGCCGCCGCAATCCACGCCGCGACTTTTCATCCCGACCCCGCTTGCGCCGGGCCTGCTCACCATCGAGGGCCCGCCGGCGCATTATCTGGTGAGCGTGATGCGAATGACGCCGGGCGATCCCGTCAAACTGTTCGACGGAGTGACCGGCGAATGGCTGGCCATTGCGCGCGACATCGGCAAGCGCCGGCTGACCATAGAGGTCACAGCGCAGCTCCGTCCGCGCGAAACCGTGCCTGATCTGTGGTTGTGCGCCGCACCGCTCAAAAAGGGGCGGATCGACTGGCTGGTCGAAAAGGCCTGCGAGCTGGGCGCGGACCGCATCGTGCCGGTGCTCACGCAGCGGACCATCGTCGACCGGCT
>JBJXEC010000008.1:0-11005 GCA_046155125.1 Sphingomonas sp. | reverse complement strand
GCGCTGATCGGCCTGGCGGACCGGTTTTTCAACCATGACCACCCTTGGCGCAAGGTACTGAACGAGGGCGTGTTCCCTTTCTACATCATTCACCAGACGATTATCGTCGTCGCGCAAGGCGAGCTGCTTCGGTTCGGACTACACCCGGTTGCCGAATTCATCGTGCTGCTTATGACGACGACGGTCGGATGCTGGCTGTTTTACCGGATCGGCCGGGAAGTCAAATGGGTTCGCCCGCTGATTGGCCTCAGGGCTCAGCGCGGCTGATGCGACGCAGGGGGAACACATAACATGCTGCCGCCCGTTAAAATCCCTCGCTGGTCGCTCGTCATTCATGGCGGCGCTGGTCAGCTTACCCCCGACACCGTGAGCGAGACCCAGCGGGATGGCGCCTTGACCGGGCTTGCGCAGGCGCTCGATGCGGGCACCGCGATTCTGGCGTCGGGCGGGGCGGCGCTCGATGCGGTCGCTGCCGCTGTCACCGTGCTGGAGGACGACCCGCACTTCAACGCCGGGCGCGGCGCGGTGCTAAGTTATGACGGCGCGATTTCGCTCGATGCCGCGATCATGGATGGGCAGAACCGTCGGGCCGGGGCCGCCGCCGACGTCAGCTCCACGCGCAACCCCGTACAACTTGCCCGCGCCGTGATGGAGGCCAGTCCGCATGTCCTGCTGAGCGGCGCCGGCGCCGACATATTTGCCCGCGAACAAGGCATCCCGCCAGCCGGCACGGACTGGTTCGTGACGGAGGAACGCAAAACGCAGCTAGCGGCAATGCTCGCGCGGGGCGACGACTGGTTCGACGTCGACATGAAGTACGGCACCGTTGGCGCGGTCGCGTGCGATATGCACGGCCATGTTGCCGCCGCGACCTCCACCGGCGGGGTAACCGGAAAGCGTTGGGGACGGATCGGCGACACACCGCTGATCGGGGCGGGCACCTGGGCCGATGACCGGGCGTGTGCGGTCTCCTGCACGGGCTCGGGGGAACAGTTCATCCGGGCAGGCGTTGCGCATGACATTGCCGCCCGCGTCCGCCTTAGCGGCCTGTCGCTGCAAACAGCCGCCGACGCAGCGCTGTCAGAGGTGGTCGCGTTGGGCGGCACGGGCGGGGTGATCGTCGCGGGGCCCGGCGGTGAAACGGCCCTCGCCTTCACCACGCCCGGCATGTACCGCGCCACAGCGACCGCAGAGGGTGCGCGCACCATCGCCATCTTCGCACAGTAGCTTCGCACGGTAACATTATCGCGCTAGGCAGGTAGCCTGTGAGCACTATGCGCCAAGGACCCGATGCCATGATCCGCTATCATCTCTCGCTGCGTGGGGCCGTCGCGGCGACCGCCCTGTCGGTACTTCCAGCACCAGCGCTCGCTTACGGCGCCTATGGCCACCATGTCATCGCCGAGATTGCGATGGCCAATGTGACGCCTAAAACCGCCGCCGCCATCCGCGCGCTGGTTGCGCGCGCCGACAAGCTCGATACGCCAGAGTGCGCGACCCGCACCATCGAGGATTTAAGCGTTTGGCCGGATTGTATCCGTGGCCTGGGTGATCGTTACGCCTATTCTGGACCATGGCATTACCAGAACGTCAATGTCTGCTTGGCATTCGACCTGACCCCTGCCTGCAAGGATGGCAACTGCGTGTCAGCGCAAGTTGACCGCAACGCCAAACGCCTCGCCAACCGCAAGCTCTCCACCCATGATCGGGTCGAGGCGCTCGCCTTTCTGGTGCACTTTACCGGCGATCTCCACATGCCGCTCCACAGCGGCGACCATGCCGACAGGGGCGGCAATGATGTGCGCGCGGCCTATGGCATTTATGCGCCCAGCCGGCTGAACCTGCACAGCGTGTGGGACGGGCCACTCGCTGAACGCGCGATCACGACCGGGCCGTCGCTGGTCCACCGCTACCCCCGGCGCGAGGCGCAGCGGCTGGCGGCCGGGACCGCGCAAAGCTGGAGCCTGGAGGCGTGGCAGATCAGCCGCGCCGTCACTTATCCAAGCGCCGTTGGCGACGCCGCCTGCACGACCCCCGTGCCCGCGCGCGCGCAGATCGATGATGCCACGGTCGTGCGGCTGGTGCCGGTTGCCCGGCTGCAGGTCGAACGCGCCGGGCTTCGGCTCGCCCGGCTGCTGGACAAGGCACTCGGCGGGCGCGGCTGAACGACGGACGGGTGTTGCGGGGCAAGGCTCCCGCATAGGCTTAACGGCAGCGGTGCCCAAGCCCCTGGGCGCGGTCAGCATTACCCTCTGGTACCCTTGCCGGGTCTCCTCCGCCCCCCGCCACATCGGCAGGACAACATGGCTGGCAGCGTCCGGCAATCAAGCCCCGGCGGACCCATTCCCAACCAACCGCGCGGCGCTTGTCCTTAATCGCTACCCGCTTGCCTTCACAAATGCCGCGACCGTACCGACCAGCGTCGGATCGACCGGAAGGTCGGGATTGGCATAGCTCGCCGCATTCGTTGCGCGGTCAACATCCCCGACTTGCTTGAGCACATGGTTCATGCCCGGGATAAGGACCAGCCGGGCGTCAGGTCGGGCGGACGCAAGCGAACGCGCGTCGGCCTCGCCAATCTGGATGTCGCTCAGCCCCTGCACGATCAGCATTGGCCGGGTGTTACCCTGCGCCATTTTCGCCGGATCATGTTGGAGCAGGTCGATCAGATAGCCTTGCACCTTGGGGTTAAAGAGCCCCTGCAGCGCGGGATGAAACGTGCTGACGTCAACCCGGTCACCCTTTTCGAGCGCCGTGAGCGCTGCCTCGGCCTGGTCGACTATCGGCGCATTGAGCGGGTTGGCATGGAGTTGCTCGCGAAGTATCGTCCCGAATGGCCGCCCTGCAGCGGCGACCAGCACCACGCCGCAAATCCCCGGCCCGTCAACGGCGGAAAGCGCGATCAGCCCGCCCTCGCTATGCCCAAGCAACCACACGCATTTGGCGCCGGTCTCGCGCCGCGCAGCCGCCACCCAGGCGCGAGCATCAGCGGCGTAAGCGGCAAGCGTAACCGCATTGGCATCGGCGACCGCCGCCTGGCTCGCGCCAATACCACGCTTGTCGATCCGCACCGACGCAACGCCTTGCGCTGCCAGCGCCTCAGCGAGCAGCCGATACGGTGCGGCTTTCACGCCAAGCGGATTGTTGCCATCGCGATCGGTCGGGCCCGAGCCAGGCAGAATGAGGATCACCGGCGCTTTGGCGGGCTTTGCCGGCTGGAGCAGCGTGCCGTGGAGCGGGGCGAGCGGCCCCGGGACGGTAAGCTCTTGGCCCGCCGCTGGTGCCGTGGCTGCCGCCAACGCCGGCGCCGCCAAAGTTATCGCTGTCACGCCTGCAAGCATTGCCGCCAATAGTGTCTTTCGCATACCGTCTTCTCCTGCGCCGCTAGTGAAACTTCCGTAGCCAACATCCCAGCGCCAGCCGCCGTTGGTTTTGGCCATAGCAATTACCGTCATGGCGATGATAGCCGCTGCCCCAAATAGCACCTTGGGAACATCGGAGCGTACCGAGCCAATGGCCGCACGCGCAGCACCGACGCCGCCTAACATGATTCCCCATCCCGGCCCGACATGGGGCGTCATCGCTTAGCGGCTGTGCCCGCTCGCCCGCACAAACCAGGGCTTATCCATCTGATGGTTCCTGAGGCGGGCGTCCCCGCCGTGGCGGCACGCTGATGGCAACCCGGACGCCGCGCCGGGCGAGGGCCTCGCGCAGCAAATACTCAACCTGAGCGTTGACACTGCGCAAGTCCGCCGCGGCCGTCCGTTCGATCGCGGCATATAGCGCCGGATCGAGCCGCAGCGGAAACGCCTTTTTCGCAAGCCCAGTCACCATGCCGACCTATTGGTACAACGAGCCGGTATTGACGACAGGCTGGGTGTCCCGCTCGCCGCACAACACCACCATGAGGTTGGAGACCATCGCCGCACGGCGCTCATCATCCAGGTGCACGACGTTTTTCTCTGACAGCATCTCAAGCGCCATCTCGACCATGCCAACCGCCCCTTCGACCAGCGTCTTGCGCGCCGCAACTACCGCCTGCGCCTGTTGACGACGCAGCATCGCGCCCGCAATTTCCTGCGCATAGGCCAGATGGGTAAAGCCGCATTCGTCCACCGTAATGCCGGCAACCGCGAGGCGCGCCATCAGTTCGGTGCGCAGTTCCGAGGCGATCTGATCGTGGTTGCCCCGAAGCGTGACTTCCTGATGCTCGAAATCGTCATAGGGATAGCGCGCGCCGATTGTGCGCACCGCCGCTTCGATCTGCACGATCACAAACGCCTTGTAGTCGTCAATGTCGAACAGCGCCTGCGCGGTATCGGTCACGCGCCAGACGACCTGGGCGGCGATCTCGATAGGGTTACCGCGCTGGTCGTTGACCTTCAGCCGCTCTGAAATCAGATTGTTGGCGCGGACCGAGAGCTTCTTGCCGCTGTACCACGGCCATATCCAGCGCAGCCCGGTCGTTCGATCAGTGCCCTTGTACGTGCCGAACAGCGTGATCGAATAGGCCTGGTTCGGCTGGATGACATAGAGACCCAGCGACAGGAAAATCGCCGTTGTGAACACAATCACGGACGGCCACACCATGCCCTCATTCCGCAAATCGGCGATGAACCACCAGGCCGACGCTGCCATCGCCAGCAGCGTTACCATCATCGCAACATAGCCGCTGGCAGTCGCCGCCCGCACTTCGCGGCTTGACTGCAGGTCAGCGGCAATCGCAGCATTACTCATCACGTTCCTCCTGTTAATATGATATCATATATATATTGTTTTGATGTCCGCCGCAACAGGAATCGACATGCGGCGATGGACCAACGCCCAGCGACGTGCTTTGCTGATAGGCGCCGGTCGGTCTGGCGTTGGGGGGAGTGGTGCATATGAACGCGATAGACACCGATTATCTGATCGTTGGCAGCGGCGCTGTCGGTCTCGCCTTTGCCGATACCCTGCTGGCCGAAACCGACGCGGACATCGCGATCATCGACCGGCACGGCAAGCCCGGCGGGCATTGGAACGATGCCTATTCGTTCGTGGCGCTCCATCAGCCATCGGCCTTTTACGGCGTCAACTCCATGCCACTTGGTACTGGACGGAAGGATTCGATCGGCGTGAATGCCGGGCTTTATGAGCTGGCGTCGGGGCCCGAAGTCAGCGGCTATTTTGACGCGGTCATGCGCCAGCACTTGCTGCCAAGCGGCCGAGTCCGCTACTTCCCTATGGCAGACTACAAGGGCGACGGTCGCTTCGTGTCGCTCCTGTCCGGTGTGGAAACCGGCGTATCGGTGCGCAAGAAGACCGTCGACGCGACCTATTATGGCACCACCGTTCCCGCCACGCACAAGCCCAAATATGCAGTCAGTGACGGCGTCCGGCTGATCACCCCAAATGCACTGGCGGATCTGTGGCAGTCGCGCGCACCGGCACCGCCGAATTATGTCATCCTGGGTGCTGGCAAAACGGCAATGGATGTTGGCGTGTGGCTGCTGAACTCGGGCGCGGCGCCCGACGCGATCTCATGGGTGATGCCACGCGATTCGTGGCTGCTCAACCGGCAACGGATTCAGCCAGGCCTTGAGTTTTTCGAAGCAACCATCGGCGCGCAGGCTGAACAGATCAGGGCCTTTGCCCAGGCGACGTCGATCGACGACCTGTTCGACCGGCTTGAGGCAATCGGCCTGATGGTGCGGATCGACCGCAGCGTCCGCCCCCGCATGATCCACTACGCAACGATTTCAGTGGGCGAGATCGAGCAGCTGCGTCGCATCGCCAACGTGCTGCGCCAGGGCCATGTGCGGGCGCTGGAGGGCAGCGGGATTGTGTTCGATAGCGAGCGCGTGGCGATGCCTGAAGGCACGCTCTACATCGACTGCACCGCATCAGCGGTGGAAAAGCGGCCGGCGGTGCCAATCTTCCAGGGCAACACCATCATTCCGCAGCTGGTTCGCGCGCCGCAGCCTGCCTTTAGCGCGGCGCTTACCGCCTATGTCGAGGCGCATTACGGCGATGACGCGGAAAAGAACATGATCTGCACCACCGTTCCCTTCCCCGATACGCCGGAGATGTTCCCGGCCACCAATATCGCCAACATGATGAACCAGTATCGCTGGGGCCAGGACACCAAACTCAGCCGCTGGATCCGCGAATCGCGGCTCGACGGGTTCGGCAAAGTCATTGCGGCCGTCGGTGCGGAGGATGCCGACAAGCAAGCTATCCTGGCGATGTTTCAGCAACACGCGCCGGCGGCGATTGCCAACCTCCAGCGTTTGGCCGCCGAATTTGGGCCACCGGCGCCGTAATCCCCCCCCAAAGCGCTGCCCGGGGGGACACCGCGCGCCTATTGCAGCGTAATGGTCACCGCACGACGGTTTTGCGCCCAGCTTGCCTCGTCCGAGCCCAGCGCCAGCGGCCGTTCCTTGCCATAGCTGATCGTGGCAATGCGCGATGCCGATATGCCGCGCGCCGCCAGATAGTTTTTGGCGGCGTTGGCCCGCCGGTCGCCGAGCGCCAAATTATACTCGCGGGTCCCGCGCTCGTCGCAGTGCCCTTCAATCGTGATCCGCACATTGGGATATTGCGTCAGCCACGCTACCTGCGTGTCGAGAATGGCCCGCGCCTCGGCATCGATGTCGAACTGATCCAAGCCAAAATTGACGGTATCGCTCGTTACCGACCGCTTGAAATCTTCAGCCGAGCCGGGAATGATTGTTGTGCCAGCTGGCGTCTGGCTTGCCCCGGCACCGGGCGTGGTCGAGCCCACGGGCGCCTGCGGCAAGGGCTCAAGCCGCTTTGGCGTGCAAGCAGCAATCGCAATCAGCGCGCTGCCCAGCAATAATGTTGTTGTCAGTCTGGCCATGTCGGTTCTCCTTGGATTTGGGGTCTTGGCGGACCGGGAAAGACAGTGTTCAGGGGCGTAACGGTCCCCAGGCAGGATCGGATCCATCGAGCGGCGTCGGCAATCGGCGCAGGTTGACGCCCGTCAAGTCAACCGACCATAGCGCGGCCTTGCCCGAGCGTCCCTGGCCGGAGCGAAAGAACATCAGCACCCGGCCATTGGGCGACCAGCTTGGCTGCTCGTCCTGCCAGTCGTCGGTCAGAAGCTTTTCGGCGGTGCCGTTCGGGCTGAGGATACCGATGCGGAAATTGCCCGAGGCCCGCGTAAACGCGATCAGATCACCGCGCGGGCTCCAAACAGGCGTTGCATAGCGTCCGCCGCCAAAACTGATGCGGCGCTGGTCGGAGCCGTCGGCGTTCATCACATAAAGCTGCTGGCCGCCCGACCGGTCGCTTTCAAACACGATCCGGCGGCCATCCGGCGAATAGCTGCCGCCAGTGTCGATGCCGGGCGAATTGGTCAGCCGCTCCGGCTGCCCGCCCGAGGAGCTGACCCGGTAGAGATCGGTATTGCCGCCGACCGCCATCGAAAACAGGATGTAGCGGCCATCGGGCGAGAATCTTGGCGCAAATGTAAGGTTCGCGTTGGTCACGACCAGCCGCTGCCGCCCGCTGCCGATATCATAGATGTAGATGGAAGGCCGGTCGCCAACATAGCTCATATAGACGATGGACTGCTGGTTGGGCGCAAACCGCGGCGTCAGCACGATCGACTGGCCGTTGGTGAGGAAGCGGTGGTTTGCGCCGTCCTGGTCCATGATTGCCAGCCGTTTGATCCGGCGGTCTTTGGGGCCGGTTTCGGATACATAGACCACGCGGCTATCGAAATAGCCGCCCTCGCCGGTCAACCGCGTGTAGATGGTGTCCGCGCATTTGTGCGCGGCGCGGCGCCAGTCGCTGGGTGCCACCACAAAGCCCTGCCGCGTAAGTTCACTGCGCGCCGCCACGTCGAACAGATAACAGCCGACCGTCAGCATGCCGTCGCCATTTGCGCGCACAAAGCCCTGAACCAGCGCCTGCGTGCCGGCGCCACCCCAATAGTCAAAATTAGGCGCCGTCACTTCAGCAAAGCCAACCGGCCGCAGCTTGTCGGGCCCGAGCGGGGAGAACAGGCCGGAATTCTTGAGATCGGCCGTCACGACATCGGCCACTTGTCGGCCGAGCGCGTCGGTCGTCCCCGCCGCCGTTTGCGCAACGGCGTTGGTCGGCATCGCGGGTATGGCAAGCGGCAGCGGGGCCGATACGCCTCCCGTCACCGACACTTCGAGCGGCGGCGGCGTGCCGGTCTCGTTGGGATTCGTCTGGGCGGTGGCCTGACCACTTGCTGGCGGCGTCTGCGGCGCAGAGCGCGCGACCTGCGCGGCCACCGGTGCGGCGATCATGATAAACGCGACAATGCCGCCGCTGGTCAACTGAGCCTTGAGTGTCATACGCAAACCATCCTCACCGCAATTGCCAGTTATAGTTGATATTGTTCCAGCCGCCATTCGGGGTCGCGTAATATTCCGGCGGCAGTTTCAGCGGCGCACAGCCCTTGAAGGCGGCAACGCCCAGATCAATCACCCGCCGACCATATCGATCATTGTCGCCATCGACACCGGATTGCCGGACCACAGTCGGAATGGCGGCAAGCGTGCCGTCGCGGTTCAGCCGCAGGTTGAGCACGGTGACAATCTGGTTCGCGCCGGGGCCCGGGTTCACCTGGCGGTCGGCACAAGGCTGGATTTGCCGGGCGATCGCATCCTGAATGCCAGCAAGCGCCTTAGCATCAATGACGGCGGCCTTTGGCGGCGCTGGCGTGCTGGATTTTGACGGTGTTTCGGTGAGGCCGTTCTTGAAGATGGCGTCGAGCCGGGAGCCGGTCGGCCGGGCTTTGGTCGCGGTCGGCTTGCTCCCGGAGGTGGTCGCCTTGGCAGATACCGCCTTTGCCGGTGCAGCAGGCGCCTTTGGCTGCGGCTTGGTCACCGCTTTGGGGGATGGCGTGCTGACATCGACAACCGGCGCCTTGGGCGATGGCTTGGCGACGGGCATGGGCTTTTTGGGCTGCGGCGTGGCTTTGGGGGTGGGCACTGACTTTGGCACTGGCGTTGGCTTGGGCACCGGCGCTGGCGGTGGCGACGGAGCCGGCGCAGGGGCAGCTGTTTCAGGCGTCGGCGCAACGTCTGGCGGGGGCGCATCAGCGGGAGGTCCGGCATCAGGCGCGCGTGATTGTGCGGGCGGCTCTGGCGCGGCGGGCGCTTGCGCCACCGGCGCCACGTCCTCAACCAGCGAGACCTCCAATGGCGTTTCAGGCGGCTTCATCGCTGGAGGGTGGGCGAGGAATTGCGCAGACAGCAACCCAAACACCACGACATGCCCGATTAGGGCGACGGCCAGACCGGTTTGTTCGGTACGCTCCACCGGGCGACCCTCAGCGCCCGTCCCGGACGACGGTGACCATCGCCACCCGGTTGACGCCGGCGCGATTCAGCTCGCCCATCACCCGCATGACATCGCCATATGGCAGGCTCTTGTCGGCGCGCAGATAGGCCTCGGGGAGCTTGCCCTGCGGCGCCTTGGCGACAATCTGGGCGAGCGCGTCTGGCAGCGTCGCCTCGTCAACCGCCTTGTCATCGACAAAGATGCGCCCGCTATCGTCGATCGAAATCTGGAGCGGCTTTGCATCTACGTCCAGCGCTTTGGCACGACTATCGGGCAGCTGAACTGGGACGCCTGACGTTAACAGTGGCGCAGTCACCATGAAGATAATGAGCAGCACCAGCATCACGTCAACCAGCGGTGTTACGTTGATATCGGCCATCGGCGCACGCCGGCCGCGGGATCGCTGGGAGGGTAGCTGCATCGCCATCAGCCGCGCCCTCGCGGCCCCAGCCCTTCGAGCTGGCGGCTGAGCGTTGAGTGGAAGCCGTCTGCAAAGCGGTTCAGGCGCGCCTCGATGCGATTGATCCCGTGGCTGAACCGGTTGTAGCCGATGACCGCGGGGATAGCAGCAAACAGGCCGATGGCGGTTGCGAACAACGCTTCTGCAATGCCGGGCGCGACCACCGCGAGCGACGAACTTTGCGCCTGCGCAATACCAGTGAAGCTGCGCATGATGCCCCACACCGTGCCGAACAAGCCAACGAACGGCGCGACCGAGCCGACTGTCGCCAGAATATTGAGCCGGTCCGACAATTTGTCGATTTCACCCGCAACCGCTGCCCCCATCGCCGTCGCCAGCCGTTCGCGCGTGCCGTCGCGGTCCACCGCGCCGTTGGCCGTCGATCGGCGCCACTCGGCGACGCCTGCGGCAAACACGCGGGCGATTGGCAAGTCGGCGGCGCCTTCCTCCTTGTGAAAAGCATCGATATCGGAAGCGCGCCAGAATTCACGCTCGAACTTTTCACCGCGTTTGTGCGTGCGGCCGATCTTCAAGGCAAAATGGAAGATGATCGCCCAGGTCCAGATGCTGGCCGCGAGCAGCCCGATCATCACGATCTTGACGACGATATCGGCCTGCAGGAACAGCGCGATCGGCGACAGGGTGGTCGCATCAGTGTTGAGTGCGAAAGTCATTCGGCTCCCTTTTCATCGACAATATCATGTTGCCATACGAGCTCCTCGAACGCCGCCATCCACGATTTTGGCTGGCGCACAGGGCGCCCGGCCATCGAGACGAACGCCGCCTTCACCGTGCCTTGCGCCAGTATCAACCCGTCGCGCATGACTTGTTGATGAATGCGCGAGGAAGCCGCGCGGATTTCAAGCAAGCGGCTGACCACCACAAGCGCATCCTCGACGCGGGCCGGCGCGAGATAGCGCAGCGTGACCTCGCTCACCGCATAAACACCAATGCCGGCGTCTTGGGCGGCCCGCTGGTCAACCCCCGTCAGCCGCAGCATGTCTGACCGGGCGCGCTCCATATAGCGAAGATAATTGGCGTGGTAGACAACGCCCGACAGGTCCGTGTCCTCGAAATAGACGCGAATCGGGAAGCGGTGTTCGCGGCCCACAAAGCGGCCGGTCTGGGGTGCGTCGCTGTCAGTCACTGCCGCGCGTGTAGCGGCTCCGTCCCAACTAGGGAATCCCTGCGATGGTAAACGCGCTTTCACCGCACCTGCCATGCGGC
>JBJXEC010000007.1:0-24437 GCA_046155125.1 Sphingomonas sp. | reverse complement strand
TCCGGCCCCAGCACTGCGCAAATCTCGCGTTCCTCCGGCGTCAGTGCGGTCTTCACCGCCGATCCGCCGACCGCCAGATTGCTGCGGATTTCGCCCGCGCCCGGCAAGCGGTTGATGGCACCGGCGACCTCGCCATCGACCAGCACGATGCGTTTGTCGCCTTTGGCCACATCGGGGAGGAAGGCCTGCACCATGTGCGGCTCGCGCCAGGTCTGGTTGAACACCTCCATCAGTGCTGACAGGTTCGCGCCGTCTGGCCCGACCAGAAAGATCGCCTTGCCGCCATTGCCGTGGAGCGGCTTGAGGACGATGCTCCCATGTGTTTTCAGGAAGGCGCGCGCCTCATCGAGTGAACGGGTGACAAGCGTCGGCGGCATGAAGCGCGCATAATCGAGCACGAAAACCTTTTCCGGCGCGTTGCGCACGCTCGCCGGGTCATTCACGATCAGCGTCTGGTCGGCGATCCGCTCCAGCAAATGCGTTGCGGTGATATAGCCCAGGTCAAACGGCGGGTCCTGCCGCATCAGGATGACGTCGGTGTCGCGGCCAAGATCAAGGCTCACCGGGTCGCCGAGCCGGAAATGGTCTCCGTCCACGCGCTGCACCGTTACCGGGTGCGCCCGCGCCCAGACCCTGCCATCGGCATAGTTCAGATCGTCAGCCGCATAGTGGAACAGCCGGTGCCCGCGCGCCTGCGCCGACAGCATCAGCGCAAAGCTCGAATCGCCGGCGATATTGATCGATGCGAGCGGGTCCATCTGGACAGCGACGGTGAGCGACATGCGAGCGGACCCTTTGCGATTGGCGTTGCGCGCTATCTAGGCATGGCAGCAGCGAAGGGCTAGCCGATCCACGCATTCTCGATGTGGCGCGGGCGGGCGCCCGGGGCGAGCAGGATAACGTCGATGCGGATGTCGTCGCCCGGCCCGGCATAATCGCCCGCAAGTAGCTCAGCGGCGGCGGCAACGCGGGCAAGCCGGCGCTCGTCGATGGCGAAATCGAGCTCGGCGGGGCTTGACCGAACCTTTACCTCAACGAACGCAACCAGGGCGCCGCGCCGGGCGATGAGGTCAACCTCACCCGCCTTGGTCCGCACACGGGTTGCCAGCACGCGCCACCCTTTGAGCCGCAGATACCAGGCGGCGAGCCGCTCGCCGCGCCGCCCGCGTGCCTCGGCAGCTTGTCGGGCGGCCGTCATGCCTTCATTGCCAGCGCGCGGGCATAAAGCGTGCGGCGATCGAGCCCCAGCCGCCTGGCAACTTCGCTCGCGGCCTGGCCCACCGAAAGCCGGGTCAGCGCCTCGGCGAGCGCTGCATCGGCGTCGGCGTCGCTCGCGGGCGCTGGATCACCGGGCGGGGCGATGACCACCGCGATTTCGCCCTTAGGTGGTGCCTCGGCATAGCGCGCGGCAAGCTGTGAGAGGGTGCCCGTGACCGCTTCTTCAAAATGCTTGGTGATTTCGCGGGTCACGGCCGCCTCGCGGTCGCCAAGCCCGGCTGCAAGCGCGGCCAGCGTTGTCGCAAGCCGTGGCCCCGATTCGTACAGCACCAAGGTGGCGCGCACGGCAGCAATTTCGGCGATGGCGGCAGCGCGCGCGCCAGCCTTTGGCGGCAGAAAACCCGCGAATAGAAACCGGTCGGTCGGCAGCCCGGCGAGCGTCAGCGCCGCCACCGCCGCGCACGGGCCGGGTATGGTCACGACCAGATGCCCCGCCGCGCGTGCATCCCGCACCAGCTTATAGCCAGGGTCTGAGATAAGCGGCGTGCCCGCGTCGGACACCAGCGCCACTGCCTCGCTCGCCATGCGCGCAATCAGGCCCGGCCGCACGCCTTCGGCATTATGGTCGTGATAAGGGACCATCGGCCGCTTTATGCCGATATGGTGCAGCAGCCGCGCCGTCACGCGACTGTCTTCAACCGCGATTACGGAAACGCGAGACAAAATGTCGGCAGCGCGGGGCGATAGATCACCGAGATTGCCGATTGGCGTCGCGACGATATAGAGACCGGGCGGGAGTTCGGCGTTCATAGGGGAAGGTACATGGCAGAGCATTGGGGCATTGGGCAACGGCGCGGTGTGTTGGCCACGCTTGGCGTGCTGGTGGGCGCCGTGCTGCTTGGAGGCTGCCAGACCATCGTGCCGCGCGCGCCGGTTCGCCCGAGCGACCGCCCCGCACCCCCGCCCGTGCAAGCGCAACCGCGAGTCGAGGCTGGCATTCCGCAGGATGTAGCGCGGCAGCGTGTGGCGCTGCTGGTGCCGCTGTCGGGCGCCAATGCGGGCGTTGGGCAGAGCCTTGCCAATGCCACGCAGCTCGCGGTGCTGGATACCCGGACGGACAAGCTGCGGATTACCACCTATGACACCAATCTGGGTGCTGCTGCTGCCGCACAACGCGCGCTGGCGGATGGCAACAAGCTCATTCTCGGCCCGCTACTGGCAGAGGATGTGCGTGTGATTGCGCCGATTGCCAGGCGCGCTGGCGTGCCGCTCATCAGCTTTTCGAACGATGTGAGCGTGGCGGGCCAGGGGACGTTCCTGCTCGGATATACGCCACAACAGTCGATCGAGCGCGTTGTTGCCTATGCACGCGGGCGCGGGATGACGGCGTTTGCCGGGCTGGTGCCAAACGGCCTCTATGGCGATCGCGCGTCGACCGCGTTTCTGCGCGCTGTGGAGAGTGCGGGCGGCAGGGTCGTGTCGCTCCAGACTTATGATCGCGCTGGCGGGTCGCTGGCAGCCGCTATTACAAGGCTTGCCCGTAACGCGCCTTATGACGCTGTCCTGCTCGCCGATACCGGTGGCACGGCGGCAACCGCGGTGCCGCTTGTCCGGCGCAGCAGCGGCGGCAACACGCAGTTTCTGGGTACTGATCTTTGGAACGCCGAGCGGTCGGTCGCGTCACTGCCCGCACTGAACGGCGCCCTGTTCGCCAGCGTCGCCGACAATCTGTATCTGCAGTTCGCCACCAAATATCGCGGGCGGTTTGGCAGCGCGCCCTATCGGCTGGCAAGCCTTGGCTATGATTCGGTGCTGCTCACGGTGCGGATCATGCGCGATTGGCCAATTGGCGCACCGTTCCCCACTGCGCGGCTGAGCGACAGGGGCGGTTTTGCCGGGCTGGACGGCGCCTTTCGGTTCAGCGCGGATGGGGTGGCCGAGCGGGCGCTTGAGGTGCAGCAGATCAACAATGGCGCGACGACGGTTGTATCGCCTGCGCCCGCCGGATTCGGTCGGTAGCGCGGCATCACTTGCTGGCCATCAGGCTGGCGAGAATGGCGTTGAGCACCAGCATACCGGGCTCGGTCGCGCGTAGCTGATGCCCCATACGCGCGACAAGGCCCTCGCGCTCCAGGGCGGCTAGCGCCGTTTCGTCGATGACGTCGGCGATGGCACCGCTGCCAAATCCTGCGATGCGCGCCACATCGACGCCGTCGCCCAGCCGCATGCCCATCAGCATCGCCTCGGTCTGACGGTCGCGGGGCGTGAGGGATGTCTCTGATTCAAGGCCATTGGCGTTGCGGGCGATGGCCGACAGCCAGTTCTCGGGCTTTTTGTGCCTCACGGTTGCCAGCCCGCCGCGCCGTCCATGGGCGCCGGGGCCAATGCCGGCATAGTCGCCATAGCGCCAATAGGTCAGGTTGTGGCGGCTTTCGGCGCCAGGGCGGGCATGGTTGGACACTTCATAGGCTGGCAGGCCGTGGTCCGCCGCCATCGCTCGTGTCGCTTCGAAAAGATCGGCCGCTGCATCGGCATCGGGAATGGTCAGCCGTCCCGCTGCCGCCTCGGTTGCAAAGCGGGTGCCGGGTTCGATCGTCAGCTGATAGAGCGACAGATGCTCGGTGCCGAACGCCAGCGCGCGGCTCAATTCGGCCAGCCAAGCGTCAATCGATTGCCCCGGCCGCGCATAGATCAGGTCGAAACTTACCCGGCCGAACGCCGCTTGCGCCACCGATAGCGCGCTCAGGCCCTCGGACACGTTATGCGCCCTTCCCAGAAACCGCAGCGCCTCGTCATCGAGCGCCTGCAAGCCCAGCGAAACCCGGTTGACCCCCGCCGCCGCCAGATCGGCAAAGCGCGCTGCCTCCACAGACGATGGATTGGCCTCCAGCGTGATTTCGACATCGCCTGCAAAGCCCCAGGCATGCTCGGCCGCATCAATGATAGCAGCAACGGTTGCAGGCGGCATCAGCGAAGGGGTACCGCCGCCGAAAAAAATCGACCCGAGCCGCCGTCCCGGCAGCAACGCCGCCTCATGGTGCAGGTCGTTTAGCAGCGCTGCGCGCCAAGCCTCCTGATCCACCTCGGCCCGGACATGGCTGTTGAAATCGCAATACGGGCATTTTGATACGCAAAACGGCCAATGCACGTATAAGGCGATGGGCAGATCGGTCGACATGGGGCAATGCTATGGCGCGCGCGAGACAAGGATGGAAGCTGCCGTATTTGGTGATCGTCGTTGGGATTGTGCTTGGCGGCCGCGCCTCCGGGGACTTTCGGCCGCAGCGCGTCGTCGAGCAGCGTGTGTCTGATGTCGCCTATCCTCGCGGGCCAGCGCTGTTGAAAGAGGCGATGATCGCCGGGCACAGCGATGCGCGCGCCGCACTCGGACTTGCTCCGCTGCTATGGGATGCAGCGCTGGCGGCGGACGCGCAAGCCTATGCCGATGAGCTTGCGCAGACAGGCCGCTTCGAGCACGCTGTGCAGCCCCGCGGCAAACCGCATCAGGGCGAAAATCTGTGGACAGGAACGCGCGGTGCCTATGCCTATGGCGAAATGATTGGCCATTGGTTGGCAGAGAAGCGCGATTTCATTAACCGCCCGACGCCCAGTTTCTCGCGGACATCGCGCTGGCAGGATGTTGCGCACTACACGCAGATAGTGTGGCGCCGAACGACCCGCATGGGCTGCGCGACGGCGAGCAATGCGCGCGACGATTATCTCGTGTGCCGCTATTCACCGCCCGGCAATGTTGTGGGTGAAACGTCGTATTGAGATGAAACGCAACGCTCGCCGCCGAGGGCAACCCGGCGCCTGGCGGAACGGGCCGACTAGGGAGAACCGAGCGCCGCAAACGCGTCAACAATCCATTTCTGCACCATTCTGACCGCCGGTATGCGCCGCAGATCACGATGGACGATCAGCCACGGCTGCCGTGTCGGCAAGGCAGTCGCAAGCGGAATTTCGATAAGGTCGCTGGCGCGCGCGGCAATTGCGCAGGGCAAAATGGCGACGCCCGCGCCGCTCTGCGCCGCCGTCATCAGCCCCCTGGTGCTCCCGGTTCGCATCGCGACCGCGTCCATCAGCCCCGATTGCCCCAGCCAGCCAATTTCCGGCAACCGACCATAGCTATCGTCGTAGACCAGCAACCGTTCCGCGCGCAGGTCGATTGAGTCGGCAGTGCGCCCGTCAAGATACTGTTCGGTCGCAAAAAAACCCAGACGAAGAACGGACAGCCTCCGCGCATACAGGCTCGCGCCGGTTGGCCTGACCATGCGCACGGCCAGGTCGGCGTCGCGCGCGGCAAGGCTGACAATATCCGCTTGCGATTGCAAATGAACCTGAAAATCGGCACCAGCGGCCCACAATCGGTCGAGTGCCGGCGCAAGCAGATCGGAAATTACAAACTCGGTGGCCGATACCCGTATGGGAACCCGCGCGGCGCCGTCGCGGATATGTTCCGCGACCCGCTGAACTCGCAGCAGTTGTTCGGCAACGGGCGCGGCCGCGCTTGCGATAGCGTGGCCATGTTCAGTTAGTCTCACCCCGTCGGTCCGCCGGTCCACAAGCTTTAGACCCAGCACTGTCTCGAGCGCATCAATCCGGCGCGATACCGTGGATATGGCCACCCCGCGCTTCTTGGCGGCAACGCTCAGCGTGCCTGCATCACGAATCGCAATCAGATCGGTCAGATCGCGCGGATCAATGGACATGGGCAGCTTTGCCTTGCAAAAACGAAAGACCGATTTGCGTCATTGCGTATTTGAGGCCCAGCTACAATGCCGTAACCGTTACCCAACAATCAGGAGATACCTCATGAACACTTGGATGTTGTGGGCGGCCACCGCGCTGGCCTTCGCCGCCCCTGCCGCGGCAGAACCGCCCAAGGCCGACACACCGGTTGCAACGATTGTGGTCGTCAAGACGCCGCCAGGGGTTACGCGAGCGATGATCGAGGCCGGATTTGCGAAATCTGTCCCAGTTTACAGGAAGATTCCGGGCCTCATCCGCAAATATTTCACCGTCAATGACAACGGATTTGGCGGGATGTATTTATGGAAAAGCCGTGCGGCGGCGGAGGCTTGGTATACGGCGGAATGGCGTGCGCGCGCCAAGGCTACCTACGGCGTCGAGCCCGAGCTCACTTATTTTGATTCGCCGCTACAAATCGACAATGGCGGCACGCTGCACGAATGATGCAGCAGCTGACCTTCCTATCGCCCGGCGTCTTTGAATGGCGCGACATCGCACCGCCCCGCCTCGCCGACGCGCGCCAGGCAATCGTCCGCCCGCTTGCCGTGGCGCGCTGCGATCTGGATCTCTATATCGCGACGGGCCTGGCACCGTTCGCCGGGCCCTTTGCCTTTGGCCATGAGTCCGTCGGCGAGGTGGTCGAGGCCGGTGATCTGGCTGGCGTAAAGCCCGGCGACCGTGTTGTGGTGCCGTTTCAGATATCGTGCGGACGCTGCGACAATTGCCGGCGCGGATACACTAACAGCTGTTCGGCCGTACCACTGTATTCGGCCTATGGGCTGGCCGGAAACGGCCGACCGGATTTTGGCGGTGCTTTGTCTGATTTGATGCTGGTGCCCTATGCCGATCATATGCTGGTGCCCCTTCCGGCTGGCGTCGATCCGGTTGTCGCGGCCAGCGCCTGCGACAATATTGCCGATGGTTGGCGCGGCGTTGCCCCGCATCTTGCCGACCGCCCCGGGGCGGCAGTGCTGATAGTCGGAGGACTTGCCCAAAGTGTCGGCCTTTATGCGGCAGGATCGGCAATTGCCTTGGGCGCTGGTATGGTTCGGTATCTTGACGACAACGAAGCCAGCCGCGCACGTGCCGCCGCGATGGGTGCAGATGTCGGTCCGCTGGCGCTGGCTGACGGGCGCGACCCTGAGGGCCAGTTCGAAATTGTGGTCGAGGCGGCGGGTTCTGCTCCGGCTTTGGCCTTTGCGGTTCGGTCAACCGCGCCCAACGGTGTGCTAACCAGTGTTTCGATGCATTTCGACGCGGTGACGCCGCTGCCGCTAACCCAGGCCTATTATAAGGGGCTGACGTTCCATACCGGTCGCGTGCAATCGCGGCCGATGCTGCCAGCGGTGCTTAGCTGCATCGCATGCGGTAACCTCCACCCCGAGCATGTGACCAGCCGGGTTGCGACATTTGCTGAGGCCGGCGATGCAATGGCCGATCCGGGGCCAAAACTCGTTTTTGTGCGGTAAGGGGGCGGGCAAACGCACGTCGATTGATAAACCATGGGTTCGGCGGACGCTCTCCCGGCACTGCGTTTCATGCAGGCGCCGGCCAGAGGCTGGCGAGTGTCCCTAAAATACCGCCGCCACAAACTTTGCAAACGCCCGCGCGCGGTGGTTGTTCGCCTGTTTTTCCTCAAACGGCATTTCGGCAAAGGTGCGGGTGTCACCTTCGGGGATGAACATCGGGTCATAGCCAAAGCCTGCCGCCCCGCGCGGCGGCCATATCAGCGTGCCATCGATGCGCCCTTCGAACCATTCGACATGCCCGTCCGGCCAGGCGAGCGCGAGGGTGGAGACGAAATGCGCCGCGCGGCTAACCTCTGGCCCAAGCGCCTCAAGCTTTTCCTGCACACGGCCCATGGCCAGCATCCAGTCGCGCTTGCCGTCTGCGGTTTCGGCCCAATTGGCTGTGTAGACGCCCGGGTCACCGTTCAGTGCGTCCACGCACAATCCGCTGTCATCAGCGAGCGCGGGCAGGCCCGACAGGTCGGCGGCGGCCATCGCCTTGAGTTGGGCATTGGCCATGAACGTGGTGCCAGTTTCGGCGGGCTCGGGCAGGTCGAGCTCGGCGGCGGATACTGCGTCGATGCCGTGGGCGCCCAGCAACGCGCGAATTTCCCTCACCTTCCCGGCATTGTGCGTTGCGATCACCAGCTTGCCGCCCGTGAGCTTGCGGATGGCTTGTGGCGCGGGCGCGGTCATGCAGCGACCGCACGCGCTTGCGCTGCAAAAATGTCGGTGCAGCCGATTCGCGCGAGCCGGAGCAGCCGGAGCAGCGCCTCCTCGTCATAGGTCGCACCTTCCGCCGTTGCCTGAGCTTCGGCGATATTGCCATTTTCGAGCAACACGAAATTGGCATCGGCATCGGCGTTCGAATCCTCGTCATAATCGAGGTCGAGCACCGGCGTGCCCTGATAGATGCCGCACGAAATGGCGGCGACCTTTTGCGTGAGCGGATCGGCCTCAAGCTTGCCGCCCTTGAGCAACCCGTCGACCGCCATCCTGAGCGCGACCCAGGCGCCGGAAATGGCGGCGGTGCGCGTGCCGCCGTCGGCCTGAATGACGTCGCAATCGAGCGTAATCTGGCGCTCGCCAAGCAATTTCAAATCTGTCACCGCACGCAAGGATCGCCCGATAAGGCGCTGAATTTCCTGGGTACGGCCTGACTGCTTGCCCTTGGCGGCCTCTCGCGATCCGCGCGTATGGGTGGCGCGGGGCAGCATGCCATATTCCGCCGTTACCCAGCCTTCGCCCTTGCCGCGCAGAAACGGCGGCACCCGCTCCTCAACGCTTGCCGTAACCAGCACTTTGGTATCGCCAAAGCCAATAAGGACTGAGCCTTCGGCATGGCGCGTAAACCGTGGCTCGATGGAAATGATACGCATCTGGTCTGGCGCGCGGCCTGATGGGCGCATGGGGTGGGCTCCTTGGGATGTTGTCGTCGCGGGGCTTAGCGGCTTGGGATCGGCCCGTCACCCCGCCATCGGCTTGCCGCGGTGCTGCGCGCACCTTACGTGATGGTGCATGACAGGCCCCCCGATCATTGAGCTTACGGACCGCGCGCGCGACGTGTTCCGGCTCGTGGTGGAGAGTTATATCGACTCCGGTGCCCCGATTGGCTCTCGCACCATTTCGAAGCTTTCGGTGCTAAACCTCTCGCCTGCCTCGATTCGTAACGTGATGCAGGATCTCGAGGAGCATGGGCTGCTCGCGGCCCCGCATACCAGTGCGGGGCGGATGCCGACTGAGCGGGGCTTGCGGTTGTTTGTCGATGGCATGATGCAGGCGCATGAGCCTTCGGCCGAGGAACGCGCAACGATTGAAGCGCGGCTGGTGCAGTCCGGGCCTGTCGAGGAGGCAATTGCCGCGACCACCGCTGCGCTATCCGGCTTGTCGGCCTGTGCAGGGTTAGTGTTTGTGCCCAAGCGCGAGCTGGTGTTGCGGCAAATCGGATTTGTGCCGCTGTCGGCCCATCAAGCGCTTGCGGTGCTCGTTGCCGAGGACGGCTCGGTGGAAAACCGCGTGATCGACTTGCCAGCCGACCTGTCCCCGTCCGCGCTGGTCGAGGCGGGGAACTATATGAGTGCGATGCTGTGCGGCCTTACGCTGAGCGAGGCACGCGCACGGCTGGACCGCGAGATGGCGGCCGAGCGGGCAGCACTCGACAGTGCCGCGCGCGCGCTCATCGAGCGTGGCCTCGCGGTTTGGAGCGAGGATGGCGGACGCCGCCCCGTGCTGATCGTGCGGGGGCAGGCCCGGCTGATTGACGCGGCCGCCGTCGCCGATCTGGAGCGGGTGCGCAATCTGCTCGACGATCTTGAAGGCAAGCAGGAAATCGCCAAATTGCTTGATAGCGCGCGGGAGGGGGATGCGACCCGCATCTTCATTGGCGCCGAGAACAAGTTGTTCGCGCTGTCGGGGTCGTCGGTCATCGCGCGGCCGTTTCATGGCAGCGACGGGCGCGTGATCGGCGTTGTCGGCGTGATTGGGCCCACGCGGTTGAACTATGCACGGGTCGTGCCCATGGTGGATTTCACCGCGAGTACGCTGGCACGGTTGATGGCATAAAATTACAGGGATTGAAGACAAGACCATGAATCACGACGATCTTCCCCACACCGAAGATGCAGCACCAGCGGCAGCTCCGGTCGAGTCCGTTTCGCTTGAGCAGACTCTGGCCGAGCGTGTTCTGGTGCTGGAGACCGAGCTTGCCGAGGCAAAGGCGGCTGTGCTCTATGCCCATGCCGAAGCCCAAAATGTGCGGCGCCGCGCGGAGAAGGAAGCAGCGGATGCGCGCGCCTATGCCGTTACGGCATTTGCCCGCGACATCCTGTCGGTGGCTGACAATCTGTCACGCGGGCTGGCTGCCATTCCGGACGAATTGCGCGCCGACGACAAGATGAAAGGCCTGGTGTCTGGCCTCGAAGCGACCGGGCGCGAGCTTGACGCGATTTTCCAGCGGCATGGCATTTCGCGCATCGAGTCGATGGGCCAACCGCTTGATCCCAACCGCCACCAGGCCATGCTCGAAGTGCCGGCAGACGTCGAGCCCGGCACGATTGTGCAGGAAATGCAGGCGGGATATATGCTAAAGGACCGTTTGCTGCGCCCCGCCATGGTCGCGGTTGCGAAGAAGCCGGAGTGAGCGCCATGCCGCAGAATGACCCGCTGTCACGACGTCGATTGCGGGCTTCTCCGCGGCCCCTTCCGCACGAGGCAGCCCTAGCCAAACTCTCGCCGATGGTCCGGTTGGTACTGTCGTCTTTCGGCAACAAGACCAACCGCAAGCGCGGCCCGGGGCCCTGGGAAGGTCAGCCCTGCCCGGTTGAACCAAACCGCCCTCTCAATCTTTCTGGCGGCGCGGCCGCGGCACTGGAATTTGACGATCAGTAGCGGCTAAAGGGTGGCATGAACCCTAACGCCACCACCGACCGCGCGACCTTCGTCACGCATCTCGAATGCTCGCTGACGGGCGAGCGCTATGCGCCGGACGCGCTTCACGGCCTGTCGCGCGCCGGCCGGCCGCTGCTTGTGCGCTATGACCTCGCCATGGTGCGCGCAACCACGCCGCGCGCGCTGCTTGAGGCGCGGCCGACGGACTTGTGGCGCTGGCGCGAGTTGCTGCCAGTGCGGCGCACTCAGGATGTGGTGAGCCTTGGCGAAATCGAGACGCCGCTCGTGCCGATTCCCAAGTCCGGCGGCGCAAACGTGATCGTCAAAGACGAGGGCAGGCTGCCGACCGGGTCGTTCAAGGCGCGCGGGCTGGTGATGGCGGTCGCGATGGCCAAGGCGCTGGGCGTCACCAAAATCGCGATGCCGACCAATGGCAATGCCGGTGCTGCACTCGCCGCCTATGCGAGCCGCTGCGGCATCGAGACGATCGTGCTGTGCCCGGATGACACGCCCGAGATCAACGTGCGTGAAATCGCGCTTCAGGGCGCGCGGGTATACCGCGTGAACGGGCTGATCGACGATTGCGGTGCAATTGTCGCGAGAGGCGCGGCAGCGGGCCTGTGGTTCGATTTTTCAACGCTGAAGGAACCCTATCGTATCGAGGGCAAGAAAACGATGGGGCTGGAGCTTGCCGCGCAGTTCCGCTGGAAGCTTCCCCACGCGATATTTTATCCAACGGGCGGCGGCACGGGACTGATTGGCATGTGGAAGGCCTTTGCCGAGCTTGAGGTGCTGGGCTGGATTGGCGCGGATCGCCCCAAGATGTTTGCGGTGCAGGCGAGCGGTTGTGCGCCCATCGTCAAGGCGTTTGACGACGGCGTTGAGCATGCCGAGCGCTGGGAGGGCGCGCACACCATGGCCAGTGGCATCAGGGTACCCAAGGCGGTTGGCGATTTTCTTATCCTGCGCGCGGTCCGTGAAAGCGGCGGCATGGCGATGGCGGTGGAAGATGCAGCGATTGAGGCGGCGGTGCAGCAATGCGCCCGCGATGATGGCCTGCTCCTCTGCCCGGAAGGGGGCGCGACGCTCGCCGCCTATCATGCCGCCCGCGCGCGCGGTCTGGTGAGCGCAGACGATCAGTGCGTGTTGTTCAATTGCGCGACGGGACTGAAATATCCCATGGCTGATGCGAGCAGAACGCTCGACCGGCACGCGGAGATTGACCTGGCCGCGCTTTAGCCCCCAATCCTAAAAGGGCAGAATGCTCTCATACTGCGCGAGCGGCGGCGCCCCTGCCACATTTGTTCCGGCGCGCAGAAGGAACGCGTGGCGGACAAGTTCGGCCTGCTGCTCAATGCCATAGCGGTTGAAAGGTTGGCCGGGCTTGATCGCATAGGAATAGCGGCAGAACGGGTGGCGGGCGATCGGTAAGAAAATGCCCCGCTGGTGCTGCCAAACATGCGTCATTTCATGCAGGAACAGGCCTTGGGCCGTCAGGTTTCCGGCGCCGAAATCGTCACAATAGCATGCGGCCCGCGGGTGGAAATGGATGTGCCCGTGCGGCGCCATCACCGTGTTCACAGGCTGGAAAAACGCCCATTTGCGGCGGATCATGGTGACGCGCGCATAGTCTATCGAGCTCCCGAACACAGAACGCGCGAGCGCGATTTCGGCCTCGGTAAGCGGGCGCCGGTCGCCCGGCTTGATCATCGTCTCAGCCCTTTGGCGCAGGGTCGCCGGCAGCGATCACGGGCGCATCATATTGAATGCGCAGATTGTTGGCGAAGGTGAAGATGAGCGGCATCGTGTCACCCGGTTTTACACCGGGGTTCACATTGAACAGCATGACATGCTTGCCGCCGGGCTGAAAGGCGATGTCGGCCTTTGGCGGCAGCGCGACATCTTTAATCGGCGCCATGGATGACATGCCACCTTTTGCCATCGATTCATGAAGTTCGGTCTTGATGGTCGTTGGCGACGTGACGCTTAGCAGCATGGTTGCTTCGCCGCCGCCATGCAGGGTGAAATATGCCACCGCCGGGTTGCCCGAGACGGCGCTCAGTCGCACATAGCCATGATCGACAAAAATCTCGCGGGGTTGCCCGCAGCTTGCAACCGAGGCGGCCGCAAGGGCGATAAGGGGGAGGCGGCGCATGGCATGGGCTCCAGATAAGGCAGTTCGCTATGCACTATGTAGGAAGCGGCAAATCTTGCAGCAAGCAAAAGCCCACCTATATCCGCCACAGAACATGTCGCCCCAGCTGACGGGGTGGTGAGGCTTTAATTATCGTGACGGGGACCAACACGAACCATGGCTAAAGTTATCGGGATTGATCTGGGCACCACCAATTCTTGCGTGGCGGTTATGGAGGGCGGCAAGCCCAAGGTTATCGAGAATGCCGAAGGCGCGCGCACCACGCCGTCGATCGTCGCCTTCGCCAAGGATGGCGAGCGGTTGATTGGCCAGCCCGCCAAGCGCCAGGCAGTAACGAACCCCGACAACACGGTGTTTGCGGTCAAGCGCCTGATCGGCCGGCGTTTTGATGATCCGATCACCAAGAAGGATACCGAACTCGTCCCCTATCACATCGTAAAGGGTGGCAATGGCGATGCGTGGGTGCAGGCTGGCGGCAAGGATTATTCCCCGTCGGAAATCAGCGCCTTCACTTTGCAGAAGATGAAGGAAACCGCCGAGGCTTATCTTGGCGAAACGGTGACGCAGGCCGTCATTACGGTGCCCGCCTATTTCAACGACGCGCAGCGCCAGGCAACCAAGGATGCCGGGCAGATTGCCGGGCTTGAAGTGCTGCGCATCATCAACGAGCCGACCGCAGCGGCACTCGCTTATGGCATGGACAAGCAGGACGGCAAGACGATTGCCGTGTACGATCTTGGCGGCGGCACGTTCGATATTTCGATCCTCGAAATCGGCGACGGCGTGTTCGAGGTGAAGGCGACGAACGGCGACACGTTCCTTGGTGGCGAGGATTTTGACAACAAGGTCGTCGAGCATCTGGCCGATGCGTTCAAAAAGAAGGAAGGGCTTGACCTCAAGACCGACAAGCTCGCGCTCCAGCGGCTGAAAGAAGCGGCGGAAAAGGCCAAGATCGAGCTGTCATCGGCGGCGACGACCGAGGTCAACCTGCCGTTCATCACCGCCCGTATGGAAGGTGGGGCGACGACTCCGCTGCATCTGGTGGAGACGCTGACCCGCGCTGATCTCGAAAAGCTTGTCGATGCGCTGATCGCCCGCACCATGGAGCCGTGCAAAAAGGCGCTGGCCGATGCTGGCGTCAAGGCATCGGCGATTGACGAAGTGGTGCTGGTCGGCGGCATGACACGCATGCCCAAGGTGCGCGCGGCGGTGAAGGAGTTTTTCGGCAAGGAGCCGCATTCCGGCGTCAATCCCGATGAAGTCGTGGCCATGGGCGCGGCGATTCAGGCCGGTGTGTTGCAGGGCGACGTAAAGGACGTGCTGCTGCTCGATGTGACGCCACTGTCGCTGGGCATCGAGACGCTGGGCGGCGTGTTCACCCGCATGATTGACCGGAATACCACCATCCCCACCAAGAAGTCGCAAACCTATTCGACGGCTGACGACAACCAGCAGGCGGTAACGATCCGCGTGTTCCAGGGTGAGCGCGAAATGGCGGCGGACAACAAGATTCTCGGCCAGTTCGATCTTGTCGGCATCCCGTCGGCACCGCGTGGCGTGCCGCAGATCGAAGTCACGTTCGACATCGACGCCAACGGCATCGTCAACGTGTCGGCGCGCGACAAGGGCACCGGCAAGGAACAGCAGATCCGCATTCAGGCATCGGGCGGTCTTTCCGACAAGGATATTGAGGAAAAGATCCGCGAGGCAGAGCAGTTCGCCGAGGAAGACAAGAAGCGGCGCGATGCAGCGGAAGCCAAGAATAACGCCGAAAGCCTGATCCACACCACCGAGCGCCAGATTGCCGACAATGGTGACAAGGTCGACGCCGCGCTCAAGGCCGAAATCGAGGCAGCGATTGCCGAGACCAAGACCGCCGTCGAGAGCGGGGAGCCGGAAGCAATGAAGGACAAGGCACAGGCCCTTGCCCAGGTCGCCATGAAGCTTGGCCAGGCGATCTATGAAAAGCAGGCAGCCGAAGAGGCCTCGCCTGGCGCGGCAGCGTCCGCAGAAGCTCCGGTGGACGATGTCGTCGACGCTGAATTTTCCGAAGTCGACGACACCAAAGCGTAACATAATGAAACGTGCACCCCCGCTACCGAGCACCATCGGGGGCGGGGGGTGAGCGCGGGGGTTGGGCATGACGACTGAAGTCGATTTTTACGAGCTGCTGGAGTGCCAGCGCGGCGCTGACGATGCCACCATCAAGGCGTCCTACCGCAAGCTGGCGATGAAATATCACCCCGACCGGAATGCTGGCTGCAAGGATTCTGAAGGCCGCTTCAAGGCGGTATCCGAAGCCTATGAAGTGCTTAAGGACCCGCAAAAGCGCGCTGCTTATGACCGGTTCGGCCATGCCGCCTTTCGCAATGGCGCGGGTGCGGGGCCGGCGGGCGGGAGCGGGGATTTTTCGGGCTTCAGCGATATTTTTGAGAACATCTTTGGTGAGTTCATGGGCGGCGCGCGCGCGGGCGGCCACGCCCAGCCGCAGCGCGGGGCCGATTTGCGCTATGACATGGAAATCCCGCTGGAAGATGCCTTCCATGGTGCTTCGAAAAACATCACCGTCGACGTGTCCGCCGCGTGCGCGCCTTGCGGTGGCACCGGCGCTCGCCCCGGCACCAACGCCAAGCAATGTCCGACGTGCTCTGGGCATGGCAAGGTGCGCTCGCAGCAGGGCTTTTTCGTCATCGAACGGGGATGCCCGACCTGCCAGGGCGCGGGGCGAGTCATCGCCGATCCTTGCACGCAGTGCCGGGGCGAGGGGCGGGTGGACACCACCAAGACGCTGACCGTCAACATCCCGCCCGGGGTGGATGAGGGCACACGCATCCGCTTGTCGGGCGAAGGCGAGGCGGGCGCACGCGGCGCGCCAGCGGGCGACCTTTACATCTTCCTGCATGTCACCCGTCATGCGATTTTCACGCGCGAGGGCACCACATTGTTCGCGTCGGCGCCCATCAGTTTCAGCACGGCAGCGCTTGGTGGCGACATTGCGATTGCCGGGCCGGACGGCGAGCGGCATGTCATCCGGATTGCGCCTGGCACCCAGAGCGGCCGCGAAGTGCGCCAGCGGGGCGCCGGCATGCCCGTGCTGCAGGGCCGCGGTCGGGGTGATCTTGTGATCCGCATCGAGGTGGAGACGCCGACCCGGCTGACTGCCCGACAACGCGAATTGCTCGAAGAGTTCCGCAGTACCGAAACTGGGCATGAAAGCCCGCAATCGAGCGGTTTTTTCGCCAAGATGAAGATTGCGCTGGGCGGCTGAGGCCGAGGTTTTCGACCCTCGCTCGCCTCACCGAATCTGCCCCCGTTAAGCTTGGGGGCAGTCGGCGCGCTGGCGTTTAGAGGCTTGCGACCTCAATCAGCAGGGCAATGGCGCCAAGCGCCACCATGCCATGTGCCACGGCTTCAAAATACCGCATCGTGGTTCTCCATTGGCCGGAGGATACCGGCAGCTCGGAGGTGGGTATTGTTGCGCGGTGCCGCAATATTATTACACGCAATCGACATTGCGTTTGCTGCAGCTGCGAAGAGGACCGTGCGAATATCGGCACTTCGCGCACCGACCTGTCTGTTTCGAGATAGGCCCAAAAGTGAAATCGGCTGTCCGCGCATTATTCGCTGGTTCTGCGCCCGCGCCATTAATCCCGCTTTTACCGGATGCGACCATAAGGCCAGATCAACGAAGTCATATCGGGAGTTTGCGCATGGATGCGAGGGGCCGGTTCAGCGGTATCTTGCAGGGGGATTGGCGGCAGCCGGGGACGGGCGGTGGACCTGCGGCCGCACCGGCGCAACCGGCAAAATCGTCGCTTGGGCCAGCGGCGCTTCACCTCGGCGCCAAACGCGCTTCCTTCGCGCAGGAGCGCCAGCGCGCGCGCGAGCTGGTCGACCACGCCAAGGCGCAGGTAGCCGAGACTTTTTCTGACGCGCGGTTTGGGCGGCAGCTCAATATCAACTCCTTGTGGCCGCTCGTCACTGGCATCACGGCATCGGTCACGCGCAATGCATTGGCTATATCGGCTGTGACCAAGCTTCAGGATCGCCATGAATCTACCTATGTGCATTCGGTCGCGGTTTGTGGCCTGATGATTAGCCTTGCCCGGCGGCTGGGCATTGACCCCACGCTTCACCACAGCATTGGTCTTGCCGGGTTGCTCCACGATATTGGCAAGGCGAAGGTGCCCACCACGATTTTGGACAAGCCGGGTGAGCTGACGGCTGATGAGCGCTCCACCATGATGCGGCACGCGCAATGGGGTTATGAGATGCTGCTCGGCGGCGACCAGTTGCCCGATCTCGTCCTGGACGTGTGCCTGCACCACCATGAGCGGCTGGACGGCAGCGGTTATCCCGATGCCAAGGTGGGCGAGAGCATTTCACGCTATGCACGCATGGCGGCAATCTGCGATTCTTATGACGGGCTGACCAGCCAGCGCCCCCACAAACACTCCTGCACGCCTGCCGAGGCACTGGAGTTGCTGGCGGCTGATGTCGGACGTTATGACCCGGAGATCCTGTCCGCATTTTCGGGGATGCTCGGTATTTTTCCGGTAGGCTCGATGGTGCGGCTGCAAAGCAACCGGCTGGCCGTGGTGCTTGAAGACTTTGAAGGCGATCCCGCAAAGCCGCCAGTCTGCCCCTTTTTCTGCATCCAGACCAAGCGGGACTTGCCGTTCCGGGTCGCGGAATCGGCGATTGACCCAATTTTGGGGATGGAATTGCCGTCGCGCTGGCCGATGATTGCGTGGCGCGACACGCGAAACGCCGTTGTCGCGTGGCTGACCGAGCAAGCCGAAGAGATCGAGAAATAGCCCGCAGCAGCGTTCAGGTGTTGCCGAACACCCGCGCGAAAATCGTGTCAACGTGCTTCAGGTGATAGCCCAAGTCGAACTTGGCCTCGATGTCGGCAAGGGGCAGCGCGGCGGTAACGTCCGGGTCAGCTTTTAACAGGTCCAGCAGCGACAAGGTGCCATCTGATTCCCACACTTTCATCGCGTTGCGCTGGACCAGCCGATAGGCATCCTCGCGGCTGACGCCCGCCTGGGTGAGGGCGAGGAGCACGCGCTGCGAATGGATGAGGCCGCCCATCCGGTCCATGTTGCGCTGCATCCGCTCTGGGTAGATCAGCAGCTTGTCGATGACACCCGTCAGCCGCGCGAGCGCGAAATCGAGCGTGATCGTCGCATCCGGGGCTATGTACCGCTCTACCGAGGAGTGGGAGATGTCGCGCTCATGCCACAGCGCGACATTTTCCAGCGCGGGCGTCACATAGCCCCGCACCATCCGGGCAAGGCCGGTCAGATTTTCGGTCAGCACCGGGTTGCGCTTGTGCGGCATGGCCGACGAGCCCTTTTGGCCGGGCGCGAAATATTCCTCAGCCTCCAGCACCTCGGTGCGTTGCAGGTGCCGCACTTCGGTTGCGAGCCGCTCGATGGAGGAAGCGATCACGCCAAGCGTGGCAAAGAACATCGCGTGCCGGTCACGGGGGATGACCTGCGTCGAGACCGGCTCAATGCTCAAGCCCATTTTGGCCGCGACGTGCGCTTCGACCGCCGGGTCGATATTGGCGAAGGTGCCGACCGCGCCCGAAATGGCGCAGGTGGCGATATCGGCGCGCGCCGCGAGGAGCCGGGCGCGGTTGCGGTCAAACTCGGCATAGGCCTGGGCGAGCTTCAGCCCGAAGGTGACGGGTTCGGCGTGGATGCCGTGGCTGCGGCCGATGGTCGGGGTGAGCTTGTGTTCGCGCGCGCGGCGTTCGAGCACCACGAGCAGCGCGTCGAGATCGGCCAGCAGAATGTCGGCTGCGCGGGCAAGCTGCACGGCAAGGCAGGTGTCGAGCACGTCGCTTGATGTCATCCCCTGGTGCATGAACCGCGCCTCCTCGCCCACCTGTTCGGCGACCCAGGTCAGGAAAGCGATCACGTCATGCCTGGTGACTGCCTCGATCGCGTCGATAGCGGCCACGTCAATTGCCGGTGCCGTTTCCCACCAGCGCCAAAGCGCGTCGGCAGCGGATTTGGGGACGACGCCAAGGCCGGCGAGCGCTTCGGTCGCATGCGCCTCGATCTCGAACCAGATTTTGAAGCGTGCCTCCGGCGTCCACAGGGCCGACATTTCGGGGCGGGAATAGCGCGGAACCATAAGCGGGGGCCTTTGTGAGAGTCGGTCGAAGCGGAAGCGCGCTCCGTAGCAGCAGCCCCGCCGCTCGCCAAACCGGCCACTAGATCAGGCCCTAGATCAGGCCTTGCGCGCGCAGACTGGTATGGCCGCCTGCGCCGATGATGATGTGATCGTGGAGCGTAATGCCAAGCCGCTTGGCCGCTTCTGCAATCTGGCGGGTCAGGTCGATATCCGCCCGGCTAGGCGAGGGGTCGCCGCTTGGGTGGTTGTGAACCAGGATGATCGCAGCCGAGCCAAGATCAATGGCGCGGCGTACGACTTCGCGACTATACACTGCCGCTTCATCGATTGAACCTTCGGACATCAGTTCATCGCGGATCAGCATGTTGCGGGTGTTGAGGTGCAGCACCCGAACGCGCTCAATGCTGTGGTGGGCCATGTCGGCGCGCAGATAATCGAGCAACGCCTGCCAGTTGGCGAGCACGGGCCGCTCAGCCACTTCGGCGCGCAGCAGGCGCAGCGCGGCCGCACTGGCGATCTTGATGGCGGCAACCGCGGTTTCGCCCATGCCATTCACCCGCAGCAGCGCGGCGGCATCGGCAGCAAACAGGCCCCCGATACCGCCAAATTCGGCGAGCAGCGCCTTGGCGAGCGGCTTGGTGTCGCGCCTCGGGATGGCAAGCGCCAGCAGATACTCGACCAGTTCATGGTCCAGCAGCCCCTCTCCGCCATGGCCGATCAGCCGCTGGCGCAGCCGCGCGCGGTGGCCGGTATGATCGGGCGATGCGGGCGGCGGGGGAACATTCATTGGTGTTGAAGGATTAGCTTTTGCCGCACTTTCGCGCAATTGCATGATCGAGTGGCTGGATTATGATGGTGACTGGGCCCATTGCCCTGTTTTCGGTGAGGGGTGTGACTGGACGTGTTGGCTGAACCTGGCGAAGCGCCTGAGGCTGACCCGCTGGCGCCGACGGGAAAGCCACGCCACGCGCGCTGGCGCCGGGCGACCCTCGTTTCGGGTACCGCGTTGGCGCTTGTGGCGGGCGGTGTGTGGATTAGCCGCACCCATATTGCCCAACTCATCGTTGACCGCGAACTTGCGAATCGCCAGATCCCCGCAACGTTCTCTGTCGATGATCTCGGCTTCAACCGGCAGCGACTGCGCAATTTGGTGATCGGCGACCCGGCACACCCTGATCTGGTCGCTGACTGGGTAGAGCTGGATACAGCGCTCGGGTTCGGCACGGCAACGCTCAGCGGCGTGCATGCCGGGCAGGTTCGCGTGCGCGGGCGGCTCGTCGACGGGCGCTTGTCGTTCGGTACGATTGACACGTTGTTGCCGAGGGGCGCGGGCGGGGCGTTCAGGTTGCCCGATCTTTTCGTCGCCGTGGCGGATGGCCGGTTGCGGCTTGAGGCACCGCAAGGCGTGGTCGGCATAACGTTTCGCGGCGCGGGTAACCTCGCCAACGGGTTTCGGGGGTCAGCAGCCGCGATTACCGAGCGGCTGATGGTTGGCGATTGCCGGGCCGGACGATCAGCGGCGCAGATGCAGATCGCGATTGTGCGGGGCGAGCCGCGCCTGGCAGGGCCGCTGCGTGCCGAATCGTTGACGTGCGCGGGCGCAACCACTCGCGCGGCTAAGGTCGATGCGCGGGTCACGCTCGGGGCAGGGCTTGATCGTTGGAACGGCGAGGCAGCGATAGCGGCGAGCGGCATCGTGCATCGGTTCGCGCGCGTCGCTGCCGTATCAGGCACGGTGCGCTTTTCGGGCGATGCTGGCGGCACTGCCGGCGCCGCAAAGCTGACCGGCCAGCAATTGGTGACAACGGCGCTGACCAGCGACGGCGCGACCTATTCCGGCGATTTCGGTATCGGGCGGAGCGGCGTTCGCTTGGCTGGCGATGTCGGTGTGTTGCAGGCGGCGATCAGCCCGGCATGGCGGCGGCAGCTTGGGCAATTGCGCCGCGCCGCGCCCGGCACGCCTGTGGCCCCGCTGCTGGCGCGCCTGAGCGTTGATGCCGAGCAGGCAGCGAAGCGCTTTGACGCACGCGCGCAGGTCCGTCTCGGCGACGCGGCCAACCCGGGCTTGGCCGTCGTCCGCTTGCTGACCGTGACCAGCGCGAGCGGTGTGCAGCTTGGCCTGTCGGGCGGTCAGGGCGCGCGGTACCGGCTGGCGGATGGCGCGATTGGCCTTGATGGCACCGTTACCATGGCAGGCGGTGGGTTGCCGGAGGGCCGCATCACGTTGCGCCAGCGGACGCCCGGCGGCGCGATCAGCGGCACGGGCCGGTTCGCGCCCTATGCAGCGGCAGGCGCCCGGCTCGCGCTGGGTGACGCCGCCTTCACACGCACGCCCGGCGGCGCGACGGCGATCAGCGCGGCGCCGCTCTTCTCGGGTGCGCTCGGGGACGGCTCGATCACTAACGCCCGCCTCCCCCTAACCGTGGTTTGGAATGGCCGAACGCGGCTCGCGGTCAACACCAGCTGTACGCCCCTCGCATTCGATGGACTACGCACAGCAGGCTTGGCACTGAGCGCCACGCGCTTGATCCTATGTCCAAAGGCAGGGGCGCCGCTCGTGCAAATCGTGAACGGTCGCGTGCACGGGGGTGCCGCGATTGCATCGCCCAGTCTGGCGGGTCGTCTTGGGGGCAGCCCGCTTATGCTGACTGCCGACCGCGCGAACGTTACCTTCGGCGACACCGGCTTTTCGTTCGACAATGTTCACGCAGCGCTTGGCAGCGGCGCGAAGATCACGCGGATCGACGCCGCAACGCTTATCGGCAAGCTGGGGCGCGGCAATGCACTTGACGGCACATTTGGCGGCGGCGGCGGGCAAATTGGCGGCGTGCCGCTCATCATGTCGAGCGCTGCCGGCACCTGGCGCTTTGCAGGCGGCGCGTTGCGGCTGAATGGGACGATGGCGCTGGCCGATGCCGACCCGGCCCGCCGCTTCAACCCGCTGACCGGTCGCGATGTGGTGCTCACACTGAAAAACGAAGTGATCACCGCCACTGGCACTTTCGCCAACCCGGAGACTGGGATCAGCGTTGGCAATGCGCGCATTGTTCACGCGCTTGGCGCGGGCGAGGGGCATGCCGATCTCGAGGTGCCGGGGCTCGTGTTCGGCGACGCTCTCCAGCCCGATCAGCTGACCCCGCTCACCTTTGGCGTGATTGCCAATGTCGTTGGCACGGTGCGCGGTAACGGGCATATCAGCTGGACGCCCAACGGCGTCACGAGCAGCGGCGTGTTCCGCACCATCGGCACTGATCTTGCCGCCGCCTTCGGCCCGGTCACGGGCGTTTCGACCGAAATTCGCTTTACCGATCTGCTCAATCTGGAAAGCGCGCCCGACCAGGTGGCGACGGTTGCAGAAATCAACCCCGGCATCGCGGTCAGTAACGGCGTTGTGCATTATCAGACGCTCGCCGGGCAGAAGCTGAAGGTGTTGAGCGCGCATTGGCCGCTGGCTGGTGGCGCGCTGGACCTGGACCCGGCAGAGCTGAATTTTGACGAGCAGCAGGCGCGCAATCTCACCTTTCGGGTAACCGGAATCGACTCCGGGCAGTTCCTCCAGCAATTTGATTTCAAGAACCTCAACGCGACCGGGCAGTTTGACGGTGTGTTGCCGATGATCTTCGATGCGCAGGGTGGACGAATTGCAAATGGGGCGCTCAAGGTGCGCCCCGGCGGCGGCACGATTGCCTATGTCGGCGAGCTTACGCAGGAGGATCTCGGCGTGTGGGGCAATTTCGCCTTCCAGTCGCTCAAGTCGCTGAAATACCGCAGTCTTGACGTCGTAATGAACGGCGCGCTGGCGGGCGAAGTGGTCACCGACGTGCGCTTTGCCGGCATCAGCCAGGGCCAGGGCGCAAAGAGCAATTTCCTCATTCGCCGTCTCCAGAAGCTGCCGCTCATCTTCAACGTACGGATCAGGGCACCGTTTCGCGGGCTGCTCAGTTCTGTGCAATCGTTCGTCAACCCCAGCTTGCTCCTGCGCGACAGAGCGCAGGAATTGGGCCTTCAGCCAATTGCGCCTGCCACCTTGCCGGCAGCTGCCAAACCCGTTCAGCCCCCTGAAAGCGAGAAACTGCCATGACCGATTTGGGATTGACGAAACGCCCGAGGCAACCGACCAACGGCGCGATGAAGTGGATGGTGACGATTGGGCTCGGTGCCCTTGGGCTTGGCATGAGCGGTTGCATCAATGTGACTGCGCCCGACAAGCCGATCGTCATCAACCTCAACATCAACGTCACTCAGGAAGTGGTCGTTCGCCTCGATCAAGATGCGAAAGACCTTATTAAGAGCAAACCGGGAATTTTCTGATGGCACGCGTTATCAACACCAGGCTCAAATCCGTCCTTGCAGCCGGCGCGCTCGTTGCCGGTCTGGCACTCGGCAGCGCCGCCTATGCGCAGCGCGATCCGGCCTATCAGGCAGCGCGTGAAAGCGGCCAGGTCGGCGAGCAGGTTGACGGCTATCTCGGCATCGTCGGGTCGACGCCGTCGGCTGAACTTCGCGCCATGGTCAACAACATCAACATCCAGCGCAAGGCAGCCTATACCAAGAGCGCCTCGGCATCGGGCGCAACGGTCGAGCAATTTGCCGTCACGTCGGGCTGTAACCTCATTCTGAAGACGGTCGCGGGCGAGAAGTATCAGGGCCCTGACGGCAAATGGAAAACGCGCAGCAGTGCAGCGCCCGAGCGCCTTCCCGCCTGCGTTTGACGGCCTGATGGCCAGTCGTGTGGGTAGCCATGCGCACACCGGTTGACTCGCGCGCGCCCGCTTTCTAAACGGGCGCCGCATCGAAGGGCTCTGCTCAACGCTGCCCCTGCGTCGCCCGCATTGATGCGTGGCGGCGTTTTCTTATCAGGATGAATTGCGCGTTGGCTGATGATCGCCAGAACGGACCCGATAATCTCGACGCCCGCATTGCGCGCGCCAAGGCGGCGCATGCCGTCGGGATTTCGTCGGCTGAAGCGCGCTTGGAAAGCCGCGGTTGGGCGATCGGCATCGAGTTTGTCGGCGTGGTGCTGGTTTCGGCAGCGCTGGGCTGGGCTTTTGACAACTATACCGGCTTCGGCACGAAGCCATGGGCGATGATCGCCATGCTCGTGCTGGGCTTTGCCGCTGGCGTCTACCGCGCCTTGAAGACGTCGTCGCAGTTTGATGCTGACCCCACCACTGGCAACGAAGGATAAGGCAACCGTCATGGCCAGCCCAATGGAACAGTTCGCGATCAAGACGTTACATCCGCTAAAGCTTGGCGCCTATGATGTGTCG
>JBJXEC010000006.1:0-2890 GCA_046155125.1 Sphingomonas sp. | reverse complement strand
TCGGCCTCCACGAATCGGTGGGTTTCCGCCGCGCAGGCGTTTACCGCGAAGTCGGGTTCAAGCACGGCCAATGGGTCGATGTCGGCTTTTGGCAGTGCGAGCTCAACGATTCGGCGACGCCGCCGGTTGAACCCCGTGCATTCACAAAAGTGGGCGTCGTTAGGGCCTGACGCGGAATCGTTAGGGCGAAACGCCAAGTGGTGAGGGAGCGATGCCGCGTTATTAGAGCCTGACGCCCGGTGGTAACGGCGTGACGCCAAGTCGTTGGAGCCTGACGCCGAATCATAAAGGTGTGAGTCGCACGGGCGTTCGCGGTGTGATCGAGATGGCCCCGTGCAGCCCGACTAGACTTGCGCGCCACCAACGCCTGTCCCCAAAGCGCAATTGGGGGCCAGCATTGCTGCCGACCCCCGGTCGCCGGACTTCGATCCGCTTGGTGTCTCTTGCGAGTCCCCTGCGCCTTCTGGTTTCGGCGGCATGCTCGGCTTCCGGCGCCAGGCGCCATCTGCTTCGCTTTGCGGCTCCCTTTGCCGCGCGCCGTCGCTTCCTTGCGGAGGCCCGTGTCGCGCCGTTCCGGTCGCCACTCCCACTGCACCTTACGGCGCAGCGAAAGCTCTGGTTGCCAGCTCTGTTCCGGTGCAGCTCCAGCAGCGCTTGCGCAACTGCCTTCCCATCCCCTCAACAGATCAACAGCCCACCCAGAAAATCCGTAGTTTCCTTGCGGCACCAACGATTTTCCTCGGTCTAAGCGTTTGTTCTTCCATCAGTTTCCTGACTTTCGATCAGCCGCTTACAGTCATGATGCTGTCATTAATCCCGAGTCGCGCCAACCCTTAATCGCGCAATTCTAGCTGTGGATAACGTGGATAACGTGGATGAAAATTACCTTAGTCATGTCACGGACGCCGTCCGCTCCGGCGCATGAACGCCTTGTTGTTTTACGTTCATGAAACAAGTTGGAGAACCGGCACGTTATGCAATCGTTACGGACCAGCAAAGGAATGATGCTATGCAAAAATATCTGATGGCGCTGAGCGCCCTCTCGCTGATGGTGCCTGCCGCAACCCTGGTGGCGCCACCCCGCGCCGAAGCACGCGAAAAGACATACCAGCCCCGGGTATATACCCGCAACGGCAAGACCTATTGCCGCCATTCAAATGGCACGGTCGGCCTGATTGCCGGCGGTGTCGGCGGCGCCCTGGTGGGCCGCAGCATTGACACGCGCGGTGACAGGACCGTGGGCACCTTGCTCGGCGCGGTCGGCGGTGCTTTTGCCGGGCGCGCAATCGACCGCACGATTACAGCGGACAAGCGCTGCCGCTGATGCCGCCAGTCGGTCGGTCGCCATCCGGGCTCAACCTCGCACCGGGCGCGGCGCGTGGCTAGATGGCTGCGCGCCGTGTTTTAGAGGATGCCAAAGCCAAGCCACAGGCGCACGCTGCCAAGGATCAGCACAAGGATGTTGAGGTTGCGGCCGCCCGTGTGCGACGACAACATCCCCATGCCCGCGCCGACGGCAGCAATTGGCAAGGCAAGCCAGTTGAGCCAGCCAAGCAGCGGTACCAGCCCGATGACCGAGATAACCAAGGCGACAACGCCGGCGAGAATTGAGAGCAAGTTCATCATCGGTGTTATGTAGCAATAACACACCTCGTCTGCAAGCAGATTTCGGCTTGGCCGGCGCGCGTCAAACGGTTCTTTAATAACCGGCACGCCATAAGGCCGGATGATTCTGGGAGCGATTATGCGTGCAGTATCCGTTCGACTGGCAGTCGCGCTGCTTACCCTCTCGCTCGGCGCGTGCAGCCGAGGTGACGACACGGCGCGCGACCTGAACGCGCTTGATGCTGAACTTGCCGATACCAATACTGCAGCCGTGCGTGATCCCGCGCTGGCCAGCGCACTCCACGACCAGATCATGGTTGACCCGGCGCTGGTAGGGCAAGCCAATCTTGATGCAGTGCGCCCGCCGGCAAAGCCTTATGCCGCGCCAACCGTTGCCGATACGCCGGTTACCGCCAGCGCTGATGCGGGCGCTGCGACGCAAGGTATCGCGACCAGCCGGACTATTTCACCCGCTCCCGCGCCCAAGGCCGATTGCCCGCAGTGCGGCACCCGGCGCGACGCGCTGACCCTGCGCGGCCTTGCGGCACGCCAAAGCGACCGCCCAACGCGCAATTGCGCTGCCGGGGTTGGCTATTCGACGCGCTGGGCACAGAATCTGCCCAAGGCCTTCCCACTCTATAGCGACGCCCGGGTCAGCGAAGCGGCGGCCAATATGGCTGGCGGGTGCGCGCTTCGGATCGTGAGTTTTGCCAGTGCCGCCGCGCCGCAGACGATGATCGACTTTTATTACGCCAGCGCGCGCCGAGCCGGTTTTTCGCCCGACCACCGCGCCGATGGCGACGATCATGTCGTGACAGGCACGCGTGGCACCGCGTCGGTCATCATTTTCGTGTCGCCGCGCGATGACCGGGGCAGCGACGTCGACCTTGTGCTGAGCAACGTCAACTGACGTGAGGCAACGCGGCTTTGCACGGCCAGCGCATTCGCGCTAACGCGCTTCGATGATTTCCTTGGGTCTTGTAATGGCAGGCGGCGCGGTCGGCGCCGGGCTGCGCTATATGGTGAGCAGGCTGATGTTAGGCCTGGTCGGCGGCGGCTATCCGTGGGGGACGCTCACCGTGAACATTCTGGGCGGGCTGGCGATGGGGCTGCTGATCGGCACGCTGTCGCGCGGGCCCGTGCCGCACCCGCAGGCACAGCTGTTGCTCGGTGTCGGCGTGCTCGGCGGGTTCACGACCTTTTCGGCCTTTTCGCTGGAACTGGTGCAAATGGCGGAGCGCGGGGCGCTTGGCGTGGCGGCGGGCTATGCGCTGCTCTCGGTTAT
>JBJXEC010000005.1:0-4631 GCA_046155125.1 Sphingomonas sp. | reverse complement strand
GTGACGGCGGGGCGATTTTTCGTTCAAACCTCGGCATTTCGGGGCGCCATCCCGCACGGTCTGACCGCCTTCCGGATCGAGGCCAGCCGTGCGTTTGGCACGGGCCACCACGAGACGACGACAGGTTGCCTGATGATGCTCGATGCCATGAAGCGGCGGGGCGCCCGCGTCGACAATCTCATTGATCTTGGCACCGGCACCGGCCTGCTCGCCTTCGCCGCGCTCCAGCTATGGCCGCGCGCCTATGCCACCGCGACCGACATTGACCCGGTGGCAATTGAAATGACAGCGGAGAATGCCGGCATCAACGGCATCGCGACGGGGCAGCGTCAGGGCAGCGTGGCCCTGGCCGTCGCCGATGGCATCGACGATCCGCTGATCCGGCGGCGTGCGCCCTATGACCTTGTCATCGCAAATATTCTGGCGGGACCGCTCGTCGAGATGGCCGCTGACATCACCGCCATTGCTTCGGCCAAGGCTCAGCTCGTGCTGGCCGGTCTGCTATCGACTCAGGCCGACACCGTGGCGCGCGCCTATCGACGCCAGGGGTGCCGGGTTGCCGAGCGGCGAGTTCTTGGCGATTGGACGATCCTTCGCCTAAGGGTTCGCTGAGGCGTCCATAATCGGCGAGCACCGCACGGAATATCGGGACGCTCGCCGCAGATTTGGGCTACCAGTCGCACCATGGAATTGCCCAAGGATCGCCCGGCCGAAATTGTGATCATCGGTGCCGGATTCGGAGGGCTTGCCGCAGCGCGCGGATTGCGGCACGCCCGCGCCAACATCACCATCGTCGACCGGCAGAACCACCATCTGTTCCAGCCGCTTTTGTATCAGGTCGCAACCGCTGGCCTGTCGCCGGCTGAAATCGCCTCCCCAATCCGCAGCATCGTGCGCGGCTTTCGCAACATGCGGGTGCTGCTCGATACGATGACGGGCGTCGACAAAGTGGCACGCCGGGTGCATCTCGCAAGCGGGGTTACGCTCGGCTACGACGCGCTTATCATCGCCGCCGGCGCGCGACACAGCTATTTCGGGCGCGATGAATGGGCAGAATTTGCGCCCGGCATCAAAACCATCGACGATGCCATCCGCGTGCGCGCGCAAATTCTGGTCGCCATGGAAAAGGCCGAAACAGCGCGGCAGGAAAACCCCGAAACGCGCGGCCAGCACCTGAATTTTGTGGTGATCGGCGGCGGGCCGACGGGAGTCGAAATGGCAGGCGCCATCGCCGAGCTGACGCGGCACGCCGCCGACATGGATTTTCGCCACATCACGCGTAATTGCTTGAAAATCCATTTGATCGAAGCAGGCCCCCGCCTGCTCGCTGCCTTTCCCGATGAGCTTGGCGCCAAGGCCAAGGCCGCGCTGATGCATCTGGGCGTCGATGTGCGCAATGGCGGCCGCGTGACGGCCATTTCGCAGGGGCGCGTTTGCATTGGCGATGAGACGATAAATGCAGCCGCCATCGTGTGGGCCGCGGGCGTTCAGGCATCGCCCGCTGCAACTTGGCTCGGCGCAGCGGCGGACCGTGCCGGGCGCGTCATCGTCGAGCCGAACATGTCACTTGCCGGTCACCCTGAAATATTCGTCATCGGTGACACCTCGCTGGTGATGCGCGAAAATGGCAAGCCTGTGCCCGGCATCGCCCCCGCCGCCAAGCAACAGGGGCAGCATGTCGCCCGGCTGCTGCGGGCAGCGCTTGCCGACCGCCCGTCACCCGGCGCGTTCCGCTACAAAAATTACGGCAACCTCGCGACAATCGGCCGAAAGCGCGCGGTCGCCGACTTTGGCTGGACAACGCTCAGCGGGTATCCCGCCTGGTTCGTATGGACCACCGCCCACATCTTTTACCTCACCGACTTTCGTGCGCGGCTGATCGTTGGCGCGCAATGGGTGTGGCACTACATCACCTTTGATCGCGGTGCGCGGCTGATTACCGGGCTGGGGAGCGCCCGCGCGGCGCCCGTCATTTGGTCAGGCGAGAGCGACGCAGCGCCGTGACGGCGAACCCTTAGCGGCGGATGTCGTCGCTCGCGCGGTAGCCATTGTAAGCCCCGCATTGGCTGGCATCCCGACGGCAGCGCTTGTCCGCCTCGCGGCGTTCGCGTCCCTCGCGCGCTTCGGCCTTGCGTGCCTTGCGCCCATAATTGCGATCGGCCTCGGACTGGCTGGTGGTGGTCCAGTCGGCCGCCTTGCCCACCACCTTCACGGGCAGGGTGACGACGCCCACTGCGGTCTTTGCCAGACAACCGCTGCCTAGCAAGGGGACCAGCAGCGCCAGGATCACGCCTCTTCGCATACACACACCCCTTATTCGTCGTCGCCAAGCGCTTCGGCCCGCGCCTGGAACCCTTCGGCGGGGAAGTCAGTGAAGAACCCGTCGACGCCGAGCGCCAGATAGCGCTTGATTTCGGCCTGAATGCGGCCATGCACCGCTGGGTCAGCGCCCTCACGCAAGCTGGCGGGCAAAAACAAATTTTCGGCGCGCATCGTCCAGGGGTGAACGCGCAAGCCAACTGCGTGCGCATCAGCGACCAGCGAGGTGCCGTTATCGGGCGTGCCGGACCAGACCATGTTCTTGTTGGGGCCAATCCCGTAAGCATAAGCAGCTACCCCTTTCAGGCCGGCAGGGGTCGCCATGGCGGCATAGCTTGGGGCGGCATTGTCAGCAGGACCACCCGAGGCATCCATCAACTGGATCAGCCGGATGCGCGTCATCTTGCGCAGCGCTTTAAGGTTGTTGACTTCAAACGACTGAATGAACACGGGCGCCTTTGCGCTGTCCCACCCGGCGGCTTTCAGCTGCGCGACCAATGCCGCTTCCATGGGCTTGCCAATCGAGGCGAAATAACTGGGGTGCTTGGTTTCGGGATAAATGCCGATGGTCCGGCCAGTCCGCCTGGTCTGGTCCTTGGCCAGCGTGATGATCTCGGCCAGTGTCGGCACGTCAAACTTGCCGTCGAACCCAGCATTGGCCGGGCGCAATTGCGGCAGCCGTTCCTTGGCGCGCAGCATTTTCAGTTCAGCAAGCGTAAAATCCTCAGTGAACCAGCCGGTATGGCTTTCGCCGTCGATGACCTTGGTTGCCTTGCGCGCGGCAAATTCCGGGTGGTCGGCAACGTTGGTCGTGCCGGTAATATCGTTTTCGTGGCGGGCGACGAAAACCCCGTCCTTGGTCAGCACCAGATCGGGTTCGATAAAGTCGGCGCCCTGCTCAATCGCGAGCGTATAACTTGCAAGCGTGTGCTCGGGCCGCAGCCCGCTGGCCCCGCGATGGCCAATGATGATGGGGGGAGAAAGCGGCCGCACAATGCGCGCATCCTGAGCCATCGCCACCACCGGCACCAGCGCAAAAATGAGGCCGGCGACGCGAAAGCGCTTGCGTTGGCCATCAATAAAACGTTTCATACCGCAATCCTCTTCCGACGGACCCCAACCATAGTTAGCGCGTTACAGCATCTCTTGCAGAGGGGCGATTGCCATGCACTTTACCATCAACGGCGCAATTCACGAGGCCGACCCGGACATTCGCGCCTCCCTCCTCGATGTGCTGCGCGAGCATCTAGGCCTTACCGGCACCAAAAAAGGCTGCGACCATGGCCAATGCGGTTCGTGCACCGTTATCGTCAATGGCAGGCGGATCAATGCTTGCCTCACGCTTGCCGTAATGCACCAGGATGATGACATTCTGACGATCGAGGGTCTGGGTACGCCGGCGGCACTGCACCCGATGCAGGCTGCCTTTGTCGCGCATGATGCGTTGCAATGTGGCTATTGCACGCCGGGCCAGATCTGTTCGGCGGTGGCGATGCTCGATGAGATAAAGGCTGGCTGGGCAAGCCATGCGAGCGACAGGCTGGACGCGGTTACGCTCACCGACGACGAAATATCGGAGCGGATGAGCGGCAATCTGTGCCGCTGCTCGGCCTATCCCAACATTGTCGACGCGATCCGGGAAGTTGCTGGCGGCGAGGTGGTCGGCGCATGAAGACGTTCGATTATGTCCGCGCCGATGACGAGCAGCACGCGACCGCAGCGCAGGGCCGTTTCATCGCGGGTGGCACTAACCTGCTCGATCTGATGAAGCTCCAGATTGAAACGCCCGACCGGCTGGTCGACATCAACCGGCTCGAATTGAAGAGCGTCGACGAAACGCCCGGCGGCGGCGTGCGGATCGGCGCGCTGGTGCCGAACAGCGATCTCGCTGCGCACCCGCTGGTGACGGCGCGCTACCCCGTGCTCGCCCGCGCGCTGTTGTCGGGCGCCTCGCCGCAGCTGCGCAACAAAGCAACGACCGGCGGCAATCTAATGCAGCGGACCCGCTGCTATTATTTCTATGACACTGCAGCCGCCTGCAACAAGCGCGAGCCCGGCATAGGCTGTGCCGCGCAAGGCGGGTTCAACCGCATCATGGCGGTGCTCGGCACCAGTGACGATTGTATTGCGACCCACCCAAGCGACATGGCGGTCGCGATGCGAGCGCTGGATGCTGTGGTGGTCACCCTGCACCCTGGCGGTGCCGAACGTCGGACCCCCTTGGCCGACCTTTATCAGCTGCCCGGCACCACCCCGCAGATCGAGCACAGCCTCGGTGATGGCGAACTCATCACCCATATCGAGCTGCCCGC
>JBJXEC010000004.1:0-66447 GCA_046155125.1 Sphingomonas sp. | reverse complement strand
CCAACCTGACCGACGCCCGCAGCCGGATCGAAGACGTCGACTTCTCGACCGAAACGACCAACCTGGCTCGTGCACAGATCCTGTCGCAGGCTTCGAACGCCCTGATTTCTCAGGCGAACCAGTCGCAGCAGGGTGTACTCCAGCTGCTTCGTTAATCAACGAGCTCGGCGCCGGCACCGCCCCCCCCTCCAGGGTGCTGGCGCCGCCCAACCGCCCGGTCGCAAGAGCGGACGGCCAATGAAGAACCCCGGTGGAGTGATGCCACCGGGGTTTTTCATGTTCATCGGCGATGGAGATGGCCGAAACTCAGCTCGCGATCCGCGCGAGCGCTTTTTTCAGCCGGTCGTGCGCCGACTTTTTGATCTGGCAGATGCGGGCGGGACCAACGCCGAGCACCAGCCCGATTTCCTCGAGGTTCATTTCCTCAACATAATATAGCTGGATCACCTGCGCCTCGCGCTCGGGCAGGGTGCCGATGGCCGCAACCAAGGCGCGCTTCATGTCGGCATCGGCAAGCTGATCGAACGCGCTTGGTTCCTCGCTGGCGAACCAGGGCATGTCATCGGAATAGACGTCGTCAATGGGCTCGAAGCGCAGTGGCTCGGCCGTCGCATAATCGGTGCGCAGCTTTTCGAGCGACACGCCGAGCTTGGCGGCGACCTGTGCGTCGTCCGGCTGGCGGCCCACTTCGCGCGCCAGGGTCGCGACGGTATCCTGATAGTGTCGCCGACGCCGCATCGCGCCGCGAGTGAGCGTCGCCTGCCGGCGCAGCTCGTCGATCATGGCGCCGCGCACGCGGGTCAGCAGATATTGCTCGAAGGTCACCTGGCCGCGATCTTCAAACGCCGCCGATGCTTCAAGCAGCGCGACAAGCCCGATCTGGATCAAATCCTCCACGTCCACCGCGGTGCTCATGCTGCCATGGACATGCCAGGCAACCCGGCGAACCAGCGGCAAATGCTTGCGCGCCAATGCCTCCCCCTCACCGGGCCGGCTGCCGTCGCGCCGATAGGTGACGGGCTGGGCGCCGGCAAAGGCGCTGATGGGTGGCTGGGCGGTCACGCCGGAATTGCTCCGGGCGCGCCGATCACCGCGATGACTTCAACCGACTTGTCCTCGGGCACTTCGAAAAAGCTCATGACCGGCGTGTCGGGCAGGCAGGACCGAACTAATTTCCTGATCGCCAGCCGAATCGCGGGCTGGACCACAAGCGCAAACGGCTTAGCCTCGTCGATCAGCGGCTGCGCGGCGCGCTGCAGCGCATCGACGATGCGGCGACCAAGATCGGGCTCGATGGTGTGGCGCCGTGATGGATCGGAGCGGATCGCCTGGCCAAGCAGCCCCTCGAGCTGGCCCTCCAGCGTCATCACGCGCAGGGGCTCGCGCACCCCGCACAGCTTCTGGATGATGAGCGCGCCGAGTTCTGGGCGGATCGCCTCGATGATCTCTTCGGCATCAAGCGTCTTTTGGGCCGCAACCGCAATGGCAGCCGCGATACGCCGGAATTCCTTCAGCGGAATGCCCTCCGCCAGCAGCCCTCGCAGCACTTGCGTCAGCGTGGTGAGCGGCACTGGCGTCGGGCTCAGCGCTGCCACGAGGTTGGCCGCGCGCTCCTTCAACCCGTCAAGCAGGGCTTGCACCTCATCGGGTCCAAGCAAATCAGAGGCGTTCTGGCTCAGCATATGATTGAGGTGCGTAGCAACGACCGTGCCAGGATCGACAACGAGATAGCCGGCGCCCGTTGCCGCATCCTGATCGGCGGGCGAAATCCAGGTCGCGGAGAGGCCAAAGGTTGGGTCCTTGGTCGGCCGGCCGTTCAGCGTGCCGATCGCCTGCCCGGTATCGAGCGCGAGCATTTCGTCGGGGTGGACGGTGTCTTCCCCCATCACCACGCCGCCCACCACGATGCGATAGGCATAGGGCGCAAGGTTAATGTCATCGCGCACGCGCACTTGCGGCACGACAAAGCCCATTTCCTTCGAAAGCTGACGACGAACGCCGGTAATGCGGCCCATCAGCGGCGCACCGCGCTTTTCATCGACCAGCGGGACAAGGCCATAGCCAATGTCGAGATTGACCTGAATGGTGTCGGCGACATCTTCCCAATTGATCTGTGAAGGATCAGCAGGCGCCTCGGCGGGCTTGTCCTCGATCACGGGGCGCAGCGCGAACTGGCGCATGCGCCACGCCATATAGCCGGCAAGGGCTGCGGCGGGCAGAATGATGAAATGCGGCATGCCGGGCATGACGCCGAGCAGCGCGAGGATGGCGGCAACCGGCGTCCAGGTCTTGGCCGAGCCGAACTGGCTGCCGATCTGCCCGGCAAGATCATGGGCCGAGGTTACGCGCGTCACGATGGTCGCCGCTGCAATTGACAGCATCAGCGATGGCACCTGCGCGACAAGCGCGTCACCAATCGCCAGCAGCACATAAGTGTGCGCCGCATCGGCCAGGCTAAGGCCGTGGCTCACAGGCCCGAGAATGAGGCCGCCGACGATGTTGGCGGCAAGGATCAGCAGGCCGGCAACGGCATCGCCCTTCACGAATTTGGACGAACCGTCCATCGAGCCGTAGAAATCGGCTTCCGTCGACACCTCAATACGGCGCGCCTTGGCTTCTTCGGCCGTGATGAGGCCTGCGTTCAAATCGGCGTCGATGGCGATTTGCTTGCCCGGCAACGCATCGAGCGTGAACCGCGCCGAGACTTCGGACACACGGCCGGCGCCCTTGGTCACCACGATCATGTTGATGATGACGAGGATGGCGAACACGAACAGGCCAACGACATAGTCGCCGCCGATCAGGAAGGTGCCGAACGCCTCAATGACATGGCCTGCAGCACCCTCGCCCTCATGCCCGTGCACCAACACGACGCGCGTCGACGCGACGTTCAGTGACAGCCGGAACAACGTCGCGAACAGAAGCACGCTTGGAAACGCCGAGAAATCGAGCGGTTTTTGCGCGTTTAGCGCCACCATCAGCACGGCCAGGCTGATGGTGATGTTCATGATGAAGAAAATGTCGAGCATGGCCGCCGGGATCGGCACCACCATCAACAGCACAAGCAGCAGGATCGCGACAGGCAGCGCACCACCCCGGGCAAGCGCGGCCGCGGTCAACTTTGGCACAGGCAAAGCGGCCATCGATTAACCGCCCAGGCTTGCGAGCATGAGGTAGGCGATCCGCGCCGTGTCTGGCGTTGGCCGCAACAATTGCTCGGCCCGCGCGCCAGCCGCACCAAAGCGGTTGAGCGACGCCAGCCCGCCGTTCAACTGATCGAGCGTGCCTTGCTCTGCGCCAAGCCCGTTGAGCGCTGCCCTGGCCCAGCGCGTGGCAGCGCCAAGCCCCTCGCCATTGCCGGGAATGATCTCGGTCCCGGCAAGGTCTTGCCGCCCGGAATTGCCGCGCAACGCGTCAGACGCAATGCCGGTCGCCCCGCCTGCGGCTGCGCCGGAATCGAGCTTGGCCGAAAAACGCTGGTAAATCTCGGAAACCGTGCGCGGCTGGCCATTCGACGCATAGAACACGTTGCGATTGGCGCGCGCTGCCGCTGGAAACAGCGCGGCCCCGACCTTGTCCGGGTTCGTCGACAGCGTCTGCAGAAAATTCTGCGCGCCACCCAGCCCCAGGAAATGCGCCATGTACAGGTCAGTACCCGTCGCCGCGCGGCCAAGCGCGCCCTCAAGCGACGACTTGTTGTCGGCGGCATGCTCGGCGGCCATCAGCGAGGCAACGGACGGATTGTTACGCAGCGCAAGGATCGACTGGCGGGTCGCCGGGTCGCTGACCGACAAGCGGCCGCCGACGCCGGGTTCAATCGCCGCTGCCGCCCAGCCAAGGCCGTGCTCGGCACCATGCTTTTTGACGACGGAAAGCCAGCTTTGGTCGATGAACTGGTACAGGCCAGAAGCGCTGGACGTGCCGGCCTTGGCAGATGCGTTCAGGCCGCTTTCAACTTGCGCCTGCCCGAGCAAATAATCAAAGTCGATGCCGGTTTTCCGGCTGGCAAAAGCAATGGCCGATTCAACGGTGTTTGCCGTGGGTGCGATTGGAGTTACGGTCATTGGTCCTGGCTGGCGCTCCCTGTTCAGGAGCACGATCAGCAAAGATCATGCCAAATTAACCATATTCGCGGGAGCCGCCCTCAGAGCGGCATGTGCAAGGTCAGCAATAAGCCGCGATGGCGCGGCCGGGGCGATAGGCCGCAGCGCCGTCGCCCGTCAGCTGCTGCAAGCGGCGACGAACATTGGCGGCCATCAGGTTCACATAAATGCGCGCGGTTTCGTTCAGCGTCTGCGCTTCTTCAGCCAGCGCGCGGAGTTCGCCGGGCGCCGCGCCGCCGCCCAGGCCCGCCAGCGCTTCGATATGTATCAGCTTGGCGGCGGTTGCGCGCTCCAGCCCGGCGACATCATTGGACTTCAGCGCGGCAATTTCTGCATGGAGTGCATCGATTACGAGGATGAGCGCTTCACGCCTGTTCATGCGGTCTCCAATTCAGCCGGAGCGCGATCAGCCGGTCGGCAATCGTCTCGGCGATGATGGGATATTGATTGGTCTCGATCGCCCGGCGAATGCGCGACACGCGCTCCAGATCTACCGGAGGGGCGGCGGCAAGGCTTTGCACCACTGCGCCGAGGGAAGACGCAGGGTTGCTCTCCGTCTGCGCGACGGGGGCTGCACGTGGTGTCGCCACAGTCGCCTGCGTGTCGGCGACCGCAAGCGGCCGCACTGCTGGCACTATGGGCTTTGCACCGACGGGATCCACCATGTCTCCACCTTCGAATTCTAGCCTACAATGCTAGAAACGGCGGCGCGGCGAAAAGCTTTAGAAAAAATTATTCCCCCCAGCCGGGTAATGTCGCAATACCTGAGCTGACGGCCACGGCCTGCACTGGCTTCTTCGCGCCATTGACGTCGACCAGGAACCGGCCGCCAACCGGCGCGTCCGTCATCGCGACGCCGTCACGCGTCACCGAAAAGCCGGGCGCTGATGCCTCGATCGTCACAGGATCGCCGCGTTTGATGACGATTACGGGCTTTGGCGCGGGCGGTGCGGCGGCGATCAGGGGCGGTGTCGGCGCAGCGAGTGCCGCAGGCATTATCATTGGCACATAAATGCGCCATTCCGGGCCAGTACACGTCACCATTACGGCGTCGTGCGCCTCGGTGCGCCACGACAGGGCAAGCGTCGGGCAAGCAGCAAGTTTCAGCCGGTCGTCGACGTTGGTGCGGGCGCCGCCCTCAACCCCAATCGGGCGGCCGGCAAACGCCAGCACCGCCCGGTCAAGCGCTGTTGTGTCCTGAAACCTTGCGGCATAACCGGACTGCGCGGCCGCCGATGGCGGCACCATTATCGCCAGGCTCAGGGCCGAAACTATCAGGGGGCGCAGCATGGTATTCTCCTTTGAACTGTGGCAGCTCAGGCGGCCACTGCGGGTTTGGGGGCGGCAATTCATTGCCGCGCGCCGCTGAAAGCTAGGGTAACAGTCACGTCACGGTGACCACGGCGCACCGGATCGGTGCCGCTGGTAATCGCCATCCGGTTGCCGGGCACCCCGCGCGCCGTTGCCAGCGCCGCTGCAACGGCGCGCGCGCGATCTATCGCGAGCAGCGTTGCGCTGCCGGTTACGGGATCGACATCGCCGCTGGACCCGTCGACCGAGCCAGTGATTGTCAGCGTCACCCGCTTGTCGCGCAGGGCATCGCGTGCCCACGCCACCAGCGCGTCAGGGCGCGCGGGCAAGCTACTTGCGCCAGCCGCAAAGCCCGCAACCGAGCTTGCGCCAACGGGCATGGCCGCCACCGCCGGAGCACGACCTTCCATCGCCGCGGCGCCAAAGCCATCCCGCAGCCCCTTGGCAAGCGCCTTGCGGTCAAGATTCTGAGTCGCCTGAACGAGCACAAAAAACCCGACAAGCAGCAGGGCAAGATCAGCCAGCGTGATCAGCCAGATCGGGCGCCCGGGCGCCGCTTCAGGAAATAAATCGTCGATCATGCCGCCACCGCCTCGCGGCGACGGGGCGCCTCACGCGTCGCCAGCGCCACCAGCGGCGCCACCAGCCGCCCGCGCTCAAATGCCTCGAGCCGCGCTCGCCGGCGCAACCGCGTCGCAATTGGCAGCGCAACAAAGTTCGCCAGCAGCGCGCCGTAGAGCGTCGCGAGCAGCGCGACGGCCATGGCGGCCCCGATCGCGGACGGGTCGGTCATCGACACAAACATCTTTACGAGGCCGACGAGCGTGCCGACCATGCCCATGGCTGGTGCTACCTCCGCCATGCCCGCCCACATATCGACAGCGGCCAGATGTCGCTCGACCCGCGCGCGGCGCCGGTGCTCCACGAGCGCCTCGACCACTGGCGCTGGCTGGCCATCCACAATCGCGGCGATTGCGGCGGCGATGTCGGGGTCCGCGATCACTGACTTGTCAAGCGCGAGCACGCCGTGCCGGTGCGCGATGCGGCCAAGCGCTGCAATCTGCGCGATCAGCGGGTCGGCACAAAAACTGCGACGGGCCAGTTGCACCGGAGCAATGCACGCCCGAAGAAAGTCGCGTGCCTCGGTGCGCAGCGCACACGCCAGCACCGTGCCGCCCGCAACGATGGCGATCGCGAAAGGATCAAGAAACGGTCCAATGGCAAGCGCGGCGTTGGTTGCTGTCATCATGGCGCGCACGCAGCAAGAGCCGGGCCAGTTTTGCCGGTGCGCCGATCGTTGGCTGAACGTACTGCAGAAAACCAAACAGCCCCGGCGGCCGCTTGCCGCATACCGGCAAGCGTTTGCCGCGTGGCTTGCCGCAACGCCCTCACCGCCTGTTCGGTTGACCCTGTGGCAAAACTGGCACGGCCATTGCTTGTCACGGCCGTATCACAGATGCGGAGACGGCCAAAGTGGCAGACAATAGTCTTTTCGGGGTGCATGGCGCGGCGCTTGAAGTGCGTCAGCGGCGCCTCGGGCTGTTGGCGTCGAACATCGCCAACGCCTCCACCCCTGGCTTCAAGGCCAAGGACATCGATTTTCGCGCGGCGCTGAACGCCGCCAACGCGCCACAAGGCCTGACGAACGACGCGTTCAGCCGCGCCACGCTGTTCCGGGTGCCGCTTCAACCATCGCTCGACGGCAACACGGTCGAACTTGCCACCGAACAAACCGCCTTTGCCGAAAACGCGGTCGCCTATCAGACGACGCTGTCGTTCCTCAACGGCCGGATCAACCAGATCAACCGCGCGCTTAGGGGCGAATGAACATGGTTGATCGACCGCTCAACATTTTCCAGGTCGCCGGGCGCGCCATGAGCGCGCAGCTCGTGCGCATGAACACGACCGCGAGCAACCTTGCCAATGCCGGCGTCGTCTCTGGCAGCGCCGAAACCGCCTATCGCACCAAAAAACCAGTGTTTCGTACCGAGTTCGACAATGCAACAGGGTTATCGTCGGTAAGTGTTGAAAGCATTGTGACAGCCGGGGGCGCTCCGACCAAGACTTATGACCCTACCAACGCCCTCGCTGACAAAGATGGCAATGTCTACGAAGCCGCTGTCGATGAGACCCGCGAGCTGGTCGACATGATGGAAACCGCCCGTAGCTTCCAGAACAATGTCGAAGTCATGCAGACAGCTAAATCCCTCATCCTCGATACGCTCAAACTGGGACAATAACAGATGGCAAGTTCTTTCGACACTACGCTCGCAAATCTCGGCATCAACCGCACCACCGCGCGCACCGTGGTGCGCAGCGCAGCACAGGCCGATACGCTGACCCAGAACGACTTTTTGAAGCTGCTGACCGCGCAATTGCGCAACCAGGATCCGACCAGCCCGGTCGACGCAACCCAGCAATTGACCCAGCTCGCGCAATTCTCAAGCGTTGCAGGCATCAGCGAAATCAACACCACGCTGAAAGCCATTCAAGACAAGCTTTCCGGCACCACGACCAGCGATGCGCTCAGCTATGTCGGCAAGACCGTGCTGGTGCCGGGCGACACCGCCTTCCCGCGGGCGAGCGGCGGCCTGGCCGGCGCGGTTGAACTGACGGACGACGCGAGCAATGTGAACGTCTCCATCCAGGGGCCAAATGGCCAGATTCTTCGCTCGCTGACGCTCGGCCCCCAAAACAAGGGCACAGTGAGCTTTGACTGGGACGGCGTAACGGACACCGGCACACCCGCCGGGCCGGGCCCATTCCGCGTCGTCGCGTCGGCAAGCAAAGCCGGCGGCAGCGTGCCGAGCACCACGCTCGTCTGGTCGCCGGTCACCTCGGTGTCAGCGCCAAGCGGCGGCGCACCAGCGCTGACCCTGCCAGGCATCGGGCAAATCCCGATAAGTCAAGTTCGCCAGATCGGTTAATTGAAGACATCAGAACAACCCCCCAAAGGAGATAAAGTAATGAGCTTTTACACATCCCTCAGCGGCCTTCAGGCAGCCCAGACCGACCTTTCGGTGATTTCGCACAATTTGGCGAACGTCTCGACCAATGGTTTCAAGAAGAGCCGCAGCGAATTCGCCGATGTGATTTCGTCAAGCGCGCAGCAGAGCCCCAGGTCGCAAATCGGCTCGGGCGTGACGGTAAAGGGCAATCGGCAGCAATTTAGCCAGGGCAACATTGTCCAGTCGGGCTCGGCGCTCGACGTCGCGATTTCGGGCGACGGCTTTTTCGCGGTCAAGCCCAATCCGGGGGCAGCCGGCGTCAACTTCACCCGCAATGGTGCGTTTCTGGTCGATGCGGACCGGTTCATCGTCGATGGGCAAGGCGGGCAGCTCCAGGGCTATCCAGCCGATGGCAGCGGCGCAATCGTTCGCACGGCCCTGTCGGGCGCGGTTAGCCTGCGCCTGCCCGCGACCAGCGGCACGCCGACGGCAACCAGCGTTGTTACCAAATCGGTTAACCTGCCAGCCGGCGCCGCGCTGCCGGCAAATGCCACCTTCGACCGGTTTGACCCCGCCAGCTACAACGCGTCGACCCAAACGACCATTTATGATTCAGAAGGCAATCCGCAAACGCTGACGAGCTATTTCCGCCGTGATACGGTGGGCGCGGCAGGCGCGAGCAGCAACTGGTCGGTGTTCAATTTTGTTGGCGACACTGCGCTGACGGCCGGAGGCAACGCGGCCGTCGCGGCAACGTTTGACGGCACCGGCGCGCTCACCACGCCGGCCGGCCCGACCAGCTTCGACGCGTTCACCCCGCTCGGCAGCGCGGTTCAACAGCAATTCGCGCTCGATTTCGGCACGGCAACGACGCAGAACGCAGGTGCCTTCAACGTGCTGGCGACCAGCCAGGACGGCAATGCCGTTGGCCAGTTGCAGGGCGTGACCATCGATCCGGAAGGGCTGGTGCGCGCAAGCTTCTCCAACGGCGACACCCAGACGCTGGGCCAAGTGGTGCTGGCAAATTTTGCCAATCCCGCCGGTCTGCGTCAGATTGGCAACAGCAACTGGCAAGCGACCGGGCTGTCCGGCACCCCATTGCTGGGTAGCGCCAATGCAGATGGTCTCGGCGGATTGTTGCCGGGCGCCATCGAGCGGTCGAATGTCGACATTACCGAAGAACTGGTCAGCCTCATCGCGGCGCAGCGCAATTTTCAGGCGAACGCCCGGGCTTTGGATACCGCAAGCCAGATTTCGCAGACCATCTTCAACATTCAGTAACCATCTAGGCCGCAGGAATCGTTGAATGGACAAGTTGATCTACACGGCAGCGTCGGGCCTGAAAGGGCATCTGGCGGCGCAAGCAGCGATTGCGAACAACATCGCCAACGCGTCGACAATTGGCTTTCGGGCCGACCGCGTGTCGTTCGATCAGCTGGTCGTCAACGGCCCCGGGCTCGCCTCGCGCCAGCCTGCGTCCGAGCAAGTAGCGGATTCTGACCGGCGCGCGGGCGCAATCTTCCAGACGGGTCGCGCGCTCGATATTGCGGTCACCGGCAATTCGTTCATCACGGTACAGGCAAAAGACGGAACCGAAGGGTATACCCGGCGGGGCGACTTACAGGTCGCGTCGACTGGCGTGCTGGAAACCGGCGACGGTTTCCCGGTGATCGGGTCGGGGGGCCCGATCACCGTGCCGCCCGCGCAAAAGGTAACGATCGGGCCGGACGGTACAATATCGTTCTTGCCACTTAACGCGCAGCCCGGTGCACCGTCACAGGTGCTCGACAAGCTGAAACTTGCCAATCCGCAAGGATCGGACGCGGTGAAGGGCCTCGACAATCTCTACCACGTCCGGGACGGCGGTGCGCTGCCGGCCGATCTTGCGGCCAAGCTGGAAGTGGGCGCGCTGGAAGGCTCGAACGTCAATCTATCCGAAGCGCTGGTCGATTTGATTTCGAACCAGCGCAGCTACGAGGTCCAGGCCAATTTGATCAAATCGGCCAAGGAACTCGATGAAAATGCCGCGACGCTGCTGCGTCTGCCGGCTTGAGGGGGCTGAGAGATGAGTAGTGCTGCATTACATATCGCACGCACCGGGCTAGACGCGCAGGACATGCGCATGCGGGTTATCTCAAACAACCTCGCAAACGTGAACACTACGGGGTACAAGCGCGACCGGGCGTCGTTTGAAACGCTTGCCTATCAAACGGTTACCGCGCCCGGCGCTCCAAGCACGTCGCAGTCGAACTACGCAACCGGGCTGAACCTGGGCACTGGCGTGCGCATTCAGGGCACCGAGCGGATCGACACGCAAGGGACCCTGTCGACCACCGGCAACTCGCTTGATCTCGCCCTTGATGGCGATGGTTATTTTCAGGTGACGCTGCCGAGTGGCCAGCTTGCCTATACCCGCGCCGGCAATTTTTCGCGCTCTGCCCAAGGGCTTTTGGTGACGTCGGAGGGCTATCAAGTGCAGCCTGGCGTGACCATTCCCGAAGGCGCGACCTCGATCACCGTCGGCACGGACGGCACGGTTTCAGCAACGATTGCTGGGCAAACCGAGCCAAGCCAGCTTGGCCAGATTCAGGTGGCGGCGTTCCCCAACAGCGCTGGCCTGCAATCGACTGGCGACAATTATCTGACGGAAACCGCCGCCAGCGGCGCCGCCAATCTGGGCATTCCGGGCCAGGACGGGCGCGGCAATGTGCGCCAGGGCATGCTTGAAGGCTCCAACGTCAACGTGGTCGAAGAACTGGTCAACATGATCGAGACCCAGCGAGCCTATGAGGTTAATTCGAAAATGATCAAGGCAACCGACGAAATGCTGCAATATGCCAACCAGAACATCTGATCGGCCGGTCATGAGGCGCGTTGCGTCGGTGGTTGCACTAGCAGCGGCCGGTGTCCTCGCTTGGGCGCCGCCCGCAGCACATGCCGGCCTTTTCGGCAAGAAAAAGCCGCCAACCGACTATACCGTAACGCTGCCGCCACCACCGCCGCCGCCGCCAGTGGCCAATGGCTCCATCTATCAGGCATCGAACGGCTATGCGCCGCTGTACGAAGGCTGGCGCGCGCGTCGCGTTGGCGACCCGCTCACCATCATATTGACCGAGCGCACCCTTGCAACCAAATCGGCTAATTCAAAACTTGATAGCAAGGGCAATCTCGGCATCACGCCGCCTTCGTCCGGCCCGCTTTCGTTCAACCCCAACGCGGCCACTGCAAGCGGCGTGCGCGGGTTTACCGGGTCAGGGTCGGCCGATCAGTCGAACAGCCTGTCGGGCGAAGTCAGCGTCACAGTGGCACAGGTTTACCCCAATGGCACCATGCTGGTACAGGGCGGCAAGCGTGTGACGCTCAACCGCGGCGACGAGTTTGTACAGATCAAAGGCATTGTCCGCATGGCCGATGTCGACGCAGACAATCGCGTGCCCTCCACCCGCGTTGCCGACGCCCAGATTGCCTATACCGGCAAGGGTGATGTGGCGCGCGCCAGTCGCCAAGGCTGGTTCAGCCGGTTCTTCTCCGTAATCAGCCCGTTTTGATCGGACACAAGATGCTTCGCTATTTCCTTGCGCTATTGATGACCTGCCTGGTCGCGAGCCCTGCGCTTGCAGACCGGGTGAAGGATCTTGGCACCTTTCAGGGCATCCGGACCAACCAATTGACAGGCTATGGCGTCGTGGTGGGGTTGCCGGGCACGGGTGACGACAACCTTGAATACACCATTCAGTCCCTGCGCAGCATCACCTCGCGTTTTGGGCTGCAATTGCCAGCTGGCATTAACCCCAGCTTGAAGAACTCGGCAGCCGTGCTCATCACGGCGGAGCTGCCGCCCTTTGCAAAGCCCGGTCAGCGCATTGACGTTACCGTGTCGACGCTGGGCAAGGCCAAGTCGCTGCGCGGCGGCAGCCTCATTCTGACGCCACTGATCGGCGCCGACGGCGAGGTGTATGCAATGGCGCAAGGGTCGCTCGCGGTGGGCGGGCTTGGCGCGGAAGGCGCCGACGGCTCCAAGATCGTCGTCAACGTGCCGTCTGCCGGACGCATCCCGGAAGGCGCGACGGTGGAACGCGCGGTCGATACCGGCTTTGCGAACACGCCGCTGTTGACCTTCAACCTTGCCCGCGCTGATTTTACCACCGCACAAAATATTGCCGCTGCGATCAACGCCCGGCTGGGGCCAGGGCGCGCTCAGGCAGTTGACGGCGTCTCGATCGCGGTGTCAGCGCCCGAGGGCGCGGATGGCCGCGCTACGCTGATGAGCCAGATCGAGAATTTGACTGTAACATCGGCCGAACCTTCGGCGCGCGTCGTGGTTAACGCGCGCACGGGCACCGTCGTCATCAACTCGGCCGTTCGGCTGGGCACGGCGGCCGTGACACAAGGCAAGCTCACCGTGCGCGTCGACGAGTCGCAAAAAGTAAGCCAGCCCCAGCCGCTAAGCCAGGGGCAAACCGCGCTTGAGCAAAAGAGCGGCGTTGGCATTACCGAGGAAATCAAGCCCATCTTCCTGCTTGAGCCCGGCCCCAAACTTGCCGATGTGGTGAAGGCCATGAACGCGATTGGCGCATCGCCTGCTGATCTCGTCGCGATCCTTGAAGCGCTGAAAGAGGCTGGCGCGCTGAAAGCGGACCTGATCATCCTATGACACCGGGCGGCCCAACCACTGGCCTTCCTGCTGGTACGCTCGATGCGGCCAATGTGTCTAAAGACACGAGCCGGCTGTCGACGCGTGCCAATCTGGAGGCGGCCGGCACCAAGTTTGAGGCAGTGTTTACGCATATGATGCTGAAGTCGATGCGCAGCGTGCATTTGGCCGACGACATTTTCTCCAGTCAGGCGACCGACACGTTCCGCGAGATGCAGGACCAGAAAACGGCACAGATCATGGCCGAGCACCATCCGCTGGGCATCGGCAAGGCGATGGTCGATTTCCTGTCCAAAACGCAGCCCGAGCTTGGTGGGGCGTCCGTACCAGGCGGCGCTGAGCCGGAGGCCGCGCCATGAGCGATATTCTCTCTATCGGCGCAAGCGGTGTGCGCGCGTTCCAGACCGCGCTGACCACCACGTCGGACAATATCGCAAACGCCTCGTCCGCTGGCTATACGCGCCGCACGACCAACTTGTCAGAGGTCACCTCAGTCAGCGGGCGCAGCGCACGCGCGCTCGATGGCAATGGCGTTGTCGTCAAGTCGATCAACCGCCAGTCCGACGATTTGCGCACGGCCGATGTCCGCGCGGCGGGCGCCGATCTTGCCCGCACCGACACCAGTGTTGCCGTGCTCGGCCAGATCGAAACAGCGTTGACCGGCAACCAGTTGTCGAGCCAGCTCACCAGTTTCTTCAACGCCGCCAACACGATCGCCGCCGATCCCACAGCCTCGGCGCCGCGCGCGGCCTTTCTTGAGCACGCAACCGGCGTGGCAAACGCGTTTGCCGGCACTGGCCGGGCGCTCGACCAGGTCAACGTCAACATCGACGCCATCGCCGATGATGCGGTCGCAAAGCTGCAAACGCTCGGCACCGCGCTTGCCAAGGTGAATTACGGGCTGGGCGGCACATCGCCTGGCAGCGCCTCTCAAGCGCAGCTGCTTGACCAGCGCGACCAGCTGCTCGAACAATTGAGCGCGCTCAGCGACATTGGCGTTACCACCGATTTGGCGGGGCGCGCGACCGTGAAACTTGGCGGCAGCAACGGGCCGCTTCTGGTGGACGGGCAAAATGTCAGCCAGGTCACCTACGTTCGCGGGACGACAGGCGCGGTTTCATTTGGCGTGTACCGCAACCAGACAGCCTCCAGCTTCTCTCCCGCTGGAGGCGCGCTTGCAGGGATTGTCGAAAGCGCACAGCGCGTCGCGAACGCGCTTCAGTCGCTCGATCAGATCGCAACCGATTTTGTCGATGCCGTGAACACCGTGCAGGGCCAGGGGCGCGCGCTTGATGGTACGCCCGGCGCGCCGCTGTTCTCCTCGGCCACCGTACCGACCGAGTTCACCCTGTCGCTCGCCGACCCGCGCGGTATTGCGGCGGCAGGCATCGGCGGTGGTCCGCGTGACAACAGCAACCTACAGGCACTGGCAGCGGTGCGCACGTCCGCCGACTTTGAAGGCCAGGTAACCGCGATCACGGCCGACAACGCAGCCGCGCTGGCCTCCCGAAAGACGATTTCGACCGCGCAAACCGCGATTCGCGACGGCGCCATCACGGCCCGCGACGCGATATCGGGCGTCAACCTCGACAATGAAGCAGTCGACCTGCTGCGCTTCCAGCAAGCGTATCAAGCGTCCAGCCGCGTCATTCAGGTCGCGCGCGAAACGCTGCAGACCATTCTCGACATCCGATAGGGCCACCGCATGACCATCAGCAACAGCCTGTTCTATGATCGCACCGCGGGCCGCATCAACACGCTCGCCACACAAACACAAACCCTGCAAACACAGATATCGACCGGTCAAAAATTTGCCGGGCCGTCGGACAATCCGGTTGCCTATCAGCGCCTGCAACGCCTTGCGGTCGCGACCGCCAACGACACGAACACGACCGCCAACATATCGCTTGCCCAAACGCTGTTGTCGCAGACTGACTCCGCGCTCGGCGATGTCGCGACGCAAATTCAGCGCGCGCAGGAACTGGCGATCCAGGCCAATAACGGAACATTGTCCGCCGCGGACCGCAAAGTGGTCGCAAGCCAACTGCGCAGCATCGTCGACGATCTCGTCACCATCGCCAACAGCAAGGACGCTCGCGGTGGTCCGCTGTTTGGCGCCGCAACCGGCGATACGGCCGTCACCGTCGACGCCGCTGGTGCCGTGAGCTTCACCGGTACTGGAACGCCAGCCTCAATCCCGATTGGCGATGCCGGACACATCCAGCCAACCGAAACCGCCGAGCGTGTGTTTGGCGGAATAACCGGGGCGGGCGGGGCAACCACCCTGTTCGCCGCGATCAGCAACCTTGCCGACGCGTTTGACACCAACACCAATGTAAATGCCGCAGCGGGCGCGACCATCGACGGGTTGAAGTCGGGGCTTGATCAGATCAACGGCCTGCGCGGCTCCGTCGGCGCGCGCGGCGCGCGGCTCGACCTGGAAACCAACCGCCTTCAGGACACGGGCATTGCCCGCGAGGCGGACCGATCTGGCCTTGAAGATACCGACCTGACAGCGGCCATCGCCAATTTGCAAAAGGCATCGACCATTTTGCAGGCCACGCAAGCGAGCTTCACTCGGCTGAGCCAGCTGTCGCTGTTCGATTATATTCGCTGATTGGCGAATTGGTAACGGGTTGGCGGCAATATCAGCTGAATAAGTTCGTCAACTGGTCGTTATCCTTAAGGACGGCCGACTGATTTCGATGGGGGAAGACCACCAGCATGTTTCCAGTGATCGGCCTTGTTGTCCTGATCGTCATGGTTTTCGGCGGTTTTGCGCTTACCGGCGGGGCCCTGGAGCCCGTGATGGAGGCCATCCCGCACGAAATGCTCATCATCGGCGGCGCGGCTGCCGGCTCGCTCATCATCGGCAATTCCGGCAAGGAATTAAAGGCGATGGGCGGCGGCCTGATGAAGGTGCTGAAAGGCCCCAAATACAAGAAGCAGGATTATCTCGACACCATCTTCCTGGTGTCCAAACTGATGAAGATGCTGCGCACCGAAGGGCCGATCGCGCTTGAGCCGCATGTCGAAGATCCGAAATCGAGCGCCATCTTCACCGAATATCCCCGGCTGCTTGCCGATCACGCACTGATTTCACTGATCGCCGACACGCTGCGGCTGGTCGTCGTCTCGTCGGGCACGCTCGATGTGCACGCGGTAGAAGAGGTGATGGACAACACCATCAAGACGCATCATCATGAAGTGCAGGGTCCGCAAACAACCTTCCAGACGCTGGCCGACGCGCTGCCTGCACTTGGCATTGTTGCAGCCGTTCTTGGCGTCGTGAAGACGATGGGGTCGATCGACAAGCCACCAGCGATTCTGGGGGCGCTGATCGGTTCGGCACTGGTCGGCACGTTCATGGGCGTGTTGCTGGCCTATGGCATCGTCGCGCCGCTCGCCACGCGGCTCCAGCAAATCATCGATGCCGATGCCGCGATCTACCACACCGTCAAGCAAATCATCATCGCCTCGCTCCACGGGCACCCGCAGCCGCTCGTCATCGAAGCAGCACGCTCGGGGATTGCCCACAACAATCAGCCCGGCTTTGCCGAGGTGTTCGACGGGTTGCGGGGCAGGTAAGTGGCGGGTCGCGCGCCGCACGGCAACAATCAGCCGCCGAAAATCATCGTCAAGAAGATTTATATCGAAGGGCATGGCGGCCACCATGGCGGCGCCTGGAAGGTCGCTTATGCCGATTTCGTAACGGCCATGATGGCGTTTTTCCTCCTGATGTGGCTGCTTGGCGCGACCAACGAGAAACAGCGCAAGGCGCTCGCCGACTATTTCGCCCCCAGCCTCATCACGACGCGCGCCGCAAGCGCGGGCTCCAATGGGCCGTTTGGCGGCGAGTCGATTACCGATCTGGATAACTACCCGCACAAGGCGGCACAAACCGGTACGCGAGCGCTCACTGTCCCCGTCGGCGCAACTGGAGGCGCCAACGTGGGGACCGGCGAGAAGGGTTCGCTCAAGAACCAACTCGCTGCCGAGGATCGCAGCAATTTCGAGAAAATCCAGCGCCAGATAAAGCAGGAAGTCGCGCAAAACGCCAAGCTGTCGAAACTGGCGACGCATGTCCGCTTCGTACCAACGCGTGAAGGGTTGCGGATCGACTTGGTCGACAATGCCGATTATTCGATGTTTGCGCTGGGCACGACGAGTTTCGAACCCGAAGCGGACAAGTTGATTGGCCTTATTGCCCAGTCGATCAAGCCGCTTGGCAACACCATCATGATCCGCGGGCATACGGACAGTCTCGCGTTCCAGAACCCTGCTGGGATGAACAACTGGCTGCTCTCTAGCAGCCGGGCCGAAGCCACGCGCCGACGGCTGGCAGCGGGTGGTCTGGAAGATGCAAGGTTCGAGCGGATCGAAGGCGTCGCCGACCGCGAGCCATTTATTTCCGATAATGCCGCCGATCCGCGCAACCGCCGCGTCGCGATCACCATGCTGTATCGCAAGGGCGCGTTCGGCGAATAATCCGTGGCGCCGTGGCCGCCGCCCGGTTACCAAACAGCGCTGAGGCATCCGCGGAGGACGAAACCGATGAAAGCCAGCATGATGCGCCGACTGCGCGTCTATCATCATTATCTGGGCGTGCTGTTTGCGCCAGCCATTCTGTTTTTTGCGTTCAGTGGCGCTCTTCAGACGTTCGATTTTCATGAACGGCGCGCAGGCGCGTCCCCGCCGCCCCGGTGGATCAGCGTGATCGCAAGCCTGCACAAGAAGCAAGCGATGCCGCGCCCGAAGCTCGCCACGCCGCAGCGCGCCACGCCGCCGGACGAAGGGCTCGCTAAAAAGGCGGGCGCGCCTCCCGCGCGGGCCTATCCCCTGGCGCTCAAGGCGTTTGTCGGATTGATGTCAATTGGGCTGATGCTGTCCACGCTGATTGGCCTGGTCGTGGCGCTCAACAATGCACGGATGCGCACGCTGTCGCTGGTGCTCCTGGCGGCTGGCAGCGCATTGCCGCTCCTGCTCGTGCTGGCCTGATACCAGCGGCTCAGACAGCGAGCGGGTCCATAGTCGAATTTGCCACAGCACGGCCCGCGCGCAGGGTACGCCAAGCCCGGGCCAACGTTTCCAGCGACAGCGCCAGCGGAATCGACGCCAGCATCGCAGGGCGCAGAAAATGACCGAGAGTGAGCGGCGGGAAGCCAGCGCCTTGCGGGGCCGCTGCCAACACGATGTCAAGGGGCATGCACAGGGCGTAACACGTCAAAATCGCCCATTTCGCGCCAAAGCCCGCTTCCCAGCGCTCGATCATCACGAAAAACAGCACAAACCACTGCGCATAGCCGCCTGCCTCGACGCTGATTAGCGCAAGCGCTGCGCCCAGCCCGGCCAGCCGATAGGTCGGCACCGCGCCCGGCCGGATCCAGGCAGCCGCCAGCGCTGCCACGATGCACAGTTGCACGGCATGAACCGCCCAGGGAAGCCCAACGATCAGCGCGCCGCCAACGTCTGGTCCGAGCAGCGCCAGCAGCTGCGGATTGTCCGCGATGAGCAGTGAGCGCAGCGGCACAAAGCTTGAGGGATACCAAAGATCGATCAGTCGCGGGGCATCACCGCTGCCAAACGCGATCAGATCCTGCGCGATCTCGCCAGGCGTGCCCAGGCCGAGCAGCGCAAAGCTCACAAGATACACGCCAACTGCCGCGATCAGCGCGCGCTCCACCCGCCGCCATTTGCCGCCAGCGATCTGCGCGACCACCGCGCCCAGCAAATATACTTTGAAGTTCAGTGCAGCACCGACCCACGCGGCTCGCGCCCAGCTGGCCCGGCATAGCGGGCCAACGCCGAGCACCACACACGGCACGCAGGCGAGCATCAGATTGCCCCGGTCGAGCGCGTAAACGAGCGGCAAGCCTGCCGATAGCGCGATAGCGCGCGGCACAGCGGTTGCACGGTCGATCTTCAGGAAAGCCCGGGCGATAAGGACCACGTCCAGCACGTATAGTGCGTGAATCGCCAACATCCCTGCCGTATCGCACGCTCGCGCGGCCACGCCGTCGAATGCCGGATAGCAGCCGGTATCGCCCAGTAGCCGGAGCAGCAGGAACGACAATGGCGGATAAATGCTCCCCCAATTGTCATACATGCCGGCATCCCGCGCCCAAAATGCGGTGTTGAACCAGTCCATCATCCGGTCGCCGGAAAAATAGTACATCGGTGGCGGCAAATGATGTGCATAGACGCCCGTCAACAGCACCCAGGCCAGCGCCGCCAGAATCATTCGGCCAAGCCAGCGCTCAAGCCACAAATTGCGCGTGGCGGGCGATCGCGGCGGCATCACCGGGCAAACACCAGGCGCTTGAGCGCGACATAATTGACCAGCGACGCGACCAGCACCGTGACCAGGCCAGCGAGATAGGGCGATGGGATAAGGCGAACCAGCCCGGCCAGGATGGCAGCGCTCAGCAGATAATGCACAAGATAGGATGCCGCAAACCGCCGGCCCGCAGGCGCTGCGCCGACAAAAACGAAGCGTCGATAGGTGATGTAGTTAAAGCTTGCGCCAGCCACGTAAGCGACGAGTTGTGCCGCAAAGATGTTGAGACCAAGCGCCACCAGCCCCGCATAACAGGCAAAGCCAAAGCCAGTATTGACCAAGCCCACCTGATAATAGCGCAACAATTGCGCAAGCGATGTCGCCACAGGCGGCGCTGCGATAAACTGGTGCCGCGCCATCAGAAATTAACCCGTTCGCGTTCGATGACCAACGGCGTGCCGCGCGTTCGCTCCGATACCAGCCGAACCTGATCGCCGATGATCCCGAGGAACAGAAACAACAGCCCCAGTTGCAGCTCGACAGCGCTCGCCGCAAGCCAGCCAAGCCAGGCACCACCACCCAGTGCCGCGAGCGCCAAGACGGGCAGCATCATGAGCGACGCAGCGATGCCCATTACCCCAAGATAGAAGGGCACCCGGATCAGCTTCTTGGAAGTGCTGGCCAGGCTGGACAGCGCAAAATCGAGCAGCGCGAAGAAGCCATTGTTCGACTTGCCGCCCGCGCGCGCGGGCCGTGCGTAATGAATGGTCGCAATGCTGAACCCGGTTTCGGCGAGCATACCGCGAAAGAACGGCTCGGGCTCATTGAGTGCAGCGATCGCGCGCACCACTTTTGCATCATATAAACCAAAGCCCGTCGCATCGCGCACGACCGGGTAATCACCGAACCGCAGGGCAAAACCATAAGCAAGGTTGCGCGCTGTTTTAAGCCGCCAGCCGGAGCGCTCGCTCTCACGGACCCCGAGCACGATGTCAGTGCCGCTGCGCCACCGCTCGACAAAGCGTCCAAGCAAATCCGGCGGATCCTGAAAGTCGCAGCACATGCCGATCACCGCCCGGCCACGCGCCTGGAAAATGCCATAGGTGGGCGAGCGCATCTGGCCGAAATTGCGGGCATTGATGATGAGCTTTATCCGCGGGTCAGCGGCGCACAGATTGCGCACCAGCGCGGCGGTGGTGTCGGTTGACGCATTGTCGATGAAGATGAGCTCGAATGTCGCACTAACCGCATCCAGCGCTGCTGTGACGGCGGCGGCCATCGCAACAACATTTGCCGCTTCGTTGCGGCACGGAATGACGACCGAGATTTCCGGCCCGTCGCTGATGGTCATCGCGCCGTCCTGACACCCAGCGGCGGCCGCCTGCGATACACTTCCATGACGGTCGCGAGCAGCAGGATCAGCGCGCCAACGGCAAGCGGCCGCGAGTTGATCGGCCGGCCGACATCGACATGGGGCGGGTCAATGAGCAGCCACGACGCCCGCGCACGGCTCCGTTCCCGCAGCGACAGCGCGGCAAGTTCCACCCGCATCGCCGCGACGTGCGACGCCACCAGCGCGAGCGCGTTGTTGGCGCTGGCATCGCGCGCTTCCACCAGCACCAGCCCCCCCCGCGCGCTGCGCACGATGACATTTGCCTCCTGGCGGGCGGGCGCAATGCACAGCAACCGTGCGGCCCGGGCACGGACCGGCGCACTCCGCGCGATCGCCAGCCCGACTTCAGCCGGCGCCTTTACCCCGAAAATGCTGGTGACGGCGAGCGGCTGGCCAAGCGTGCCGCCAAGCCCGATATCGGCAAGCGATGCGGGCGCGAGCAGCGCCGACGCGCGGTATTGGGTCGGGTACAATGTTAGCAGGCCGCAGACGAACAGCGCCATGCCCACAAGCGCCCAGCGCAGCCGCCAATCGCGGATGCCGGGGATGGCGATGAGCGACGCCATGATACTGCCGGGCACCGTCACGCAGCGCACCGGTCGGCCGACGTGCCGCCAATGGCGAGCCAGTCGGCGGTTTCGACGATTTGAGTCGCGAGCGGCACCGGCGCAATCCGGTGCTTGGCGAGCAATGTCTGGTACACAGTGGCATTGCCGACATATCGATCAACCGGCGCGTCAGCCGCTGCCGCGCGGACAATGGGCACGGGACCCAGCACGTCGCTGACCAATTGGGCAAGCGTGCCAAGCTCGACAGGATCACCGCCAGCGTCGAAGCGGCACATGCTGGTACTGTCGATAAGCTCGGCCAGCACCACCGCCATCAATTCGCGGATCGCGACATAACCGCGCTCGACGCGGTGGCCGGCGTTTATCCGGATTGGCTGCCCGGCCAGTGCTGCCGAAATGAAGGTGGACAGCGCATAATGCCCGGTCTTGTTGATATAGGGGCCCGACACATTGAAGATCCGCGCGATCACCGCGCTATTGCCGGTCGCCTCGGCCCAGTCGGCAAGCGCCTGTTCGTCGTCGCGCTTGACGTCGCCATAGCAACGAAGTGCTGCCGGCGCCGCTGCGTCCTCCACGCGGGCCGCCGCGCCGGACGAGGCCAGGAACACCGCGTCCGCGCCGCACCGGCCAAGCGCTGCCAGCACGGTGGTACGGATGCCGAGAGCAGAGGCGCGATAGTCGGCTTCTGCCATCACCTCGGCGCGGTCGCGCGTCAAGGCGGCGAAGTGCAGCACCATTGAGGGCATCGGCTCAAGCGCTGCGATTGAGTCGAGCGGGTACTGATTGATCCGGGTGCCAGACCGCAGCCCAAGCGTGCGTGCCGATCCGCCGAAACACACCACGCGGCTCGCCAAGGCAGCGCCAAACACGCCTTCAAGCAGCTCCAGCGTCGCCAGCCCGAGCCAGCCGCTCGCACCAGTAAGGATAACGCGCTTGCCCGCCCGCGCCAGCGCTTGGGCGACGTGTGCGGGAAGGGTCGGTACAGTCATGCGGCAACCGCTCCGGCCGGCGCGCCGGCGCCTTGCAGCAGCGCATCGACTACATCGCCAAAGCGCGCATGGCACTCGGGCGTGTCGAGCGCGTCATACCCATAGGCAACGCCCAGAAACGTAACTCCGGCCGCACGCGCGCACGCACCATCAAGCGCGCTATCACCGACAAACCGCGTCGATGCTGGCGCGGCACCCATTTGCCGCATGGCCTGGAACAGCAAATCTGGCGCGGGCTTGGGCGGCAACGCAGGTCGCCCGCCAACGATTGTTACAAACAGCGACGCCAATTCGAGATCACCCAGCACCTTTTCGCACAAATTCTGCGGTTTGTTGGAACAAATCCCCAGCCGCACCCCGCGCCGGTGCAACACATTGAGCCCGGAGCGAACCTCAGGATACAGGCTGTCAGCCGGGGTTTGCATTGCCGCATAGCGCGCGCGAAACGCCGCGATATCGCGTGCCGGATCGCCGCAATACACGCCCAGCAAGGCCGCCACCATTTGCGGCCCGCCCGCGCTCAGCTGCGGCACAACCTCGGCCCGGGCAAGCACCGCAGGCGCGCCACGCTCGGTGAGCATCGCATTCAGGATCGCGGCACAGATTGCCGCACTGTCAACCAGCGTACCATCGAGGTCGAAAATCGCCGCGAGCGTCATGCTGCCTCGGCGTTTTTGTCGGGTTCCCGGTCGAGCGCCGCCGCAAGCACATCGCGCGGCAGGAACGGGGCCATGTCGTGCAGCGCGGGCGACACCATCGTGCCATCATCGAGCCGCCGCGAGGCGAGCTTGGGCGCAAAGCCTTGCTCCTTGTCGATAATGACTTCGCATAGCGACGGGCCGTCGCCGGCGATCGCTGCGCCAATCGCGCCGGCGAGCGCGGCATGGGTATCGACACGGCTTGTCGCCAGGCCGAAGGCGGCGGCGACTTTGACGAAATCGGGAAAGCTCAGCCCGCTATCGGGCCCGCAACCCACAATGTTATCGGCGAAATAATTCTGCTGCGTCTGACGGATCGAGTGATAGCCATCATTGTTGAGCACAAAAATCTTGATCGGCAGCCGCTCGCCAGCAATCGTCTGCAATTCCTGCAGGTTCATCATGATGCTGCCATCGCCGGCAAGACAAATGATCCGCCGCGCAACGCCTGCATGAACCGCACCAATGGCGGCAGGCAGATCATACCCCATCGAGGCACAGCCCGAATTGGTGTAAAGTCGCTGGCCGGGCTTCAGATTGGCCGCCTGGAAAGTGGTTACGCAAGCCGTGCCGTCGCCACACACCACCACATCGCCCACCTCCAGCGCATCGAACAGCGCCTGCGTGAAGCAATAGGGATTTACCGGCGCGGGCGTTGCCCAATAGTCATCGAGCACGACCGGGAACTGCTCGCTTCGGTCGCGGCAGCGCGCGACAAAGGCGGCGCGGGCGCTTTCCTGCCCAACCGCCAGCGGAATCGCTGCGGCGGCGGCGAAGAAATCGCGAAGATCGGCATGGATCGGCCGGTGCAGCGCAAGCGTCGGCTTTGCGAGCTCGGCGCGGTCAATGTCCACCATCGCGATCCGCGCGCCCGACGCAAACGACCTCCAGTTATAGCTGATCTGGCGGATGTTAAGCCGCGAGCCGAGCACCAGCAGATAATCGGCGGACTGCACCGCGAAATTCCCGGCGCGATCACCGACGGTGCCGGGGCGTCCGGCATAAAGCGGGTGCGCGTTAGGTAGGGCATCATGTGCGTTCCAGCCGGTCACAACGGGCGCGCCAACCCGCTCGATGAAATCCAGGAACTGCGCGTGCGTGTCCGACAGCCTGATACCGGACCCGACCAGCACCAGTGGCCGCTCAGCTGCGCAGAACTCGCCAAGCATTGCTGCAACTTCAGCGCCCAGCGCCGCGCCGACAAGCGCCGCTTCCTCGGCCGCAGTATTGGCCGCCTCGCCATCACGGCTAAGGCTCGACGGATCGAATGCGTCGAGCGCTTCAACCTCGACAACCGCGCCCTGCACGTCAATCGGCACGTCAATCCACACCGGCCCGGCGCGCCCGCGCCGCGCAAGCCACAGCGCCTTGCCAACGATCCTGAGCACATCCTCAGGCCGGTCGAGCACCACCGCATATTTGGTGATGCCGCGCACCATGCCCACAATATCGACTTCCTGGTCGCCAAGCTGCCGCAATGCGAGCGCGAAATTGGGCGCGAAAGTCTCCCGCTTAACCTGGCCAGACACGATAATCATTGGAATGGAGTCGACATAGGCGCCGTACACGCCGTTCAGTGCGTTGACGCCGCCGGGTCCGGTCGTGACGTTTACCGCCGCCATCCGCCCCGACAGCCGGGCATAGCTCTCCGCCGCAATCGCACTGGCCTGTTCATGGTGGTTGAAGTGCCGCTTCAGACCCTCCACCCGCCCGAACGCATCGTTCAGGTGCATGGCGCCGCCGCCGGTCAGCATGAACATATCGGTCACGCCGCCGGCAACCAGCGTTTGGGCGATCACATCGGCAACGCGCATTCGGGCCAATCGCCCCTCCCGTCGCTTTGGGGAAAAATCAGGTCAGGCGATACCGCGCAACGGAGCCTTGATACGCTGACGGGCTTCCATCATCATGATCCGGGCATCGTCTTCGCTGCCGATCGTCTGATAATAGTCGCGCTTGTTCTTGAGCCACAGCAGCTCGAACTCGATCGCGAGGGCAAGCCCCGCCATCACCCGGCCGTCTTCCAGGCAAGCGGCATCAAAAATGATCTTGCGGGTTTCAAAGCGCGTCAGCTTCGTTTTGCGCACCCGCACCAGCGAGTCGACCGCTTCGGGGCTGACGCCACCGCCTACGACCAGATCGACATCATGCTCGGCTGCCACTTCTGCGACGCGCACCACGGCATCGGTCGTCTCGGGCGTGTTCACCGCCCGACGGTCCAGCGCCAGCGATCCGGCAAAGTCAACGCGGCCGAACACCATGCCAACTTTGTCGCGGCCAGCGATTTCGCCCATCGCCACCAAGTTGTTGAAGGTCGTGATCGTCTCGACATTGAACAGAAAGCCGATATCGGCGCGCTCCTCCTGTGTGAAGACCTTGTCACGCGCAGCCACAAATTTGGAGAGCGCATAGGGCGTCTCAACCATGGGTGCGATGACGTAATCCACGCCAAATTGCCGGCATTCGATGAGATCGCGGATCGCTTCGCACCCGCCAATCTTCACACCAACGTTGACGCCGGCACGCCGGGCAATTTCCAGCAAGCGGAGCAGCTCGTCGGTGCGCGTCCCCTCTGCTTCGAACTCCGCCTTAACGGCCAGAAAGCCGCCAATGTCGGCGCCTTCGCGCAAAATGTCGCACATCCGCTTTTCGTAGCTATTCACCGTGGCGATCCCCCGTGTCTTCCCGCCGATTAGGTGATGCCAGTGATATGCCCTTGATGGTTAACAAAGTCCTTAATTTGCGCGGTCGCATAACCAATATGATCTTGAGTGAGGCCCGGGAAAAGGCCGATCCAGAATGTATTGTCGGTGACGATGTTGGCATTGGCCAAATCGCCCACCACGCGGTACTCGCGGCCCCGCATGTAAGGCTGGCGGATTAAATTGCCGCCAAACAACAGCCGCGTGCCAATCCGATGCGCATCGAGATGCTGGACGAGAGCATCGCGGGTGAACCGCGCCCCCTGCCGCACCGTAATCGGATAGCCAAACCATGAAGGGTCGCTGTTGGCCGTCGCTTCCGGCAGAATGAACACCTCTTCAAGCGGGCGAAGCAATTCCGTCAGCAAGGCAAAATTCGCCCGGCGCGCGGCGATGAAATCATCCAGCCGGTCCATTTGCGACAGGCCAACCGCGGCCTGCATATCAGTGATCTTCAGGTTATACCCGGCATGACTATAGGTATATTTATGGTCATAACCCATCGGCAGGTCGCCGAGCTTGCGGGCAAAGCGCTTGCCGCACGTATTGTCTTTGCCCGGCGCGCACCAGCAATCCCGGCCCCAGTCGCGCATCGATTCGATAACGCGCTTCAGCCGCGGCTTGTCGGTAAACACCGCACCGCCCTCGCCCATGGTAATATGATGCGCGGGGTAAAAGCTCAGCGTGCCGATATGGCCAAAGGTGCCAACGCCCTGGCCAGCATAGGTCGCGCCCAGCGCATCGCAACAATCCTCAACGACCCAAAGATTATACTTTTCGGCAACGCGCATCACTTCGGCAAGGTCAAACGGGTTGCCAAGCGTGTGGGCGATCATGATGGCGCGGGTCTTGGGCGACACTGCCGCCTCGATCATCTCCGGCATTATGTTGTACGTTGGAATGTCGACATCGACGAACACCGGCACCAGGCCATATTGCAGCGAGGGGTTGACCGTCGTTGGAAAGCCGGTTGCAACCGTAATCACCTCATCGCCCGCTTTCAGGGCATCGCCGCGCAGATAATGCGACGTCAGCGACGACAGCGCGAGCAGGTTTGCCGATGACCCCGAATTGACGGAGAGCGCGTGCCGCACGCCCAGCCGCTCGGCCAGCCGCGCCTCGAAAGCGTCGTTGAAGCGGCCGGTGGTGAGCCAGAAATCGAGCGCCGAATCCACCAGCGACTGCATTTCCGGCGCGCCATAAACCTTGCCAGACACCGGCACCGCGCTTTGACCGGGTACAAACGGCTTTGGCGAATGGAAGGCGCGGGCATAGTCCGCAACCATATCGAGGATGGTCGCGCGGGCCGACGCTTCATCGCCTGAAGCAATCGCGCCGTTGAAATCGAGCGCGTCGAACTTGGGTGCCGTGCTCATGTGCGTGTTCCCTCAATCGCTGCGCGCCGCGCGCGATACGCGCTCAATTGCCGGGCGCAAAGGTCGCGGGCATCGCCGCCGCCTGCCACCGATTTGTGCCATTCAACCACCATCGCCAACGCATCCCCCAAGCCGAGCGCCGGACGCCAGCCAAGCTGCGACCGGGCACGCGCGCTATCCAGCAGGAGCATCGCCGCTTCGTGTGGCTGCACCCCTTCTGGCTGATCCCACCCTTCAGCACCCCAGATGGTTAACATCGCGTCAACAATCCAGCGAACCGGCCGGGTATCGCCCTCTGCCGGGCCAAAATTCCAGGCGATTGCGGCATTTTTGTCGCCTTCGAGCAGCCGCTCGGCGATCATCAGATAGCCGCTCAGCGCCTCCAGCACATGCTGCCACGGGCGCACGGAATCGGGCGCGCGAATGCGTGGCCGGTTGCCGCCGGCAAGCGCCCGGACGATATCGGGCACCAGCCGGTCCGCTGCCCAATCACCCCCACCAATCACATTGCCGGCACGCACTGAGGCAACGCCCGGCGCGTCATCGCCAGAAAAGAATGAACGACGATAGGCCGAAATCACCAGCTCAGCAGCGCCTTTCGAGCTGCTGTACGGATCATGCCCGCCCATCGGATCATTCTCGCGGTACGGCCAGATCCATTCACGGTTTTCATAACATTTGTCCGACGTGACACACACAACGCCGCTAATGCCGGGCACGCGCCTGCATGCCTCGAGCAGATGGACTGTGCCCATCACGTTGGTGGCATAGGTTTCCACCGGGTCGTCATAAGAGGCGCGCACCAGCGGCTGTGCGGCGAGGTGAAACACAATATCCGGCCGGGCATCAGCGATCGCTGCCTCAAGGGCCGCCAAATCACAGACATTGCCACGCACGTCGCGTGCCAGGACCCCCGCGACGCCAGCCTGCTCATAAAGACTAGGCGAGGTCGGCGGCGCCAGCGCATAGCCCGTCACTTCCGCGCCCAGATCAGCGAGCCACAGCGCCAGCCAGCTGCCCTTGAACCCGGTATGCCCCGTCAGGAACACGCGCCGACCAGGCCAGGGGCTCGCCATCACCAGCGCTTCCAGGGCGCGCCGTCCTGCCACAATTGCTCGAGGTGCAGCTTATCGCGCAGCGTATCCATCGGCTGCCAGAAGCCATCATGGCGGAACGCCGCCAAGTCGCTTGCATGGGCAAGCTTTTCGAGCGGGCCCTGCTCCCAGACGGTGTGTGGGCCCTCAATGAGGTCAATAACGCTCGGGTGCAGAACGAAAAAGCCGCCATTGATGAGGCCGCCATCACCCGCCGGCTTCTCGCGAAACGCTCGGACGATGTTGCCCTCCATCTCGAGCGCCCCAAAACGTCCAGGTGGCGCAACTGCCGTGATGGTTGCCCTGCGGCCGTGAATTGCGTGAAATTCAAGTAACTTGCGAATGTTTATGTCCGAAAGGCCGTCGCCATAGGTCAGGCAAAACGGCTGGTCGGGCCGCAGATAGCGCTGCACCCGCTTCAGCCGACCGCCAGTCATGGTGTCGGCCCCTGTATCAACCAGGGTAATCCGCCACGGCTCGCCCCAATTCTGATGAACGTCGAGCGACTGTTCTTTCAAGTCGATGGTTACATCGGACGTATGCAGAAAGTAATTGGCGAAATATTCCTTTATCATATAGCCTTTATAGCCAAGGCAAACGATGAATTCATTCACGCCATAGAATGAATAGATTTTCATGATATGCCAAATAATCGGCATGCCGCCTATCTCAACCATCGGCTTTGGCCGGATAGTTGTTTCTTCGCCGAGCCTGCTACCGAGGCCCCCTGCCAATATTACTGCTTGAACCGACATGTCGCCCCGCAATGTCGCCAGCCTGGATAGGTCAGCGCAGCCATGAGTGACTGCCGAATCCTTGTCAAGGCGCGCCCGGCGCGGCGCGCAATTTGGTTGATGCGGAGCGCGTCGTCGTCAATGACCTGAGCGATGAACCGGCGCCACTTCCGCTTGCCCTGTCCCGCCGCTTGCGGGCGCACAGCCGCTTTGGCCATGCTTGTGATGACGCCCGGCGCGACGCGCGCGCAAACGCGGCCGCCGGCACCGCCGCCTGCGGACATCGTCGTTACCGGGCGCGGCCTGCCGTTGCCACCTGGCGCCCCGGCTTATGGCACTATCACCCTCAGCCGCGACCAGCTCGCCAGCGATGCCTCCGGCCGTATCGAGAACGCGCTGCGGGACGTGGCCGGTGTGCAGCAATTCCGCCGCTCGGATAGCCGGTCCGCCAATCCGTCGGCCCAGGGGGTGACGCTGCGCGCGCTTGGCGGCAACGCGGCGAGCAGAGCGCTGGTGTTGCTTGATGGTGTGCCGATTGCGGACCCGTTTTTCGGCCACATCCCGTTCAACGCGCTGGACGCAAGCACATTTGCGGGCGCGCGGATCACGCGGGGCGCGGGGACCGGCGCGTTTGGCGCAGGGGCAGTGGCTGGCGTCGTCGAGCTGGCAAGCGCGACCCGGGCTGATTTGCGGCCAGTTTCCGCAACAGTCTTTTACGGCAGCGACAATGCCGTGGAAGCAAGCGCTGCGGTATCGCCCGCGCTCGGCGCCGGGTTCGCGACGCTGTCGGGCAGGGTCGAGCGGGGCGACGGCTTCTTCACAACGCCGGCCGGCCAGCGGACGACAGCGACCGCCCGGGCGCGATACCGCGGCTGGTCGGTCGGGCTGCGCGGGGTGGCGCCCGTCAACGCGGCGACCGAGCTTCATTTTCGAGCGACCCTGTTCGACGATCGCCGCACCTTGCGGTTCGCGGGCGCCGACAGCGCGACGGAGGGTGCAGACGCCAGCCTGCGGCTGATCCATCACGGCACCTGGCAGGTGGAGGCGATTGGCTATGTCCAGGCGCGCAACTTCAGCAATGTCGTCGTCAGCGCCACGAGCTTTCGCCCCACTCTCAACCAGCGGCGCACCCCGGCAACCGGGCTTGGCGGCAAGGTCGAGCTGCGGCCCCCTTTGGGTGGCCGGCATACGCTAAGGCTTGGCGTCGATATCCGCCGAACCGATGGGCGAGCTGACGAGGAGGCACTCAGTGCTCAAACCGGCGCGGCCACGGCAAGACGATCCGCGGGCGGCGACATGGCGACGATTGGCGGCTTTGTCGAGGATGATTGGCAATTCCGGAGCCTGGTCGTGACGGGCGGCGTGCGGCTGGATCGCTGGGTGATTGCGAACGGTTTCTTCAACGAGGCATCGGCAACCGGCGCCCCCACCGCCCGTGCGCGCTCTGCCGAGCGGCGCGGCACCGAGGCGACCGGGCGGCTGGGGTTTTTGGCGCGGGCGCTGCCCGGCGTCGCGATCCGGGGCGCCGCCTATTCCGGCTTTCGCCTGCCGACGCTCAATGAGCTGTACCGCTCGTTTGTCGTTTTTCCGATCACAACTCGCGCGAACGCAGCGCTCGCGCCAGAACGGCTGCGCGGCGCTGAAATCGGGCTGGAGCTCATGGCGGGTTCGCAATTCTCGCTGAGCGCTACGGCCTTTTACAACCGCCTGGCCGGCGCCATCGCCAATGTGACGATTGGCGCCAATCTTCGCGAGCGGCGCAATCTGGGGGCTATCAACGCGCTCGGGATTGAGCTTTCGGGCCATGCCAAGCATGGTGCGGTGTCGCTCGACGCATCCTATGCCTATACCGACGCGCGGGTTGACGATGCGGGCGCGGGTGCAGGGCTTAACGGCCTGCGCCCGGCGCAAACCCCCCGACACTCAGTGAGCGCCACTCTGGGCTATGCCGCGCCGCGCGGCGTGACGACACAAGTGACGGTCCGCTACACTGGCCAGCAATTTGAGGATGACCTGCAACTTGACAGTTTGCCGCCTGCCTTGACGGTCGATGGGCTGGCAGGCGTCTCGCTTAATCGCCAGCTGCGTCTTGTCGCGCGCGCGGAAAATCTGTTCGATGAACGCGTTGTCACCCGCAATGTCGGCGGCTCGCTGGATTTGGGGACGCCGCGCAGGCTATGGTTGGGGCTGCGCTTTAGCCAAGGACCACGCTGATGGCTGACAATGTCTATCCCATCCCCCCGCAATGGGCCGCGCAAGCGCGGGTCAACGCCGATCGCTATGCGACTGACTATGCGCGTTCGCTACGCGATCCAAACGGCTTCTGGTTCGAAGCAGCCGCGCGGCTCGACTGGGCGAAGGCGCCAACGGTGGCCGACGAAAGCTGCTTTGACGAGGCCGATTTCGGCGTGCGCTGGTTTGCTGACGGGTCGTTGAACGTCGCCGCCAATTGCCTGGACCGGCACCTTGCATCCCGCGGCGCGCAGACCGCGATTGTGTGGGAGCCCGATGACCCGGCAGCGCTGCCCCGCCACATCAGCTATACCGAACTCCACGCATCCGTCTGCCGCATCGCCAACGCGCTGAAGGCGGTCGGCGTCAGGAAGGGTGACCGCGTAACCCTGTACATGCCGATGATTCCGGAGGCTGCGATGGCGATGCTCGCCTGCGCCCGGCTGGGGGCAATCCATTCAGTGGTGTTTGGCGGCTTCTCGCCCGACGCGCTTGCTGGCCGCATCACTGATTGCGACAGCCGCGTTGTCATCACCGCTGACGAGGGGCGCCGCGGCGGCAAGCAAGTGCCGCTCAAAGCCAATGTCGATGCTGCTATTACCCTTGCGCCGTGCTTAGAGACCGTGATCGTGGTGCGTGCGACTGGCGGCGATGTCACCATGCAGGCTGGCCGCGATCATTGGCTCCACGACCTGACGGCCGCCGCCGCCGCCGATTGCCCAGCCGAACCGATGAACGCGGAAGACCCGTTGTTCATTCTGTATACCAGCGGATCGACGGGCAAGCCCAAGGGGGTTCTCCACACATCGGGCGGCTATTTGCTGTGGGCGAGCCTGACGCATGATCTGGTGTTCGATTGTCGTGAGGGCGATGTATATTGGTGCGCGGCCGATATTGGCTGGGTCACCGGGCACAGTTATGTCGTGTACGGTCCACTCGCAAACGGCGCGACAACACTGATGTTCGAAGGCGTCCCCAACTGGCCGACCCCTGCCCGAATTTGGGACGTGGTCGACCGCCACGGCGTGAACCAGCTTTACACAGCACCCACGGCCCTTCGCGCGTTGATGCGCGAAGGCGATGCCTGGGTAACCGGCACCAGCCGCAAGAGCCTGCGCCTGCTCGGCACGGTGGGCGAGCCCATCAACCCCGAGGCGTGGCGCTGGTATCATGATGTCGTCGGCGAGGGGCGCTGCCCGATCGTCGACACCTGGTGGCAGACCGAAACCGGCGGCCACATGATAACCCCGCTGCCCGGCGCAACCGCGCTGAAACCCGGCAGCGCGACCCTGCCCTTTTTTGGTGTCGAGCCGCTGCTGGTTAATGCCGAGGGCAAGGTGCTGGAGGGCGCAGCTGAAGGCAATCTCGTCATCGCGCGGAGCTGGCCGGGGCAAATGCGCACCGTTTGGGGCGACCATGCGCGCTTTTTCCAGACCTATTTCAGCGCCTATCCCGGTTATTATTTCACAGGCGACGGGGGCCGGCGGGACGCGGACGGCTATTACTGGATCACTGGCCGGGTCGATGATGTCATCAACGTATCGGGCCACCGGTTGGGAACGGCCGAAGTCGAATCAGCGCTAGTGCTCCACAAGGATGTGGCCGAAGCCGCCGTCGTTGGCTTTGCGCATGATATCAAGGGTCAGGGCATTTACGCCTATGTGACGCTCAACAGCGAAAGCGTGCCAAGCGATGCGTTGCGCGACACGCTCGTCAAGTGGGTGCGCACCGAAATCGGGCCGATTGCGACGCCCGATGTAATCCAGTTCACGCCAGCGCTTCCCAAAACGCGCTCGGGCAAGATCATGCGGCGCATCCTGCGCAAAATTGCGGAAGGGGACCTGTCATCGCTGGGGGACACGAGCACATTGGCGGACCCTGCCGTCGTCGACGATCTTATCGCCAACCGCGGCGCCGCGACACGCTGACTGGTCAATCTGCGGCGGGTATCGGGTGGCCTGCGTCCATCAGCGCCCGGGCATCCTCAAGCAGCGTTCTGGCAGCACCAGCGGCCGCCACCGGGTCGCCACGGGCAATGGCCTCATACACGTTTCGATGGATCACAAGCTTTGCGTCCTCGTCGCGCGCTATATTGTCAGTATAGCGGATCGAGAAATGCAACGCGGCCGCCACAAACGGCTTGAGCCGCGCCAGGAAGCGATTGCCGCTGGCATCGAGAATGGCCAGGTGGAAAGCGATGTCGGCCTCCAGCGCATCATCCGCACCGTCGCGCGCCGCCTCCATCCGCGCATAGCCGCGCTCGATGGCGGCGATATCGGGTCCATCTCCCCGCGTCGCGGCAAGCCGGGCGGCCTCAGGCTCCAACCCGAGCCGAACATGGGTGAATTCGACCAGCAAGGGCAGCGAAAACGCCCCGTTCAATATCCACTCCAGCACGTCAGGATCGAACAGGTTCCACTGCGATGGCGGCGTGACAGAAGTGCCGCGGCGCGGGCGGCTGGTCACCAACCCCTTCGCGCTCAACACCTTTACGGCCTCACGCAGGATCGGGCGGCTCGCGCCGAACTGATCCGCCAGTACCGCTTCAACAGGCAGGATCACGTCGCTTGGATAGTGGCCGGAAACGATGGCTTCCCCCATTGCCGTCACAATTTGCTGCGTGCGACGTCCCAGCGCACCCGATTCCCGGCTCAGGTGAACGCGCGTCGGCGTGGTTTCGAATGCCCCCATTGTGACGGTCATAGGACGTTGCCCCCCCCGGGAGCAAGTAATCAGGATAGGCGCGCGCATGGGGAGGCGAGAGCAGCGGGCGCGCTAGCCGCCATCGTCCAGCATCGCGCCAAGCGCACGCAGCACCCTGTCAACCTCGCAGGCGGTGTTATAATGACACAGCCCCACCCGGATCAGGCCGCCTGCACTCTCCAGTCCAAGCGCGGCGACGGTCTCCACCGCATAAAAATGCCCTGACCAGGCAAAAATGCCTTGCGCCGCCAGGCGTTCGACCACAGCCTGCGGACTCATGCTAGCAACGGTGAACGCAAATGTCGGCACCCGGCCATCCATGGAAGCGGGGCCGTAAAGCCGGACGCTGTTGAGCGCCAGCAACCCGGCAAGCAATCGCTCCCCCAGCCCGGCCTCATACGCCGCGCACTGCTCCATCGCCGACACCAGCCGGTCGCGCCGGGTACCTGCCGGGTCGCCTCCGGCCGCAACGTCAAGGCCTTCCAGATAGGCGATCATCCCGGCGACACCCGCCTGCGCCTCGAACGATGGCGTGCCCGTCTCAAACCGGACTGCACCCGGTGCCGTCGCTGCCGGGCGCACCTTGTAGGCAGTGAGGTGCTCCAACACCGCGCGTTTTCCCCACAGCGCGCCAATATGAGGGCCAAAAAACTTGTACGGCGAACAGACCAGAAAATCACAGCCAAGCGCGCGCACGTCGGTTGGCAGGTGCGGCACCGACTGAACACCATCGACGTAAAATAGCGCGTCGGACCCGGCCCGCACCATGCTGCTGATCGCCGGTATATCATTGATGGTGCCAAGCGCATTGCTCGCAGCCCCGACCGCCACCAGCCGCGTTCGGCGGTTCAACAGGCCCGGTATCGCCGCCATGTCCAGCCGACCCGTATCGGCATCAAAGCCGATCCAGCGCACGGTAACACCCTTGTCCTCGGCCGCCATCAGCCAGGGCGCCACATTGGCATCATGGTCAAGCCGGGTCAGGATGATCTCGTCGCCGGCTGCCCAACTGCGCGCGAGGGAGCGCGACACGGCAAGTGTCAGGCTCGTCATGTTGGGCCCGAACGCGATTTCGTCAGGCGCGCCGCCCAGCAGATCGGCAATTGCCGCGTGCGCGGCCGCGCTCAGCGCGTCAGTCGCAACCGATGTTTCAAAAACGCCCCCCGAATTGGCCGTCCCGCCAGACAGATGCGCAGCCATTGCCGCAATGCTCTGCGCGCATGCCTGGGTACCGCCGGGCGCGTCAAGGTACACGCGCGGGTTGCCGCCATGTGCCACCGACAACGCCGGAAAGGATCCGCGGACATGGTCAATAGGGAACGCCATCAGCCGCTTCTAAACCTGCCAACCGGGTCTTGCGAGCACCGATCAACCAGGCTCGCTTGCGCTCGCGGCACCACCCCGGAACTCGAAACCAACAGCCAGCGCCGCCATTAGTCCTCCAGGCTTTTCGACGCCTGCTCAAACATGTCGCGCGAAAGGCCGGGCGTTGCCAGAATGCGCTCGAGCTCCAGCTTCATCAACGCGGCGTGGTCTGGCCCGAATCGCTTCCAGCGCCCAAGCGGCGGCACCAACTTGGCAGCGGTTTGCGGGTTGAGCTTGTCCAGCGCGATTAATTGATCCGCCACGAACCGGTACCCATCGCCATCACCGAGATGGAACGCGCGCTGGTTAACGCTGAACGCCCCCACCAGCGCGCGGGCGCGATTGGGGTTGGCGAGCGTGAAATCGCGGTGCCGCGACAGCTCGATCACTTGCGCGAGCGTGTCCGACCGGCTCGACAGTGCTTGCGTCGAAAACCATTTGTCGAGCACCAGCGGATTATCGGAATAGCGGTTGTAGAAAATGTCGAGCGCGGCCACCCGTTTGTCGGAATTGCTGTTGACGAGGGTCGTCATTGCGCCTTGCCGGTCAGTCATATTGTCGGCCTGTTCGAACTGGGCAAAGGCGAGCGCTGCGGCATCGCCGGCGCCACTTGCGGCGATATAGCCCAGCGACACGGTTTTCAGCCGGCGCAATCCCTTGGCAACAGGCGAATATTCGAACGGCCCGGCGGCACGCGCCGCGGCATAGGCTCGCCGCCACTGTGCGTCCAGCGACCTTCCAAGATCACGCCGAAGCGCTTCGCGAGCGGCATGAATAGCCTCGGGGTCGACGACCGGCAACTGATCGCCAATGAAGCTCTCCGACGGGAGCAGCACGGCTTCTGCCACAAAGGCGGGGTCCAGCGCCTCGTTGCCAAGCGTCTCGGCAACCGCGTTGATGACGGGCCGGTGATCGGCCTGGCCATTCCCCACCGCTTCCAGCAGGGTATCGAGCATCAGTTGCTGCATCGCCTCATAGCGGGCAAAGGGGTCATCGTCATGCGCGGACAGCATCGCCAGATCCGACGCGGTGCGGTTTGCCTCGATGATAACAGGGGCCGAAAAGCTGCGGTTGATGGACAGAAGCGGCGGCTCGCCCACACTGTCAAAAGTGATGGTCTGGGACGACTCGCTCAGCAAGACTAGCTGCTCTGCGGTCATCGCAGCGCCGCTTGTCGCGCCAAACAGCTTGACCTTCAGCGGCACCAGCATCGGCGCTTTGTCGCGCTGTTCCGGGGTTGGCACGAGGGACTGCGAGAGCCGCAACGTTGCGGTTGCGCCACCGGAATCATGGCTGATCGTGGCCGTCACACGCGGCGTCCCCGCCTGGCTGTACCACAGGCGAAATTGCCCGAAATCGGCGCCGCCACCTTCTTCCAAGCACGCAACGAAATCCTCGCAGGTGGCCGCCGTCCCGTCGAACCGGTCAAAATACAGGTCGGTGCCGCGCCGGAAGCGCTCGGCGCCCAGCATCGTCGCCATCATGCGGATCACTTCGGCGCCCTTGTTATAAATGGTCGCGGTATAGAAGTTGGATATCTCGATATAGCTTTCCGGGCGCACCGGATGGGCAAGCGGCCCGGCATCTTCGGGAAATTGCGCCGCGCGCAGCCCGCGCACATCCTCGATCCGCTTGACCGCCGCCGAGCCTTGATCGGCAGAAAAACTCTGGTCGCGAAAAACGGTGAAGCCTTCCTTGAGCGACAGCTGGAACCAGTCACGGCAGGTCACCCGGTTGCCCGACCAGTTGTGAAAATATTCATGCGCAACGACCGCAGACACCGCGTCGAAATCATAATCGGTCGCAGTATCCGGATTGGCGAGAACATAGCGCGAGTTGAAGATATTTAGGCCCTTATTCTCCATCGCGCCAAAATTGAAATCGTCGACCGCAACGATGTTGAACACATCAAGATCATATTCGCGGCCATAAACCTGCTCGTCCCAGGCCATGGCGGTTTTGAGCGAGGCTAGCGCATGATCGGTCTTGGGCAAATCCGCCGCGCGCACCCAGATGGCGAGCGCAACGTCGCGTCCGCTCATCGTTTTGAAGGTGCCGCGATTGGCCTGCAGGTCTCCGGCAACCAGCGCGAACAGATAGCAGGGCTTGGGAAAGGGATCGCGCCATTCCGCCCAGTGGCGGCCGCCTGCCAGCGCGCCGCTCGCCACCGGGTCACCATTGGCCAGGAGCACCGGGTACCGCACGGCGTCTGCCGTTATCCGCACGGTATAGCGCGACAGCACGTCGGGGCGATCGGGGAAAAAGGTGATCCGCCGAAACCCCTCGGCCTCGCACTGTGTGCACAGCAAACCGCCGGAAGCATACAGCCCCATTAACTGCGTGTTGCGATCGGGCGCAATCTCCACTTCGGTTTCAACCAGATGCGCGCCTCCGCTCAACGGCACGATCAGGTCGCCGCCGTCAAGCTGCCAGTCATTCACGACCACCCCGTCAACCTTGACACTGAGCGGCGTAAGGCCGTCGCCATCAAGCCGCAACGGGCCCGAAGCGTCCCCATGGCGCACGACCGACAGCGCTGCGCACACGCGTGTGCGCGCTGCATCCAGATCGAAATCAAGCGTGATGTCCGGCACCATCCAGTCGGGCGGGCGATAGGCATCGCGGCGCGTAACGGCGGGCTGGGCTGGGGCGGCAGTGATGTCTAGCATTCAAACAGCTCGATATTCTGGCGCGACAACAAGGCCGCGGCGGGATGAAATCTTGGCATGGTATTACGGCAAAACGCCCGATACGCTAAGTGTTTCCGACAGCTTCAGGAAGCAGGAGCGGCATGCTGCCACGATCAGTGCCAATCGCTGCCGGGGACCCGGGCAGCCTATTCGTGTTCGGTCTAGGCTATACGGCGTCCAGACTGGCCGAACGGCTGGCGCGGCGGGGCTGGCGAGTCACTGGCACTAGCCGATCCGGCGCGGCGGGCACGCTTGCCTTTTATGACAAAGCCGCGGTGTTGGCAGCGCTCGACGGGGCGACGCACATGCTCGTCTCAACGCCGCCCGTCGATGGCACAGACCCGGTGCTCACCGCGTATGGAGAGGTACTGCGGCAATATGGCGGATGGACAGGCTATTTGTCATCAACCGGTGTTTATGGCGACACTGGTGGCGCCTGGGTCGACGAATCGGCGCTGACTGGCGCGTGCCGGCGCAGCGCCAGGGCGCAGGCGGATGCCGAATGGTTGGCGCGGGGGGCGCGCGTATTCCGGCTGCCGGGCATCTATGGCCCGGGGCGTTCAGCGCTGGACCGCGTTGCCCAGGGTCGCGCGCACCGGATTGAGCTGGCCAATCAGGTTTTCAGCCGCATTCATGTCGACGATATTGTGGCGGGGGTTATTGCGGGGTTTGGGGCGCCGCCGGGCGCATTCAATCTGGCTGACGACCTGCCGTGCAGCCAGAACGAAGTCATCGACTTTGCTTGCGGCCTGCTGGGCCTGCCGCCACCGCCGCTAATGACCATGGACGAGGCCGGCCTGTCCGCCATGGCTCGCGGATTTTACGCCGAAAACCGCCGCGTCGCGAACAGCAAGGCGAAGCGCGTGCTGGGCTGGGCGCCGACTTATCCAGATTACCGGGCAGGCTTGCGCGCGCTGACGGCAACCACGAGCCCGACCAGCGCGACGACCGCCCCTGCGGCGCCGATTGGCCGCCATTGATACCCCTCAACCAGCGTGGAAATAACCATCGCGATAATCGGCACCAGGATACTGGTATACGCCGCACGGGCGGCGCCAATCACGCGGATGATACTGAAATAAAGGGTAAAAGCCAGCGCCGAGGCGATCACGCCGAGATATAGCGTGCCGGCCAGATACCCCAGGCGCCATTCCACCACTGGCGGCCCTGCAACCGACCACGCAAGCGCCGCGTCCAGCACAGCGCCGACCAGCATGGCGACCCCAAGCGTTGGGATCATCGGATAACGCTTGGCCGTTTGCGTCCCCTGCAAGATGTTGGCGCATGATGCCGACACGACGCCAAGCAATGTCGTACCGACACCGACAAGGGTGTTCACCGCGCTGTTGGGGTCGGCGCGAATTTGCGCTGCCAGCAGCATCGCTACGCCAACCATCGCGATGACGGAGCCAATAATGGCGGCACGGCTGAGCGACTGGCCGAGAAAAAGCCGCCCAAGCACCGCGTTCGGGATCAGCAGCAAGGCAAACACCGCCGCGACCAGACCTGATGTGATGAACGTCTCAGCTTCGTAAACGAAATTGAAATTGAGACAGAACTGGAACAGCCCCATGGCCCCGACAAACACCCAGCCAGTGCGGTCAAGCACCAGCCGCTCGCGCCGCACCGCCGCGACCGCCAGCATCGTCACCCCGGCAATCAGAAACCGGTAGGTAACGGACCAGCTCGGCGACACCGGGCCGAGCTGATCGCGGATGACGATCCAAGTCGACCCCCAGATGAGCGTCACCAGCACAAAGGCAACAAATATCCATGTCCGGCTTGGCGGCTGCGCGCCAACCTCAGGCGCCAAACTGGCGCTCATGATGCGCAACGCTTGGGGCTGAGGCAGCCTGGCCCGCGCTCCGAGACCAGCGCGCCGCCCGTCACAACGTTGCGATCGCGTCGGCCAGCGGCTGGATATCGGCCTCACGCTGGTGCCACGAAACGACCAGCCGCGCCTCGCCCGGCCCCCAGTCGTAAAAGTCAAAGCCGCGCGCCCGCAGGCTGGCGGCCTCAGCAGGCGTAAGCCGGAGAAACACTTCGTTGGCCTCGACCGGGTGGATCAGCCGCGCGCCCGCGCTTGCCCCCAGCATCGCAGCACCCGCATTGGCACTGCGCGCGTTGACCAGCCACACGTCATCATTGAGCATCGCCAGGATCTGGGCGGCAAGATAGCGCCCTTTAGACAGCAGCAACCCAGCGCGCTTGCGACGATACAGCGTGGCGGCGGCCAGATCGGGCTTGAAGAATACCAGCAGCTCCGCCGTCATCCCGCCGTTTTTGATAAAACCGAAACTGAGCGCATCAATGCCCGCGCGCCATGTTAGGTCAGCGGGCGAACACCCAAGATGTGCAACCGCGTTGGCAAAGCGCGCGCCGTCCATGTGCAGCCGCAACCCGCGCGACCGGGCAAGCTCGGCAATCGCGCCTACTTCTGCTGGCGTATAGACTAGCCCATATTCGGTCGCGTTCGTGATGGAGACTGCATGCGGCTGGACTTGGTGTACATCGTTGCGCGTCGCCTCGAGCACGGCGCGCAGCGACGCCGGCGTCAGTTTTGCCCCCAAGCCGTCAGCGAGCAACAGCTTGGCGCCGTGGGTATAAAATTCCGGCGCGCCGCACTCATCATTCTGGATATGCGCGTCATGGTGGCAGATGATGGCGCCGTGCGGCGGGCACAGCGCGGCCAGCGCCAGGCAATTGGCGGCTGTGCCAGAGGGCACCCACAAGGCCTCGACATCGGTTTCGAACAGGGCCGAGGCGCGCGCGCGAAGCTGCTTGCTCCAGGCATCACCATCATAGGCGGTGTCGAGCACGTTCGCCTCGCCAAGCGCGCGCAGAACTTGCGGGCAGGCAGGAGCGGCATTGTCAGAGAAAAAGCGCACAGCCGGGCGTAGCGAGCCCGTCCGGCGTGCGTCAACTGCCGCGGTCGATTATTGCGCAGGTTTGGGCGTTTTGGGGGCGCCTTCGTCCGGCAAGGGGCCGACCGGGCGGAGCAACAGCCGCGGCTTGTCCTCACCGCGCGGTGCGCCGGGCGGCGGAGGCGGCGCCCGGTTGACATTGATCGTCCCGTCACGACCCAGCTCAAGATTGAGACCAAAGCCGCTAAACGACCCCTCAATGCCCTTGATCGGCGTGTCAATCGGGCCGCTATCGGGGCCGGTCAGCGCGTCGGGATCGGCTTCGGCATCGGCGCCAGAATCGGATGCCGGGGTCGCGCGTACCGCGGGCGCCACCCCCAGCGCGTTCTGCATGAAATTGCGCCAGATCCGCGCCGGAATGCCGCCGCCCGACAACCCTGGATTGGGCGAGTTATCGTCATTGCCAACCCAGACGCCCACCACCAGATCATTGGCGAAGCCCATGAACAAGGCGTCGCGATTGTCCTGGCTGGTGCCGGTCTTGCCATAGCTGCGGATCGACAGCGCTGCCTGGCGGCCAGTGCCCGAATCGATGGAGCTTGCGAGTAAATCGAGCATGTCATCGTGCACCCTGCTGCCAAGCGACGAGGACCGGCCGGTCAGCACGGAAAACCAGCCACGGTCTTCAGCCGCCTCAAGCCCGCGCGCCTGCACCGGGTAGGCGTTGGCCGCAACCGCTGCATAGGCGCCCGTGAGTTCCAGCAGCGACACATTCGCGGTACCAAGCGCAATCGTCGCCTCACTTGGCAGCGGTGTCGATATGCCAAGGTCGCGGGCCGCCCTGATGACGGCAGCGACGCCGACCTGCTGTGTCAGCCGCGCAGCCGCCACGTTGCTTGAGCGCGCAAACGCCTCGCGCAGGGTGATTTGCCCGCGATAGCGCCCGTCGCTGTTCCTGGGGCTCCATTGGCCAATGGTGACTGGCGCATCCTCCACCATCGAGTCCGGGGTCAGGCCGCTGCGAAGCGCGGCAAGATACACAAACAGCTTGAAGGCGGAGCCCGGCTGGCGTCGCGCTTGGGTCGCCCGGTTGAACGGGCTGTCGGCATAGGATTTGCCGCCGACCATGGCGACCACCCGCCCGTCGGGTCGCATCGCGACAATCGCGACTTGCGCCTTTTTGAGGCCAGCTTGCCTGACCGCGCGCTCCGCTGCACGCTGGAGGCGCGCGTCGAGCGTGGTGGAAACCCGCGACGCGGCATTGATGGCGCCGGCCTGGTCGCGCGCGGCAGGCAGCACCCAATCAGCAAAATAGGTGCCGTCGGGAAGCGTCGAGGCACTGTCCGTCTTGAGCCTTGCCGGCCCGGCATCCGCCGCTTGGGCCGTGGACAAGAAGCCGGCCTCGGCCATTGCGCCGACCACCAGCTTTTGCCGGTCGCGCGCGCCCTTCAAATTGCCGGTGGGGGCAAGCCGCGACGGCGCCTTCACCAACCCCGCCAGCATTGCCGCCTGGGAGACGGTGAGCCGGGCCGGCGTCGTGCTGAAATAATGCTTTGCGGCGGCGCTCAGCCCATAGACATTGTCGCCGAAATACACGTTCGACAGATAGCGCGACAGGATGTCGTTCTTCGTCAGCCACGCCTCAAGCCAGAACGCGATCATCGCCTCGCGCAGCTTGCGCCCGGCGGTACGGTCCGAATCAAGAAAAGCGTTTTTGGCGAGCTGTTGCGTGATCGTGCTGCCGCCCTCGCGCATCCGCCCGGCAGCAATATTGTGCGCCATCGCACGCGCAATGCCCCAGGGATCAACCCCCCAATGGCTAAAGAAGCGCCGGTCCTCAATCGCCAGAAACGCCTGCGGCACATGGGGTGGAAGCGACGCCGCATCGACTGGTTTGCCGATAATCGCGCCGCGCCGCGCAATGGGCGTGCCGTCAGCCGCCAGCAACGTGATCTGGGGCGGCGTCGGCGGCTCCAGTGATTTGGACAGCGGCGCGGTCAACGCCAGCCAACCGACAAGCAGCATGAACAACAAGAACAGGGCCGCCACCCCGCGAACCGCCCAGCGAAACCAGCGAAACCGGCGACGCGGTGGCGCCTCTGCTTGACCTTCAACCCAAGGCTGATCGTCCCACGGCCGTTCATCCAAATCGTCATCGAGGGCACTGGGTCCGCCAAATGCCGAATCGGGTGGCGGCATGCCACCCGTCAGTTCCAGCGGCGCGTTATCGCCCCGCCAGGGGCGACGCTCACGGCCGGGCGGGCCAGAATCAAACGGGCTGTAACGCATCGTCGCTATCTGCCGCCTTTTGTTACGTTGCGGCAAGCACCAAGCCGCTCTCACTGTATTATATTAGTAAGACGGTGACCGCAAGGCCAGCGCTAAACAACGCATCGACTCAGCGCAAGGGCTGGGGCAAAACGCTTGTGTGAACGACCCTGCAGTCACGCCCAACCATGCGATGCGAGAACCCGGGGCGCCGCGCGTGACCATAAAAGACGTGTCACGCGAGGCGGGCGTCTCGATCAAGACGGTGTCGCGGGTGCTGAACAATGAACGCTATGTCGGGGCCGAAACCCGCGCTCGGGTCGCCGCCATTGTCGCGCGGCTAAACTTTCGTCCGAGCAGCGCAGCGCGGGCGCTTGCCGGAAGGCGATCCTTTCAGATTGCGCTCATTTGCGACAATCCGAGCCCCTATTATGTTTATGAGATGCAATCCGGCATCCGCGACCGCTGCGAGGCGGACGGAGTTCGGATGATCGCGCAGCCCTACGACCGGAGCTCTACCAAGCTGATCGCCGATATCGAAAGCCTCATCGAGGCGACCCATATCGATGGACTGATCCTGACCCCGCCGGCAAGCGACCATCCCGCGGTGCTGGCGCTGCTCGAACGGCACGGGGTGGCGTTCGTCCGCGTGTCGCCGGGCAGCGATCCCGGTCTGGCGCCGGCCACCTATATCGACAACCGCGCCGCCGCTGCCACCATGACGCGACATCTGGTTGACCTTGGCCACCGGCGGATCGGCTTCATCACGGGGCAATCGGGCTATGCAACCAGCGCACAGCGCGAGGCAGGCTTTCGTCTGGCGATGGCGGCCGCAGGCATTGCGGTTGATCCCGAGCTGGTGCGGCACGGCCAGTACGACTTTGCATCAGGCGCTGCCGAAGCCGAAGCGCTGCTGGCGCTGCAATCGCCACCGACCGCGATTTTTGCTTCAAGCGATGACATGGCAGCGGGCGTTTTGAGCGTGGCGCACCGGCGCGGGGTTGCAGTGCCGGGTGCGCTGTCGGTTGCAGGCTTCGATGATACCGCACTGGCCGGTTATGTGTGGCCGCCGCTGACCACGATCCGTCAGCCGATTCGCGAACTGGCGCATCAGGCGGCTGACCTGCTGTTGAGCGACAACCCGGCGCAGCGCGAAATTCCATTCACGCTGGTGGTGCGCGATTCAACCGGGCCCGCGCGGACGGACTGAACCCATATCAGCCGATCAGGAGGAGTGTCGCGCCAAGCGCGAGCCCGAGCGCGACAAGGGTAGCGGCGACAATGACCAGCAGCGGGCGCGGCCCGCCTTCCATCAACTGCCGCATGGGCGATCGGATCGCGGTGGCCGTTACGGCGCAGGCAAGCATCGCTGCAGCAACCCGCTCAGCGCCAGCGGCAACGCCGACGGGGACAACGCCAAGCGAATTTACCCCCGCCATGACAAAAAAGCCAACCACGAACCACGGCACCGCTGGCCCATTTTTCCGCGCGCCCTCGACAGGATAGGCGATGGCAACGAGCGCAAGCACCGGCGCGAGCAGCGCGACCCGCGTAAGCTTCACGATGGCGGCAATCTCCCCCGCCCCGCGTGAATAGGCATAGCCCGCACCCAGCGTCTGCGCGACATCATGGATCGACGCGCCCAGCATGAACCCCGCCTTCAGGTCACTCAAGTAAAACGCGTGCGCAATCAACGGGTAGAACACGAGCGCGAGCGCACTCATCGCCGAAATCCCGACGAGCACCAGCGTCAGCTGCCCTTGCCCGGCGCGCTTCTCCCCAAGCGTTGTGGCAAGCGCGAGCGCGGCCGATGCCCCGCAAATCGCCACGGCCCCGCCCGCCAGCACCCCAAACGCGCTGTCAAACCCCAGCCCACGCGCCGCCAACACCCCCGCACCAATCACCAGTGCGACGATCACCAGCACCGCCAGCAACGCGACCGGCCCAAGCGCTGCAATCTGCCCAAAGGTGACGCGCACGCCCACCAGCACAATCCCCCAGCGCAACAGCGAGCGCGAGGCAAAGGCAAGCCCCGGCGCCAGCCGCGCGTCCGCACTCAAAAAATTAAGCGCCAGCCCTATCAACAAGGCCATTAAGGTAAGCGGCGCCCCATAATGGTCGGAGATGAACCCGGCGGAGAGCGTTCCGGCCCCCACCACGATCAGCCCCGGCAGATAATCCTGCCAGCGCGCCTTGGGGCTGGGCTCGATATCGCCATACAGGTCGGCGGCCATCGGCAAGGGGCGTTGCGCCGGTTGTGCTTGCCTGTGCGCCATGCCGCCCCTTGATTACGCCGCCATCCACGCCAAGCGCAAATGACTAGCCCAAGCGTTGCGGGTATGACAACGTTATCGGCAAGGCAATAAGGCGGGAGGGCTTGGATGATGGCAGGGCGGGGCGGGGCGGCGCGCTGGGTGATCGTGGCGATGGTGTTTTTCGCCATCATGCTCAACTATGTTGATCGCCAGATATTGGCGCTGCTGAAGCCTTCGCTGGAGGCGGAGTTTCGCTGGTCGGATCAGGACTATGCCAATATGGTGTCGGCCTTCCAGTTTTCGGCCGCGGTGGCGTTTTTGGGAACTGGCTGGTTCATCGACCGGGTCGGCCTGAGGCTTGGCTTTGCGATTGGCGTTGCGGTCTGGAGCCTGGCCGGCATGGCGCATGCGTTTGCCGCAGGCGTTGCCGGTTTCATCATCGCCCGGATCGTGCTTGGCGCTGCCGAATCCATTGGCACGCCCGCCGCGGTCAAGTCCGCCGCCACCTATTTTACCCAAAAGGAACGTTCGGTCGCGCTCGGCATCGGCAATACCGCGCCCAACGTCGGCGCGGTGGTAACGCCGCTTGCCATCCCCGCGCTTGCGGTCGCGTTTGGATGGCGGACTGCTTTTCTGGTTGCAGGCGGCCTCGGGCTTATTTGGGTTGCCGTGTGGTTTGCCATCAAGGTGCGGCCGGTGGCCGAAGACGGCGCCGCGCCTGCCCCCGTAAAATGGGCATCGCTGCTGCGCGACCGCAAGCTTGCCGCACTCGCCATCGCCAAGGTGTTGAGCGATCAGGTGTGGTTTTTCATGCTGTCATGGTTGCCTGATCTGTTTCACCGGCTGTTTGGCCTGCCACAGGGCAAGCTCGGGCTGCCGGTCGCGCTGGTCTATCTGCTGGCAGCGCTTGGCGCGTTGAGCGGCGGCTGGCTGCCGACGCGGCTGATGGCGATGGGCTGGAGCGTTGATCGCGCGCGCAAGAGCACGCTGCTGCTTTATGCGCTGATGATCTTCCCTGTCATCGGCGTGCTGTTCGTAAATGATGCCTGGAGTGCGGCGCTGTTGCTGGGGCTTGGCCTGTTTGCGCATCAGGGCTTTTCGACCAACCTGTTTGGTCTTGCGACCGACATTTTCCCGGCGCGATCGGTGGGCTCGGCCATCGGCATCGCGGCGTTTTGCGGAAATATGTGGTCGATCGTGCTAATCCAGCTTGCGGCCTATTCGCTGTCGCACGGCTGGGGCTATGGGCCGTTGCTCGCCATCTGCTCGGGCTCGTACCTGCTGGCGCTCTGCCTCGTCCAAATGCTCATTCCGCGCATCATCCCCGTTGACGAGGCTGATCGCGGGGATGGTCTGGCGATGGCGCACTGACAAAGAAAGCCCGGCCGAGGAGTGCTCCCTGGCCGGGCGTATCCTGCACCGCCTCCCGGTTAGAAATTCACGCGTCCAGTCACCCCGAAATAGCGATCGGCGTCACGGGGAATTTGATAACGATAAGCGCCGCCTGGTCCGCCATTGGATATCGCGGCGGCAAAACTCTGGTCGAGCAAATTGCGCACCTGGAAGGTCAGCCGGTAATGATCCGCCTTGTCGGCAATCGCGACCGACAGGTTGATGAGGCCATAGGCGCCAATGGTGCCAAGGCGCCGGATGACCGGATCGGGCGAAAAAGCGGCAAGCTGCGAACTTTGGTAAGAGCCTTGCGCGCCCAGCAGCACGTCGAAATTGCCGTTGCCGCGCCACCGATAATCAGCGGACAAATTGCCCTTCCACTTTGGCGCAAAGCCAAGCGGTGTGCCCGAAGGGATGATCTGCGCAGGCGTAGCGCCAGCGGGCGCATTGAACTGGTCAACATGCGCATCGGTGTACGCAACGCCGCCCGAAAAATTCAGCCCGGCAACCGGGCGAAAGCTTGCATCGAGCTCGGCCCCGCGCGTCGACACCCGGCCTGCATTAGTAAACCGCGTGACGACGACGCCGGCGATATTATCCGGGTTATTGGCCTGGAAATTTTGATATTGCGCCAGGAATGCCGCGATGTTCAGCACCAGACGGCCACCGAAAAGCGTATTCTTCAGGCCGACTTCGTACGCGTTCGACGTTTCCGGCGCGATCGCGTTGGTGCCGTTTTTCGACAGGTTGAAAAACACGTTGAACGCCGGGCCCTTATACCCGCGTGAATAGGTGAAATAGGCGGTGTTGTTGCGCGACACATCTACCTGAACGCCGCCCTTGCCGGAGAAATTGGTGGCGCTGGTGCGCGCGGTAAAGGGGATGCCGTTCGTCGCCGTCACCACGCCGTTTACGCCGGGCGAATCGAACACGCCCTGATCAAAAGCAGGGTTAATGCCCGCGGTGCCAACCGGCACGCCGGCTGCGTTCACATCAAGGTTTCTCGCGGTGCGCGAATGAAACACGTCAAGATTATCAGACGTAAAGCGAATGCCGCCGATAAAGCGCAAAAAGCTGGTCGCATTCAGCGTGCCCTGGCCGAACAGCGAAAAATTGTCGAACGTCGAGCCAAAATCGGCGGTGCCAAAAGGCTGCGTTATAGGGGCGGCAAGCGGACTGCTGCACGGCGTGGGCGCAGTCGTCGACAGCACAGCCCCGGGCGCCGCCGCACAGCGCGTGACGAACCGGCTGAAAATGCGCTCCGACACCGCCCGCGAATAAAAGGCCCCCAGCACATAGTTGAACAATTGCTTGCCCGGCGAGGTCAGCCGCACTTCCTGCGTGAAGGTATTGCCCGTTTGCGGGCCAAAATCATGAAGCTGGTTGAAACCGACAAACGCCGCCGGCAGGAAATCGCCATCCCGGATCTCGTTATTTTCATAAACACGGTACGCGGTGATCGAGGTGATTACGTGCTCGGCAACCGTCAAATCGGCCTGGAGCGAAAATCCATAACCCGTTTCGATGGTCGCGGTGACGAGGTTCTGCGCCACTTCGCGCGTATCTGCTCCGCGCGGAATGGGGAGCACGGCGGACGACAAATTGGTGGTCGGCAGCCCGGTTGCACCTGCAATTGGCGGCGTTGCAATCACTTCGGCGCAGCAATCGTCGTCATTGTGATGATAATCAGCGATGAAGGCGAGGCTCAGATTGGGCGCTGCATCCGCCTCAAGCTGCAACCGGCCGCCATAATGGAGGAAGCCGTTTACCTGCCGGTTGCGGGTAACGTTGCGGATATTGCCGTCATAGGTATCAAAAAAGCCCGTCGCCCGGCTGCGAATCTTGTCGCCGATCGGCACGTTGAGCGCCACGCGCCCGCGATACTCAGAGTCGCTAAAATAACCGAATTCGGAATAGCCGCCAAAGGTGCTGGTGGGCCGCTTCGACACGATGTTGATAACGCCCGCCGACGCGTTTTTCCCGAACAGCGTGCCCTGCGGCCCGCGCAGCACTTCGATGCGGTCAATGTCGACAAGTTCGCTGAACGCCTCGCCCGAGCGACTGTACACAACGCCATCAACCACCGTCGACACCGAAGGCTCGCCGGCAATCGAGAAGGTCGCCGTGCCGACCCCGCGCAGGAACAGTGACTGGTTGAGCGTTGTGCCCGATTTCAAGAAGTTAAGCGTCGGCACCAGATATTGCGCGCCTTCAAGGCTGACCTTGCCGACCGACGCCAGATCATCGCCACCGATGACCGACACCGCAACCGGCACATCCTGCAATCGCTCCGAGCGTTTCTGTGCAGTGACGACGATGTCGCCGGGCTGTGGTGCGTTGTCGTCGGCCGCCTGGTCCTGCGCTGTGGCCGGGCCAGTCTGCGCAACGGCAGGCGTGGCCGCCACGATCGCAAAGCATGCAGCGCCTGCAAACAATAGTGCCTTGTTCATTAAATTCCTCCCCGGATTGCTTAAAATAATGCCGTTTCTTGGGGCATGCCGCGCCTTTGCGCGTTCACGCCAACAATAATTCCTTACCCAAACCCAATTCTTCCATGGCGACCACGCGGTGTTCGCGCGCGCTGATTTCAGCAGCCATGCCCATTGCAACCGCCATCAATCCGTCGCGCGCGGTAACCTCGACTGGTCCAACGCCGCGCACTGCCGCGATAAATTTCTGGTGCTCGTAAAAGGTCGAGCCGTGGTGGCTGCCGGCGTTAAGCGCTGCCTGGTCCACCTCGACCACCCGGCGCTCGACCTTTTTTTCGCCGCGAAAGCCAACCCGCGGCGAGAAGACCAGCGCGCCTTCGGGTATGAGCACATCGAGCCGGGCCTTGTCGCCAACCGCCGTGATTTCTTCCTGATTTTCCGCGCCGTCTGCGAACATCGACAAATCGAGCATCGCGCGCACGCCATTGGCAAAATCAACGGTGGTAAAGCTGTTGTCGATAATGTCAGGTATTTCACCGCCATAAAGCTCGTCCAGATGGTTCACGTCCATCGCGCCGGAGCAATAGACGCGCACCGGCGCCGACTGGACGATCAGGCGCATCAAGTCGAAGAAATGGCAGCATTTCTCGACCATCGTGCCGCCAGTGTTGCGCGAAAACCGGTTCCAGTCGCCGACTTTGGCCAGGAAGGGAAAGCGGTGCTCGCGGATCGACAGCATTTGCAACCGGCCGATGCGCCCGCCATGCACGTCGGCAATGAAGGCGGCCGCCGGTGGCATGTAGCGATATTCCATCGCTGTCCAGAACACGCGGTCGGTCGCTTCCGCGCGGTCGACGATCCACCGCGCATCGGCAAGCGTGGTAGCCAGCGGCTTTTCGCAAAGGATGTGCAAGCCAGCGTCGAACAGCGGCGCCAGCACCGCGCGATGGGTGTGATTGGGGCTCGCAACGATCACCGCGTCGCACGCGCCGCTCGCCGCCAGTGCTGCGGCGCTGTCGAAGGTCGCAACTCCTTGCGCGCGCGGGCCAAGCGCGGCGGACGCCCACTCGACCGAGGCCGGGACCGGGTCGGCGATGGCAGTAACAACGGCCCCCGGCGTGATCGCCAGGTTGTTGATATGCTCGACCCCCATCATTCCGGTGCCGATCAGCCCATATCGGACTTGCTCTCCCAACCGTCTCGCCTCTATGTATGACAACGATGTCTGAAATTATACTTACACCCGATTCCCGCCCGCTCGGCAAGAGTGGATTGATGGTCAGCCCGATTGCCTGGGGCATGTGGCGTTTCAGCAACGCCACCGTGTCCGAAGGGCGCGCGCTGGTCGAAGCCGCGTTCGAGGCCGGGGTTACGCTGTTCGACACGGCTGATATCTATGGCTTTGACGGCTCCGGCGGGTTTGGTGATGCCGAACGCCTGCTGGGCCGCGTCTTTGCCGAAGCGCCGGCGCTGCGCGGGCGCATGGTGCTCGCGACCAAGGGCGGCATCACGCCGCCGGTACCCTACGACTCCAGCAGCGACTATTTGATGGACGCGCTCGATTCGTCGCTGCGGCGGTTGCAAGTCGAGCAGGTTGATCTCTACCAAATCCACCGGCCGGACGTGCTCGCGCACCCGCACGACGTTGCGCGCACGCTGGAGAATATGGTCACGTCGGGCAAGGTGCGCGCGGTGGGCATCTCCAACTATTCCATCGCGCAAACTCGCGCGCTGGGCGCGCTGCTGACCATCCCGCTGGCCAGCATCCAGCCCGAACTCTCGCCGCTTGCGATTGAACCTGTCGAAGATGGCTTGCTTGACCTTGCGATGGAGCGCGACATTGCCGTGCTGGCATGGTCTCCGCTGGGTGGCGGGCGGATTGGCGCGCCAGAAGATGGCCGCGCGCGCGCCGTGGCTGCCGCGCTCGATGTGGTCGCGGACGAGGCCGGGATCAGCCGGGCGGCCGCTGCCTATGGCTGGATCATGGCGCACCCGGCGCGCGCCATCCCGATTGTCGGCACGCAAAATCTCAGCCGCGTCGCCGAAATTGGCGAAGTCTACAAGGCGCGCTGGACGCGGACCCGCTGGTATCAAGTGCTGGTCGCCGCGCGCGGCGTACCGCTGCCATGACCGCGGCGGCGCCCAACCCGCTCCCCCCTTGCGAGATAAGCTGGTTCTCTGCGCTGTGTGACGATGACTATGAGTTTCTCGGCGTGCCGGACGCCGCGCTAAAATCAAGCTGGGCGCATTGCCGCGACATCGTGATGCAGGCCGAAACCGGCGGGTTCGACAATATTTTGCTGCCTTCCGGTTATGCGCTGGGCATGGACACCACCGCGTTTGCCGCCGGTATCGCCCCGCTGCTGCGCCGCCTCGCCCTGCTGATGGCCGTGCGCGTGGGGGAAAGCTGGCCGCCGCAGCTTGCCCGTCAGATTGCGACGATCGACCAGATGCTGGGCGGGCGGCTAAAGGTGAACATCATCTCCTCTGACCTCCCGGGCGAAACGCTTGCATCGGCGCCGCGCTATGCGCGCACCACGGAGGCGATGCACATCCTGAAAACGCTGCTGAACGGCGAGCCGCTCGACCATGAGGGCGAATTCTGGACGCTGAAGCTCGACCCGCCGCGCATCGGCACCGTCTCCGGCAAGGCACCCCAACTCTATTTCGGTGGGCTCAGCGAGGATGCGCGTGAAGCGGCCGCCAAGGGCTGCGACGTGTATTTGATGTGGCCCGACAAGCGCGAGGCGGTGGCTGACATCATCGCTGACATGCGCGCCCGCGCCGCGCGCCACGGCCGCACACTGCGCTTTGGCTACCGCGCCCACATGATCGTGCGCGAAACCGAAGACGAAGCGCGCAGCGCCGCTGACCGGCTGCTCTCAAAGCTTGATGCCGCGCAAGGGGCCGCCATCCGTGCGAAATCGCTCGATTCATCCTCGGCTGGAGTCGCCGCACAAGCCGCGCTTCGGGAAAATGCCGGCGACGATGGCTATGCTGAGGCCAATTTGTGGACTGGCATCGGCCGCGCGCGCTCGGGCTGCGGAGCGGCAATTGTGGGTGACCCCGACCAGGTGATCGCCAAGCTCAATGATTATCGCGCGATGGGCATTGAGGCCTTCATCCTCTCGGGCTATCCTCATGCCGCAGAAGCTGATCTGGTGGCGCGCCACGTGCTGCCGCGGATCGACCACGGCCTGCTCGCATAAGGATGGCATAAGCTGATGGCCGACTCAGTTGCCCAAGCCCCGCTCGTCGTCGGCATTGGGGGCACCATCGGCGGTGTGTCGTCAACTGAGCGCGCGCTCAACATCGCGCTGGAAAGCGCCGGCCGCCAGGGGTTCCGCACCCGCATGTTCGGCGGTGCCGACATGGCCCGGCTGCCGCTTTATGATCCAAAGGCCACGAGCAGGACGGCTGAGGAACTCGCGTTTGTGGGCGCCGTGCGCGAAGCGTCTGCGCTCATCATCGCGTCGCCCGGCTATCATGGCAGCATTTCGGGCGTGGTGAAGAACGCGCTTGATCTGCTTGAGGAAACGTCGGGCGACGCCCGGCCCTATCTCGCCGACATGCCCGTCGGCCTGATCGCGACCGCTTATGGCTGGCAGGCAACTGGCAGCACCATTGCGGCGCTGCGTTCGATTGTCCATGCGCTGCGCGGCTGGCCAACGCCCTTTGCGGCGGCCATCAACACCCAGCTTACAAAGTTTGACGATGCAGGCGGCGCAAGCGAGCCCTTGGTTGCCGAGCAGCTGGCGCTCGTCGGGCAGCAAGTCGCGCGGTTTGCGCCGTTGGTCGCGATCCATGGTTGAGGTTGGCCGCCGGGCAGCGCTTGGCGCCCTGGGACTGAGTGGCGCGGCCGCGTTGCTGCCGCAAATCGGCACGGCGTCGATCAGAGGCAGTGGCCCGTCACGCCCGATCACCACCGACTTTGCCGACAAACACACGATGCTCGTGCTGCGCCAGCGCGCGCCCCTGCTGGAGACGCCCTTCGACGTTTTCGACAAAAGCGTGTTCACCCCCAATGACCGCTTTTTCGTGCGATGGCACTATTCGGACATCCCGCTGGAAGTGGATGCGGCGGGGTTCCGGCTCAAGATCGATGGCGCGGTGCGCCAGCCGCGCGCGCTGTCGCTTGCCGAACTTCTTCAGATGCCGCGCGTTGAGGTGAACGCTGTCAACCAGTGTTCCGGCAATTCGCGCGCGCTGTTTTCGCCGCGCGTACCCGGCGCGCAATGGGGGAACGGCGCGATCGGCAATGCCCGCTGGACCGGGGTCCGCCTGAAAGACGTGCTGGCGGTGGCCGGTGTGTCGGCGGGCGCCAGGCGCGTCCGGTTTGCAGGGCTCGATCGGCCACCCGAAGGCGCCGACTGGTTCGCCAAGTCGCTCGATATCGACCATGCGCTCGATGGCGAGGTGCTGGTCGCCTTTGCCATGAACGGCAAGGCGCTGCCGCTGCTCAACGGCTTTCCGCTGCGGCTGGTGGTGCCGGGCTGGTACTCGACCTACTGGATCAAGGCGCTCGGCCATATCGAGGTGCTGACCGGCGAGGATGATAATTTCTGGATGGCCAAGGCCTATCGTATCCCGACAACGCCGACGGCAAGCGTCATCCCCGGCGCCAAGGATTTCCCAACAGAGCCAATCAGCCGCATGGTCCCGCGCAGCTTCTTCACCAGCCATGCCGGGGACATTGCCGTTCAACGTGGCGCGCCGATTGACCTTCGCGGCATCGCCATGGGCGGCGCCAGCGCCATCGCCCGCGTCGAGCTGTCACTCGACGGCAAAAGCTGGCAAGCGGCGACGCTGGGGCGCGACCATGGAACATATTCGCTAAGGGCATGGTCAGCGCGATTGACGCCCGCGATCGGCAGCCATGCCCTGCGGCTGCGCTGCACCAACGCCACCGGGCAAACCCAGACATCCACACCGGTGTGGAACCCCAGCGGCTATATGCTCAATACCATCGAAACCCGGCGCGTGACGGTCGCATGAACCGCCGGATCACTCGCTACGCATCGGCCGCACTCGGCCTGCTCGCGGCCCTTTCTGCCTGCAGCGGCCGGGCTCCCAACGCCATTGATGACGCGCAACCGCCCGCCGTCGCCGCCGATTTTACCTTGAAATCCGCCGCGCTAACCCTGCCCGAAGAGCGCCCGGTCCTGCCGGCCACCGCAAATGGCGATTTGCTCACCCAGAATTGCAGCGGCTGCCATTCAGCCGAAATGCTGGCCAGTCAGCCGCCGCTTGACAGCGCTAAATGGCAGGCCGAGATCGACAAGATGCGCAAGGTTTTTCATGCTCCGGTGTCGGAATCAGATGATGCAGCGCTCGTTATTGCGCTGAGCGAGCTTCAGCACACCCCAGCGCGATAGGCCCGCAAGACCGCGGCACTACGCCGCAAACCCCGGCACTTTCGCACTGATATGGGACAATCGCGCGCATCTGTGCCACTATCTCGATACTGGAGTCTTTCGTCGGCTTGGGGAGCGCAGTATCTGGCGCAGCGGAGGAATTACGGATGCGGTATAGTGCAGGCACTCGGCGGGATGAGCGGGTGAACCCGTTGCAATGGCGCGAATGGGCCACCCCCAAAGGCGCCCGAGCGGGCGGCTTGCGGCATTTGCCGGGCGCGATTGTCCAGGCCTGGTCAGGCAGCGAAGCGCATATGGTGCAGCCGCCGCTCGACCATCACCTCATCGTGCTGCATCAGGGGGGGCCAAAGCGCGTGCATCGGCGGCGTGGTAACGAGCTGCGCTCAGTCAACGTTCCGCTCAATTCCTGCACGACGGTGGAAGCCGGCCAGACTTATGAATGGTCGACGGAAGGCCCGATTGCTTTTGTGCACATCTATGTGAAGCCAGAACGCTTCTCCAATCTGATCGGCCAGGTTTTTGATCGCGCGCCGCAAGCTGTCGGGTTTGGCGAACGCATTGGGCAATATGACGCACTCATCGCCCAGCTCGCGCTGGCGCTGGCGCAGGACGAGCAGGATGACGCCGCACGGTTGCTGGCGGCGGACCATTATCTCGACGCGCTGCTGGTGCGGCTTGCGGCGACGAACAATTACGGCGAGGTGCCGTCGGCTGATCGGCTGACCCTTGCCCCCAGCACGGTAAAGCGCGTGCGCGATTACATTCTCGCGCATCTGGCCGAACCGATTTCGCTCGACGATCTGGCCGGCGTTGCAGGCTATAGCCGCTATCACTTTGTTCGCGCTTTTCGCGAGTCGACCGGCCACCCGCCTTATGGCTATGTCATTACCCAGCGGATCGTGCACGCGCAGCAGATGCTGCTGGCCTCAAACGATTCCGTCGCTTCCATCGCCCATGATTGCGGCTTTGCCACCCATGCGCAGTTTTCAAAGAAGTTCCGCGAGATCGTCGGCACGAGCCCGGCAGCGTTCAGGCGCCGCGACGCACGCAGCTGAAGGGAAGCAAGCGAGCGTCAGGCGCGCTCGATCAGGTCCCAGCGGTTGCCGTAAAGATCCTCGAACACCGCGACGGTGCCGTAAGGTTCGTGCCTGGGCGCCTCCAGAAAGTGCACGCCCAACCGCGTGAATGCGGCATAGTCTCGGGCAAAATCCTCGGTTTGCAGCAATAAAAAGACGCGGCCGCCTGACTGGTTGCCAATCGCCGCCGATTGTTCAGCCCCAACGGCGCGCGCCAATAACAGGCTGGTCGCGTCCTCACCTGCGCCCGGCGGTCGGATCGTAACCCACCGCTTGGACTGGTCCGGGACAGCGACATCTTCGATCAGCGCAAATCCCAGCTTGCCAACATAAAAGGCGAGCGCCTCGTCATAATCGCGCACAATTACGGCGATGTGAGCGAGATGCGCCATTGCTCAACGTCTCACTGATTGCCGGAGCGGCGCGCGGCCGCAACGCACCCCGGCGCGGGCACGCCGTTCAGCGCAGCGGTGCATAACCCGCCACCCCCCGCTGCGCCCGCATCAGCAGGTACAGCGCAAAGCCGACCGCAACGCCCGGCACCAAGCCGAGCATAATGCAGACCCAGCCATGGCGGATGCCGTGCTGGCTGCGCTCGAACAGAATCCAGGCTGACAGAATTACCCAGCAGGCGAGCGTATCGGCAGAATAGCCGCTGGCATAAGGGTTGACGAAGCCGGCCGCGAAGGCGCCGGTCACGTCGGGGCGGTCGATGAGCGGGGGAATGACCACCAGCACGAAAATGGCGAGGAAAGTGAACGCGGCAACGACAATCGTCGCCTTGAAGACCCCCTCGCGCATCGTCAGTTTGTAGCTGGCATATAGAGATCGCCACCATCGCGGTATTTCTCGGCCATTTCGGCCATGCCCTTGATCGCGGCCGCCTTGCTTGCCGCCGCCGTCTCCGCAGCGGTCGGCCCAGTCGCGATAAAGCCTTCAATGCCCTGGTTCTGCCTGCCAGCAAAGTCACGCACTTCCTGGGTGATCTTCATCGAACAGAATTTGGGCCCGCACATTGAACAGAAATGCGCGGTTTTCGCGCCTTCTGCCGGCAGCGTCTGGTCATGATATTGCTCGGCTGTGTCGGGATCGAGCGACAGGTTGAACTGGTCGCGCCACCGGAAATCGAAGCGGGCCCGGCTAAGCGCATCGTCCCGCAGTTTTGCCGCGGGGTGGCCCTTGGCCAAGTCGGCCGCGTGGGCGGCGAGCCTGTAGGTGACGACGCCGACCTTCACGTCATCACGGTCGGGAAGGCCAAGATGCTCCTTGGGCGTAACGTAACAAAGCATGGCAGTGCCATACCAGCCAATCATCGCCGCGCCGATGCCACTGGTGATATGATCATAGCCGGGCGCAATATCCGTCGTGAGCGGTCCCAAGGTGTAGAACGGCGCCTCGCCGCACACCTCAAGCTGCTTGTCCATATTTTCCTTGATCTTGTGCATCGGAACGTGCCCCGGGCCTTCGATCATCACCTGAATGTCGTGCGCCCAGGCCTTGTGGGTCAGCTCGCCCAGCGTGTAGAGCTCGGCAAACTGCGCCTCGTCGTTGGCATCGGCAATCGAGCCTGGCCGCAAGCCATCGCCCAGCGAAAAGGCAATGTCATAGGCCTTCATTATCTCGCAAATGTCCTCAAACCGGTCGTAGAGGAAGCTCTCCTTGTGGTGGGCCAGGCACCATTTCGCCATGATCGAGCCGCCGCGACTGACGATGCCCGTCACGCGCTTGGCGGTGAGCGGGATATAGGGCAGGCGCACACCGGCATGGATGGTGAAATAGTCCACCCCCTGCTCAGCCTGTTCGATCAGGGTGTCGCGGAAAATCTCCCAGGTCAGTTCCTCGGCAATGCCACCGACTTTTTCGAGCGCCTGATAAATTGGCACGGTGCCGATGGGTACCGGGCTGTTGCGGATGATCCATTCGCGCGTGTCGTGGATGTTGCGGCCCGTGGACAGGTCCATCACCGTGTCCGCGCCCCAGCGGATCGACCAGACCATCTTGTCGACTTCGCTTGCAACGTCGGATGCAACGGCTGAATTGCCGATATTGGCGTTGATCTTGACCAGGAAGTTGCGGCCAATTGCCATTGGCTCGGATTCGGGATGATTGATGTTGTTGGGGATGATCGCCCGGCCGCGTGCCACTTCGGATCGCACGAATTCAGGCGTCACATGATCGGGAATGGCGGCGCCAAAATCCTGCCCGTCGCGGATCAGGGCCTCGCCTGCTGCCGCGCGCCCCATATTCTCGCGGATCGCGACATATTCCATTTCCGGCGTAATGATGCCGCGGCGGGCATAGTGCATCTGGCTAACATTCATGCCCGGTTTGGCGCGCAAGGGCGCCCGCGCGGCGCCTGGAAATTGTGGCACGCCACCCGAACGATCAGGGCCAAGCTGGCCATTATCCTCGGGCTTGATGGCGCGGCCCTGATAGGGTTCCACATCGCCGCGCGCGGCAATCCAGTCGCGTCTGAGGTCGGGCAGGCCGGCCATGATATCGATCGCGGCCGCCGCGTCCGTATAAGGGCCCGACGTGTCGTAAACTCGCAGCGGCGCCTCGCCTGATGACGGCTCCAGCATAATCTCACGCATGGCAACGCCAAGCGGGCCGATATGCACTTTTCGGCTGCCGCGAATCGGGCCAGTGGTCACGCCGATTTCGGTGCGGGCGGGAATATCAGCCATGGTGTCTCACTCCAAAATACGGAGAGCCAGGCTGGGTTTCAGGGATGAAAGCCAGACCCTCCCTCCGCCGGTGCTAGCCGGATCAGGTTCTGCGGGTCGGGCGGGCTTGCACCGCCCCTCTCAGCCTGTCGGCTCCCCGGGGATGGCGCTTGGAATACGCCTAGTTTTCGCCGGCGTCCAGCCAGCGTTCAGCGCCGCGCGGGCAGCAGAAACGCATCGCGCTTCGGTTCACCGCGGACCCGGTTGCTCAGCCCATAGCTGACGATGATCGCGATGAAGCCGACATAGCAGTGCACGGGAGTGTCGCCTGCGCCCAAATGCGCGGCGGTCGCAAAGCCCATGTTCACGAAATAGGCGCCGTACGCGATGTCTTTCAAATTGCCATAATAGTTGGTGGCTATCACCACCAGCGCGGTCAGTTTGAGATACGCCAGCGGATAAATGATGTAGACCGGGTAGCCGAACGCCACGAAGAACGTCGAAAAACGAGCGTAATTGGCCTGGTAACCGATTATCGCCAACAACATGATGGCAAACATGATGAGCGTTGCCACCCAATAGACGCCTGTCTCAATCCGATAGCGTACCATTTCCGCTCCTGAGAAATCGCGCCGCGTTGATCGGCGGGCGTCGCGTAACGCTAGGGCCCGCGTCTCAAAAAGTATAGCCGATACCAATGGCGCCAAATAGCTGCGCCCTGCTGCCGGCAATGCTGGTTACAGGACTGAGCGCAAAATCGCCCTGCAAACGGCTGTACGACCCGAGCGCGAACAGCGCCGGCCCGCGCCGCAAATCACCGCTCAGCGAATAGCTGGCCAGACCTGATAGGGTGAAGTCCTTGAAGCCACCCCTGGGGGCTGCAAATGTCGGTAGCCGGCTGCGCAGCGAACCTGCCGGGTCGACCGCGAAATAGCTGCGCGCATAGCCATCGCCTGCAAGTGTTGCCGAGGCACCAATGCCGACAAAGCTCTTGCGGCTCAGCGGTGTGCCATAGCTTATCGACGGCTCGATAATGTAGCTGCCATGAATGCCCGCCACGTCGCGGCGATAGGACACAGAGATCGCCAGCGTGTCATAGGCACTTGTCACCACGCCGGTTTTGGCAAGCCCCACATAGCCGCCGAGCTCTAGCGCCACCTTGCGGCTGCCAAGCGCCTCAACCCGATCGTCGACGATGCGCCCGACACGGTTGAAGTTCACCGCAACCACGGGGCCCGCCTGAAAGTCCAGCGATCCCGTGTCGCGGATCAGGTCAAGCGACAATTCAGTGCCGCGGCTGGAGAAGGAGAACCCCGAGACCGTGCCGCGCAGCGCACCTGCGGGGATCACCACATAGTCGTTTGACCCCTCATAGCTTGGCAACAAGGCAATGCCGGCGCCAATCGTTACCGTGTCGCGTCTGGCGCCCGGTTCAGGGTCGGTCAGCGGTATTTCCGACGATGCCTGCGACTGCGCCCGCGCACGCCCGGCGCCGGCGGTCGCGGCACACACCATTGCCAAGATGGTCATTGTCAGAAGCCGCAAGAGCACCTCCTCCACATTCATTGCTGTACCGGAGAGCTAACGCTCGACCGCGGTAATCGGTCCACAGCGAAAGCGCGTTAAAGCAGGTAGCGCATCTTGACCGATTGCGCCGCCGGCAACCATGCAACCGAAAATTCGGCTGCTGAGAAGCGCGGCGGCCCAAAGCCGATTTTGGGATTGCGGGAAAAACCAAAGCCTTCACGCGGAATGCCCATGAAGGTATCGAGCTTGGCATTAGTGTTCTCGTCATGAATGACGGCAACAGCATAGTTTCCGAGCGGCAGGCCGGCAAACTCGACCTCATGCTGGCCGGCCGGCACATTCCGCGTCACTGCCTGGGCATCATCGACGCAGCCCGGAAAATTCTGCGGGTCAGCGGTCAGGCACAAGCGGAGCACGCCCTTGGCCGAACGGACATTATCGATCTTGACCTCAAGTCTGCTGGTCGGCGCGGCGCCCGGCAGCATCCCCACGACGATGAACGCGGCCCCCAGCCGGCGCGCGAACCGCTGTATTGACCCGGCGGCCATGATCTGCGTTAAAGCCGCCGATTCCGTGGTCAGTGCCACAAAGATGGTCCCAGAACCGGAAATACAACCCATAGTTACACCTGTAGTCCGAATGATGCCGCTGATGATGGCTCGCGGTAATCAGCCACCTGCCTAATGGTCCGCGCCACATGAACCTAGGGAAAATCTCCCAGCCCATGTGATTAGTCACCCCCATAACCGTCATGACCACCAACACCAAGGACAGTGCAGCGGCATGGATCGGAATAGCGAACACCAGTAGCGGAATTATCACAGCCCCGGTGAGCGCCTCGATCGGGTGAAACGCCATCGCTGCCCAGGCCGTCGGCGGCCGGCTGGCGTGGTGAACGGCATGCGCCACGCGAAATGGCATCGGCTGGTGCATCCAGCGATGCGTCCAGTAGAACCAGGTGTCGTGCGCCAGCAAATAGAGCAGCACCGAAAGCGGCAGATACCAGACCGGATAATCCGCCACATCGCTGTAAATCAAGGTCCAGCCCCGGTTCTGCCAACCCCAGGCGATGACGCCTGCCGGGGCGCCGTAAATCGCAGCGCTCATCAGGCTCCAGCGGATTTCGCGGGCGATTTGCCGGTCAAGCCCTGTGTAGAGCCCCGGGTGCAGACGCCGCGTCATCCACGCAAACATGCCGCTGACCGCCAGATAGCGCACGCCAACAATGCCTGACATCGCCAGTGCTGACCAACAGGCCGACCAGAATAACGCGATCACCACCATCATCCGCTGCCTAGCGCATCGCAGGTGTCTGGGGAACCGCCTTGACGGACCAAGCCGACCGGCCGGAACAATTTGTTGTGCAACCAGCCCTTCATTCGTCCCTGCAAATCGGCTAATCGGCATCATGGCGTCGACAACAAAGTGCGATCTGGCGATTGTTGGCGCGGGCCTTGCCGGCGGCCTTATTGCCTTGGCGCTGCGGCGCAAGCGCCCGGACCTCGACATTCGCGTGCTTGAGGGGAGCCATAGCGTTGGCGGCAACCATCTGTGGTCATTCTTCAGCCGCGACATCGCGCGAGCCGACCGGTGGATCGTCGAGCCGCTGATAACCCATGGCTGGGACGCCTATGACATCAAGTTTCCGGCACGCGAACGCACGCTGAATTCTCCCTATTATTCAATCGAATCCGAACGGCTGGACAAGGTCGTCCGGGCAGCCATGCCCCAAGGCGCCTTGATGTTTGGGCGCAAGGTGATGGGCGCGAGCGCAACCGCCGTGGTGCTGGCCGACGGCGACCGGGTCGAGGCCAAGGGCGTGATCGACGCGCGCGGATCAGGTGATCTGTCCAAGCTCGACCTTGGGTGGCAAAAATTTGTCGGCCGCGAGTTCGAACTGGCCGCCCCACATGATCTCGCGCGCCCGGTCGTGATGGACGCAACCGTTGAACAAGCAGATGGCTATCGCTTCGTCTATGTGTTGCCCTTTTCCCCCACGCGGCTGTTCATCGAGGATACCTATTACAGCGACACGCCCGATCTTGGCCGGCCCACGGCGGGCTCTGGGCAGAATATCGACCCGATCGTCGCGCGGATCGATAGCTACGCCGAGGCGCATGGCTGGCAAACCACCGCCATGCTGCGGGAAGAGAGCGGTGCGCTGCCAGTGGCGCTTGGCGGGGATTTCGAGGAATATTGGAAAAGCGGCGGCAACAAGGTCGCCAAGGCTGGCATGCGCGCCGGGCTGTTCCACCCGACGACGGGCTATTCCCTGCCTGACGCGGTGCGCACCGCAGCCTTGCTGTCGCGCGCGACCGACCTGTCGGGTGCAGCACTCCACGATTTGCTGCACGGCTTTTCCCGCTCGACATGGCGCGCCCGCGGCTTCTATCGCTTGCTCGACAAAATGTTGTACCGGGCCGGCGAGCCCGAAGACCGCTACCGCATCCTGGAGCATTTCTACCGGCTGAACCCGGCGCTCATCGGGCGTTTTTACGCAGGACAGACAAGCATGATCGACAAGGCCCGCATCCTCAGCGGCAAACCGCCCGTCAAGATCAGCGCAGCGGTAAATGCCATTATCGGGCGGCGGCGATGAACAACGCGATCGTCATCGGTTCAGGCTTTGGCGGCCTGGCGCTTGCGATAAGGCTGCAATCGGCGGGCATCGGCACCACCATCGTCGAGGCGCGCGACAAGCCGGGCGGGCGGGCCTATGTATGGGAGAAAGACGGGTTTGTGTTCGATGCCGGGCCGACGGTCATCACCGACCCGCCGTGCCTGCGCGAGCTCTGGGCGCTTTCCGGCCACAGCATGGACGAGGACGTGACGCTTGATCCGGTGATGCCGTTCTACCGGCTGAACTGGCCCGACGGCACCAATTTCGACTATTCCAATGATGATCCAGCGTTGCTGGCCGAAATCGCCAAGCTCGATCCAGCCGATGTCGATGGCTATCGCCGGTTCCTCGACTATTCGACGGGCGTCTTCAAGGAAGGCTATGAAAAGCTCGGGCATGTCGCCTTTCTCGACTTTGCCTCCATGATCAAGGCCGCGCCCAGCCTTATGAAATATCAGGCGTGGCGCAGCGTCTATTCAATCGTCTCCAGCTTTGTAAAGCACCCCAAATTGCGCGAGGCTTTGTCCTTCCATACTCTGCTCGTCGGCGGCAACCCGATGACAACCAGCGCCATCTACACGCTTATCCACAAGCTGGAAAAAGACGGCGGCGTGTGGTTTGCCCGCGGCGGCACCAACAAGCTCATCGCGGGCATGGTCGCGCATTTCGAGCGGCTGGGCGGCACGGTCATCCTGGGTGATGCGGTGGCCAGCATCGACACGCTGGGCGATCTCGCGACTGGCGTCACCACCAAAAGCGGGCTCAAGATCAAGGCCGATGCCGTCGCCAGCAATGCCGACATCATGCACAGCTACCGCGATTTGCTCCAGACGTCGCGCAGCGCGCAGCGTACCCGGGCGCGGCTTGAGCGCAAGACATACAGCCCTTCGCTGTTCGTCGTGCATTTCGGGCTGAAAGGCACCTGGCCCGGCATTCCGCACCACATGATTTTGTTCGGCCCGCGCTATCAGGGCCTGCTTGCCGACATTTACGATCACGGCGTGCTGCCCGAAGATTTCTCGCTTTATCTGCACCACCCAACCGTCACCGACCCGTCGATGGCGCCTGAGGGGCACTCAACCTTTTATGCGCTGGCCCCGGTGCCGCATCAGGCCAAGTTTCCGGTTGACTGGAACGACATCGGTCCAATTCTGGAAAAGCGCATCCTCGACGAGATTGGCAAGCGGCTCATCCCGGATATCCACGCGCGGATCGTTACCAAATTCCATTATGCACCAAGCGATTTCGCGCAGGACCTGAACGCCCATCTCGGCAGCGCCTTCAGCCTGGCGCCAACGCTTTTGCAAAGCGCGTATTTCCGCGTCCACAACCGTGATGACCATATCGCCAATCTCTATTTCGTGGGCGCGGGGACGCATCCGGGAGCTGGCATCCCCGGCGTCGTCGGCAGCGCAAAGGCAACCGCCGGGCTGATGCTGGACGCGCGGCGGTGAAGCGCCTTGCCATCTATTGCGGTTCGGCGACGCCCGCCGACCCGGTCTATATCGAGGCGGCGCGCACCGTAGGCCGCGACCTCGCTGCCCGCGGCATTGGCGTCGTCTATGGCGGTGGCAGGCTGGGGCTGATGGGCGCGGTCGCTGATGCAGCGCTCGCGGCGGGCGGCAAGGTTGTCGGCATCATCCCGCAGGCGCTCGTCGATGCTGAAGTTGCCCATAAGGGGCTGAGCGAGCTGCACATTTGCCGCACGATGCACGAGCGCAAACAGGCGTTCACCGACCTGTCCGACGGGTTTGTCACGCTGCCCGGCGGCACCGGCACCATGGACGAATTGTGGGAAGCGCTTAGCTGGGCGCAAATCGGCTATCATGCAAAGCCAGTGGGCTTGTTGAACGTCGCTGGTTTTTATGACGAGCTAATCGGCTTTGCCGCCAAGATGGGGGCAGTCGGCTTCATCCGGCCGCAGCACCAGGGGTTGTTGATTACCGATGGCACGCTTGACGGACTGCTGGCAAAGATGGCCGCGCACGTCCCGGCGCAGTCGATCACGAAAATGAGCAGCGCCGACCTGTGACCGCCCCTGATATGGCTGCCGAGCGCGCGGCAATTGTTGCCGCTGCGCAGTCGTCGATCGCAAAAGGGTCAAAAAGCTTTGCGGCTGCCAGCCGCCTGTTCGATCGCCAAACCCGCGAACGCGCGTGGCTGCTATATGCCTGGTGCCGTGCATGCGATGACATTGCCGACGGGCAGGAGCTTGGCGCGCGGATGACAGCGGTTGCCGACCCGCAGGCGCGGCTGGCCGATCTCACCGCAAACACGCAGGCGGCGCTGCGCGGCGACACCGTCGACAAGGCGCCATTTGACGCGTTGCGGATCGTCGCTGCCGAAACCGGCCTCCCGCATCAGTTCGTGCGCGACCATATCGCCGGGTTCGCGCTCGATGCCGCCGGGTGGCGCCCGCAAACCGAGGCCGACCTGTTGCGCTATTGCTATCATGTGGCCGGCGTCGTCGGCTGCATGATGGCGGTGGTGATGGGCGTAGCGCCAGCGGACGAAGCAACGCTTGACCGGGCCTGTGACCTGGGACTTGCGTTCCAGCTGGCCAATATCGCCCGCGACGTTGCCGAAGATGCGGGCGCCGGGCGCTGTTACCTGCCGGCCGAGTGGCTGGCTGAGGAAGGCATTGCCGAAGCCACGCTCCTCGCCCCTGAGCACCGCGTGGCTGTCGCCCGGCTGACCGCCCGGCTTGCCGAGCGCGCTGCCGCCTATGAGGCAAGCGCGCGCCTTGGAACGCCCGCGCTTGCGTTTCGCTCGGCATGGGCGGTGCTTGCAGCGGCTGCTATTTATGGCGAGATTGGCAGGGAGGTGGCGCGGCGCGGCGCAGTAGCACTCGACGCGCGGGTCACTACGTCGACCTGGCAGAAGCTGCGGCTTATGGTCGTCGCGCGCCAACAGGCGGCCAATCGCCACTTGCTGTTCCCACCGCACGAGCGCTCGCCAAGCTTGTGGCGGCGGCCGCATCACAGATAGTGCCGCATTAACCGCGCTTGGTGGGTGTCTCAGCAACATGAGCGCGGCTAGGCGATAAAGCCCGATCAATATTCACGCAAAGTTTGCCCAACGTGACTATGCTCTCCCTCCGCCTGTCCCGCGCGCTAGCCCAGGGGCGCGCTCGCCACGCCCGCGCCGACCGCGCGCTCGTGCTGCTTGGGCTGCTGCGCAAACGCGCAGCCGCGCATAATGTTGGTGCGACGGACCTGGAAGGCTTGCTTCGGGATCAAATTCGCTGGTCGCTGCCGCTGATGGCAGGGTCGGCGGCGGGCGATCAGCCTGCAGCCAGACGACAACAGGGTTAGGGCTAAACCAGGCGGCCGCGACTGGGCACCTGCGTACGCTGAACGTCATCGCTGCTGCATCCCGAAACAGCAATCAAGTGACCTGGTGGTTCAATCGCAAGGCTCCTGTCCTGTACGATAAATGGCCGAACCGGGGCCGGGTGCCACCGGCAGCGCTTTCGCTTGGGCGCCAGGCATCCTACATGGCCCACATGCCACCAGACACTGCGCGCGACGACATCACACGAACCGAGCCCCCTTTATGGCCAATGCTGCGCCGGTTCCTGCCCTATCTGTGGCCGGCGGGCGAGCCGGCGCTCAAGGCGCGGATCATCGTGGCGTTGCTGCTCGTGCTCGGCTCGAAGCTGGTGCAGGTCTATGGTGCGCCCTTTGCCCTGCAAGGCGTCGTCAACGACATGGCCAAGGGCGATCGGGGTGCAACCAGCCTGATCGTCGCGCTGGTCGTGGGCTATGCGGCGGCGCGATTTGGCACGGTGCTGTTTGATAACCTGCGCAACGCCGTGTTCGAGCGTGTCGGCCAGGATGCGACGCGGCGACTGGCAGCAACGGTGTTCCGGCACCTTCATCAACTGTCGCTGCGCTTTCATCTCGAACGACGCACCGGTGCTGTCACCAAAGTCGTCGAGCGTGGCACCAAGAGCATTGATACGATGCTCTATTTCCTGCTGTTCAACATCGCGCCGACGGTGCTTGAGCTGGGCCTTGTGCTCCAGATCTTCTACAGCCAGTTCGGGCTGTGGATGGTCGTCTCCACGCTGGTGATGGTCAGTGCCTATATCTGGTTCACGCGCGTGGTGACCGACTGGCGCAACGCCTTGCGCGC
>JBJXEC010000003.1:0-6608 GCA_046155125.1 Sphingomonas sp. | reverse complement strand
CTCTGATCGGCGGGACCGATGCCACAATTTGATTTCGCGCATGTTTTCTGGCCCCAGCTGGCCTGGTTGGCGGTGTTTTTTGCGATCCTGTATTTCGGGATCGTGCAGGCAACGCTGCCCAAGCTCGGCCGGGTGATGGAGGCACGTGAAGATCAGGTGACTGGCGATCTCGCGACCGCCGAACAGGCCAAAGCGACCGCAGACCAGCTGGCGCGCGATTACGATGCGGGCATCGTCACCGCGCAAGAGGCGGCGCGGGCGCAGTTGCTTGCGGCGCGCGGTGCAGCGGCGTCCTCGGTTGAGGCTCAACTGGCGGCCGCCAATGCTGCGCTCGATGCCAAGGCGACGCAAGCCGCTGCAGCGCTTGGGACGGCAAAAGCGAATGCCCTGACCGAAATCGAAGCCGTGGCGGCAGAGGCCGCAGCGGAAATCGTTGAAAAACTGACCGGCTCGCGCCCGTCGGCAGCGGATGTTACCGCCGCCGCCCGCGCGGCCATGGGTTGAGGAGCAGTTGATGACCCTCACATTGCTGGCCGCCGCCGCTGAAGTCGCGCACGAAGAGGGCCCAACGCTGCTTGGTCTCGGCGCTGAGGGTTGGGTCTATGTCGGTCTCACGATTTTCCTCCTGCTCGCCGTGTTTGTTGGCAAGGCGCCGCAGAAAATTACCGAGGCGCTCGATGCCCGCATTGCCGCAACCCGCCGCCAGCTGGACGAGGCCAAGGCCATCCGCGCCGAGGCCGAAGCGCTGCTCGCTCACGCCAAGGCGCGTCATGCGGCGAGTGCTGGTGACGCAGCCGCAATCATTGCGCATGCCGCGAGCGAGGCCAAGCAGCTGCTCGCCAAGGCCGAGGCAGACGCGACCGACCTGATGGTGCGCCGTGCCAAGATGGCTGAGGATAAGATCGGCGCGGCCGAACGTGGCGCCGTTGCCGAAGTTCGGGCACGTGCCGCCGATGCGGCATCACGCGCCGCCGCTGCCGTGATCGCTGGTCATCATGGTGCCGAGGCTGACAAACCGCTGGTCGACCGCACCATTGCAGAGCTCAGCCGGCCTAATTGATCGCCTGGGCGCCCATTCGAGCGTTTTGGACTAGTTCTTGCCGCAATTTTGCGGTGAAAGTCGGCGTGGGTGATTCGCACCCCTGTTTCAGCTAGGATATCACTATATGAAGTCGATTGCTTGCGCCGCCCTGATCGGGATGATTGCGGCCCCTGCGTTTGCGCAGTCCGCGCCTGCTGCGGCGCCCGCGCCTGCGGCAGCCCCTGCCGCCGGTGCAACGGCGACGACGACCGCAAAGTTCACACTCGACACGCCAATTGAGACAATTGTGGCGGATACCGCTGGCAAGGCCGCGCTTGACGCCAACTTTCCCGGGATGACGGCGCATCCGGCTTATGACCAGTTCAAGTCGCTGAGCCTCAAGGCGCTGCAGCCGCTCGCACAGGGTGCCATCACCGACGAGCAGCTGAAAAAGGCCGAAACCGACCTCGCTGCCATCAAGTAACGCCGAATGCCCCGCCGCCTGATCGTGGTGGCGGGGCAAATTCGATGGCGGTATCGCTGAGCAACTGGCGCTTGCAACATAAACATTGTTGCGGGCCTTTTTGCGCTTTATTTCGTCGCCAATGAACGCGCCGACGCCCCCAAATTCCGAGGTTGACAGCCCCAACGCGCCGACCCGCTTCAATGAGGCGAGCGCGACCTTCACGGTTCGTGGTACCGATACGCCTGATCTGGAGGCGGGGGTGGCGGCAATCCGCAATGTCCTGGCAACACTGCCCGCCCGACCGGGCGTGTACCGCATGCAGGATGCGCGCGGCGATGTGCTGTATGTTGGAAAAGCGCGGGCGCTCAAAAGCCGCGTGACCAATTACACGCAAGTGGAGCGCTTGCCCAAGCGGCTGCAACGCATGGTCGCTCAAACCCGGTCGATGACGATCGTGACGACCAACAACGAAGCAGAGGCGCTGCTGCTCGAAGCGCAGCTCATCAAACGCTATCGGCCCGCCTATAATGTGCTGTTGCGCGACGACAAAAGCTTTCCCTTCATCTTGTTGCGGGCCGACCATGATTTTCCGCGCATTCAGAAACATCGCGGCGCGCGGCGGGCGAAGGGGAATTATTACGGGCCATTTGCAAGCGCAGGTTCCGTCAACACTACCCTTAATGCATTGCAAAAGCTGTTCCTGTTAAGAAGCTGTACCGACGGCTTTTTCAAGCGACGCGACCGGCCTTGCCTGCTCTATCAGATCAAGCGCTGCTCGGCGCCGTGCGTGGGCCGAATCGCGCAGGTGGATTATGCCGAGCTGGTCGGCGACGCAAAGGCGTTTCTCGCTGGTAAATCGACGCAAGTGCAGGCCAAACTTGGCGGGCAGATGCAGGCTGCTGCCGACGCGATGGATTTCGAGCTGGCCACTATTCTGCGCGACCGGCTGCGTGCGCTGACCTTCATTCAGGGGTCGCAGGCGATCAACGCGGGCGGGGTTGGCGACGCGGACATTTTTGCGCTGGCCAATCATTCGGGCGTGATGGGCATCCAGGCCTTTTTCATCCGGGGCGGGCAGAATTGGGGCCATCGCAGCTTTTTTCCGGCCCACACCAACGAGGTGCCCGAGGACGACGTGCTGGCGAGCTTCCTCATGCAATTTTACGAGGAAGTGCCGCCGCCGCGCACGATCTTTGTTGACAGGGAGCTAGGCGAAAGTGCGCTGCTTGGCGAAGCGCTGGGCGCGCGGGCGGGGCACCGGGTCACGCTGTCAGTGCCGCAACGGGGCGTGCGCCGGCGGTTGCTGGATCAGGCGCGGCGTAACGCCGAAGAAGCGCTTGAACGGCGGCTGGCCGAAGGCACTACGCAGGCCAAGCTGCTGCGCGAAGTCGCTGACCTGTTCGAGCTTGGCGATGTGCCCGACCGGATCGAGATTTATGACAACAGCCATATTCAGGGCACCAATGCGCTGGGCGCAATGGTGGTGGCGGGGCCGGAAGGGTTCCGCAAGGGCCAATACCGCAAGTTCAACATCAAGAATGCCGAAACGGTGCCGGGCGACGATTTCGGCATGATGCGTGAAGTGTTCCGCCGCCGTTTTGCGCGCGCGCAGGAGGAAGACCCCGACCGGGACCGGGGCGACTGGCCCGATCTTGTCCTCATCGACGGCGGGCGCGGCCAGCTGAATGTGGCAAAGACGGTGCTCGACGAGATGGACATCGAGGATGTGTGCCTGGTCGGCGTGTCCAAAGGGCCGAACCGCAATGCCGGCCGCGAAACGTTCCACATGGCCGATGGCCGCGACTTTCAGCTACCGGTCAACGCGCCGGTGCTGTTCTATCTCCAGCGGCTACGCGATGAGGCGCACCGGTTCGCAATCGGTGCACATCGTGCCAAACGCGCCAAGGCGATCGGAGCCAGCCCGCTCGACGATGTGCCGGGCATTGGCCCTGCGCGCAAAAAGGCGTTGCTGATGCACTTTGGCACAGCCCGCGCCGTTCGCAATGCCAGCCTTGAGGATTTGCAAAAGGCGCCGGGTGTCTCGACCGCGATGGCGCAGGGTCTCTACGACTTTTTTCATACCCGTTAAATCCAGGAACGGTGCGGTTTCAGCCGACTACTGCGTTCGGTTTGGAAAATCTTCATTCCCTGTCGTTAGTCAAGTCGCGTGCCGACGCCCGTTTTCCTGACCGTCGACGTCGAGATTGTGTGGCGCCACCATGCCCATGGCCTTGACCGTGCGACCCTTTATGAGCGCTCGTTCGAGCCTGCTGGCGTGGGCATTTCTTATCAGCTGGCGCTGCTTAACCGGCACGATCTGAAGGCGACCTTCTTTGTCTGCCCGATGCCCGCGCTGCTCTATGGGCTGGACCCGTTTCGTCGAATCATCGACACCATCCAGTGCGCCGGCCAGCGCGTGCAGCTCCATTTGCACCCCAATTGGGCGGGCGCGAAAGTCGGCGACCGGGGGCGGGCGCACAGCCGGTTTGAGCTTATCGACTATTCGCTGGACGAGCAGCGCGCGCTGATTGCCGGTGCGCGGGAACTGCTGGTGGCGGCGGGCGCCGCGTCGCCGATGGCGTTTCGGGCGGGGAGCTATGGCGCGAACGGCGATACCCTGACCGCGCTCGCTGAGCTTGGTTTCACCTATGACAGCAGCCACAATGGCTCGATGCAGCCGCGGCCAAGCGCCATTGATTTGCCCCAGTCCCAAATTGCGCCGGTGGTTCACCGCGGCGTGGTCGAGGTGCCGGTAACGCTGATCGAGGAGCGGCCGGGCGAGTATCGCAATGTTCAGATTTGCGCGCTGTCCGCCACCGAAATGCGTGCGACGCTGGACCATGCGGTGGCGCAGAACCATGCCGCAGCGACGATCGTCAACCACGGGTTTGAACTCGCGAACCGGATGGGGACCCGGGCCAACGCCGTGCACGTCCGCCGCTTCGAAGAATTGTGCATGGTGCTCGATGAACGGCGCGATGATTTGCCCACCCGGCATTTTGGCGACCTGCCGACATTGGCCGTCGACCACCACGATGCACCACTCGCGCCAAGCGCCTCGCGGTTGCGCTGGCGCCAGGCCGAGCAGCTGTGGTCGAACTTTGTGTCGGAACGCGCGGCGTGAGCGCAGTGCCGCTGCCGATCAAATTTCAGATCGGCGCGCGGACCTTGCTGACGATCGAGCGGCGGCTGGTGCGGTTGCCGTTGTCGCTTGCCGATGCTCTGAGCGGTGCCCCGCCGCTGTTGCCTGCGCTTCCGCCCGGCGCGCATGGCTATGCCATCACCTCGCTACCCGTTGTCGCGAGCGAGCGATTGGCGATGGCTGATCCTGCGACCTTTGGTTTTGTGCGGCAGCGCTATACGCGGCGCTACACTGGTCTGACTGGGGGCTTTGAGGCTTTTTTCGCTGGCCTGTCGAGCAACGCGCGGTCTGCCGCCAAGCGCAAGGCGCGGCGGCTTGCCGAGCATTCGGGCGGCGCCTTGGACGTGCGGCGCTTCCGCACACCGGATGAGCTGGCACAGTTTCACCCGGTGGCGCGCGCGCTCGCGGAGCGGACGTATCAACAGCGGTTGATGGGGGCAGGGCTTCCCGCCGACGACCGGTTTGTAACGGGCATGTACGAAGCGGCGGCGGCTGGTCGTGTTCGGGCGTGGCTGCTCTATGTGGCGGGCGCGCCGGCGGCCTATCTATACTGCCCGGTCGAGGGGGGCACGGTGCGCTATGACTATGTCGGCCACGCGCCAGAATATGCCGAGCTGTCACCGGGGGCAGTGCTCCAGATCGAGGCATTTCGGGATTTGTTTGCCGAAGGAAGCCTGTGCCTGTTCGATTTCACGGAAGGTGACGGGCAGCACAAGCGCCAGTTCGCATCGGGCGGCGTCGATTGTGTCGATCTGCTGCTGCTGCGCCGGACGGTCGGCAACGCAGCGACGGTCGCTGCGCTGTCTGTTTTTGACCAGACGATGGCGATTGCCAAGCGCGCGACCGCGCAGCTTGGCCTTGAAGCGCTGGCCAGGCGGCTGCGCCGCTAACCCCCATTGTTGCGGCTGCCCGCGACGGGCTAGGGTCGCGCCATGCAATTGCGCGCCGAAGCTCTGGTTCTTGCCGTTCGCCTGCACGGCGAGCACGGCGCAATCGTCCGCGCGCTGACGCGGGATGCGGGCCTGATGCCCGGTTATGTGCGCGGCGGCCGCTCGCGCAGGGTGCGACCGGTGTTGCAGCCCGGCAACCGGGTGCTGGGCGAGTGGCGCGCACGCACCGACGACCAGCTGCCGCAACTGACGATGGAGCTGGTGCACAGCCGCGCCGGGCTGCAAGCTCAGCCACTGCCCGCCGCAGCGCTTGACTGGATGGCGGCGCTCACTGCGGTGTCGTTGCCCGAGGCGCAACCTTTTCCACAGTTATTTGAAGCGCTGGACGGTGTGCTCGGTGCGATTGAGGCGGCGCCAAGTGCCAGGGGCTGGGCAGCAGCCCTTGCCCGGTATGAGTTGCTGGTGCTGGCCGAGCTTGGCTTTGGGCTCGCGCTTGATCGTTGCGTGGTGACCGATAGCCTCGAAAAGCTCACATGGATCAGCCCAAAGAGCGGCGGCGCGGTGAGCGCTGCTGCGGCACAGGGCCATGAGGCGCGGCTGCTCGCGCTCCCGCCGTTCCTGCGCGATGGCGGCGCGGCGGACTGGCCGGATATTCTGGCGGCGTTGCGTGTGACTGGCCATTTCATTGAGCGTGATGTGCTGGCCCATAGCCGGGGCGATGCCGGTAGCGCCCGGGGGCGCCTGATCGACCGGCTAAACAGAGCGGTTGCCTAAGCCGCCACCGCGCGGCAAGGCGCATTGGACCATCAGCTGAGCGGAAACATTTATCCATGCCCCTGATCTGCCTGCTCGCCGGAGACGGCATTGGCCCTGAAGTGTTGGTGCAAGCCCGCCGCGTGCTCGACGCGCTGGCGCTCGGGCTGACCTTTGAGGCAGCGCCAGTGGGCGGCGCGGCCTATCGTGCGGCGGGGCATCCGCTGCCGCCCGAGACGCTGGCGCTGGCGCAGCGTGCGGACGCGATCCTGTTTGGCGCGGTCGGCGACCCGGCATTTGATGGCCTGGAGCGCGCGCTGCGGCCCGAACAGGCGA
>JBJXEC010000002.1:0-26486 GCA_046155125.1 Sphingomonas sp. | reverse complement strand
AACAGGGTTAGCGTATTGATGGAAAAGCCCGCGGCGGCAAAGATCGCAAAGGTGCCAAGCAGCACCACCGGCACGGCAATCGTCGGGATGAGCGTCGCGCGCCAGTTCTGGAGAAACACGAACATGACGATGACGACAAGAATGATCGCCTCGATGAGCGTGACCACCACTTCGTGGACGGATAGCTTGATGAACAGCGTGCTATCGGTCGGGTAGGCAACCGCAAACCCGGCAGGCATGGTCTTGGTCAGTCGCGCAATCTCGTTCTTGACAAGCGTCGCCGTCGACAGCGCGTCGGCGCCCGGCGCTAGCGACACCGCAAAGCCTGCGCCGGGGTGGCCATTGGTGCGGCTGCGCACCGTGTAGTTTTCGGCGCCCAGCTCGACGCGCGCGACGTCGCCCAGCCGCACGGTCGCCCCGCTTCTGGCAGATTTCAGCAAAATGTTGCGGAACTCCTCTGCCGTGCTGAGGCGCGATTGTGCGGTCACGGTCGCGTTGAGCATTTGGGTGTCGGGCACAGGCTGCCCGCCGATTTCGCCGGCGGCAATTTCGGTATTTTGCGCCTGCACGGCTTGCACCACGTCGCCGGGTTGCAGCGCGAAGGCCGCAAGCCGCGCCGGGTTCAGCCAGATCCGCATGGCATATTGCGCCCCAAAAACATTGGTGTCGCCAACGCCCGACAACCGGGCAATCGGGTCTTGCAGGTTGGAGATGAGATAATCCGACACGTCCTGATTGGTCCGCCGGTCCGTTGCGTCATAGATTGCGAAGATCAGCAGAAAGTCGGGGTTCGATTTGGTGACGGATAGTCCCTGTTGCTGCACTTGCTGCGGCAGGCGAGATACAGCTTGCTGCACCCGGTTTTGCACCTGCACCTGCGCAATGTCGGGGTTGGTCCCCTTGGCAAAGGTCGCCGAAATCGAGACGGAGCCGCGCGAGCTGGAGCTTGAGCTGAAATAGAGCAGTCCGTCGATGCCCGTTAGCTGCTGCTCGATGATTTGGGTGACGCTGTTTTCCAGCGTTTCCGCCGAGGCGCCAGGATAACTGGCCCGAATGTTGACTTGCGGTGGCGCGACGTCTGGATATTGCTCGATCGGCAGCGATACAATCGCACCAACGCCAAGCAGCATGATGATGATCGCAATGACCCAGGCAAAGATTGGCCGGTCGATGAAGACGCGCGATATCATGCGCGGCTCAGCGACCCTGCGGCTTGGCGGCGATGCCGGCGCCCTTGTCGGGCGGCGCAGCGATGCGTTGCGGGGTACCGAAAGGTACAGGCTTTACGGGCTTGCCTGGCTTCACTTTGGCAAGGCCCTCAACGATAATCCTGTCGCCGGCTTTCAGGCCATCGGTCACGACCCAGTTCGCGCCGTCAGTTCGGGTGGTGGTGATGACCCGTTCGGCTGGCTGGTCACCCTGGCCGATCACCATCACCGTTGCATTGCCCTTGGCGTCCCGCGTCACTGCTTGTTGCGGGATGAGGAAAGCGTTGGTTGCAACCGCCTGCGCAAAGCGGGCGCGAACGACCATGCCGGGCAGCAGCAGCCCTTGCGGGTTGGGGAATTGCGCGCGCAGCGTGACCGTGCCGGTCGTTTCGTCTACCGTCACTTCAGCAAATTCCACGCTGCCCGTCAGCCCATAATCGCTGCCATCTTCGAGCGTAAGCCGGACACTTGCCTTGGTGGGGGCGGCACCGCCCTCTGCCAGTGCGCGCCGTAGCGTCAGAACAGCAGCACTGGATTGCTGGATGTCGACATAGATGGGGTCGAGCCGCTGGATGACCGCCAGCGGATCTGCCTGATTGGCGGTGACGAGCGCGCCTTGCGTGGCGAGCGAGCGGCCAATCCGCCCGCTGATCGGCGCGGGGACACGCGTGAAGCGCAGGTTGATCTGTGCGGTGGCGAGCTGCGCGCGTTGCTGAGCGATCGCGGCCTGGGCCTGGCGCGACTGCGCCAGCGAGTCGGTATAATCCTGCGCGCTAACCGCTTGCTGCTCGGCGAGCGGGCGCAACCGCTCGGCGCGAATGCGCGCGGCCTCAGCGCTTGCTTGCGCGCTGGCAAGGTTGGCGCGCGCAACATCGCCCGCTGCCCGGAACAGGCTGGGGTCGATTTCATAGAGCGTCTGTCCGGCACGCACATAGCTTCCTTCAACGAATGCGCGGCGTTGGATGATGCCGGAAACCTGCGGGCGGACTTCAGACGTCTGGAACGAGGCGGTGCGGCCGGGCAGGTCGGCCAGCTGTTGCACGGCTTGCGGCGCCGCCACGATATAGCCGACTTCCGGCGGCCCGGCAGCGCCCGCACCGCGGCTGCCCTTGTCCTGCTGGCCCGCGCCGCTGCACGCCGCCAGCAACAACAGGCTGGCAACGATTGGCAGTCGCCCGTTTGAGCGGCGCTTGAGGATGAAGGGCGGGAGATGCTTCGACATTGTTGCCATAAAGAGACGCTGTTAGACGATTTCCAGTCTTAGTGCCCAAATTTACGGCCATGGCAAAAAGTTTCCGTGCGCTGGCATAATATTTCTCGTTAGGGGCCGCATAGAGGCGCCGTTCACCGCCACGTTGGCCTGCAATCGCCTGTCGCTAGGCCCGATAAATTTGGTACTGGGCCTGGCACAGTTTTGCGACAAAGTCGGTGTAGCGGCGCGCTGATCGGGTGAGCAGTTGGGACCAAATGCATACAATGAAAGCAAATCTTGTGCTGGCGGTAGCGATTGCACCGTTTGTCGCGCCGACTGTCGCGATGGCTCAGCAGGCCGCCCCTGCGGCAACCGGCCAGCGCGCCGCGACCCCTGCGCCGCGCTCGACTGACGTAACCGAGGGCGATGACGGCGAAATTGTCGTCACTGGCTCGCGCAACCTGCCGGGTTCAGTGGTGGGCGACATTCAGCCAGAGCAGCAGCTGGGGCCAGCCGATATCCGCTCCTATGGGGTAAGTTCGGTCGCTGAGCTGCTAACCGCGCTGTCTCCGCAGACCCGCAGCGGGCGGGGCAGTGGTGCGCCGGTCGTGCTGGTGAATGGCCGGCGAGTCGCGGGATTCTCCGAAATTCGCAATCTCCCGACCGAGGCGATTTTGCGCGTCGACATTCTGCCCGAGGAAGTCGCGCTGAAATATGGTTTTGCCGCCGACCAGCGCGTGGTGAACTTCGTTCTTCGGCCACGGTTTCGCGCCGTGACGCTCGAGCTTGAAGGCACGGCCGCTACCGATGGCGGGCGGACGACGCCGAACACCGAGCTTGATCTGCTGAAGATCACCCAAAAAGGCCGCATCAACCTGCACCTTGAGTATAATGAGAGTTCGGCGCTTACCGAAGCTGAGCGCGGCGTGCGTTCTGCGACCAGCCCGTTTTCGATTGCGGGCAATGTTGTGGCGCCGGGCGGCGGCGCGATTGACCCCCGGCTGACGGCGGCGGGTGTGCCCGCAACGATTGCCGGGGTTCCGCTGTTGGCGGCGGGCGGCGCGCCCTCGCTCGCCGATTTCGCCGCGACCGCGGGCCAGCCGACGGTAACCGACCCAACGCCATTCCGAACCTTGCTTCCCGCCGCTCGCAGCTTTGGCGCGAACGCTACATACTCCAGATCGCTATCGCAGAATGTGTCGGCGACGCTGAACGCGACGCTTGATGCCAATGACAGCCGCGGCGCGTTTGGCCTGTCGACCGTCGCGCTGGTCGTGCCCAGCGGCAATCCATTCTCGCCATTTGCAAATTCGGTTGTGGTCGACCGGGCATTGTCGGGCGATTTCTCGCCGTTGCGCCAGCGCACCCGCACGCTTGCTGGGCATTTCGGGGCCACGCTCAACGGAAGCATCAAGAAATGGCAATGGTCACTGATCGGCAGCTATGACCGCACCGACAACCAGACCTTTACCGATACCGGCATCGATGCGAGCGGCTTGCAAGGCCGGATTACGGCCAATGATCGCACCGCTAATCCGTTTGGGCCGGTATTATTGCGAGATGTCGCAATTTCGCCTGCCACGATCGCTCGTTCCATTACTGATAACGCCGACGTGGATGGGCTTATAAACGGGACGATCTTCAAATTGCCCGCGGGCGGCGTGGCGACGGCCATACGCGTCGGAGCGAGCACTATCGGCTTCAACAGCGAGACCGTGCGCGGTTTAGTTGCGTCAACCGCCAACCTCAATCGCGGCTCGGTGAACGGGCAGATAAACATCGACGTGCCCATCGCCAACCGGGCCAAGCACGTGCTGGGCGCTATCGGCACCTTGTCGGCCAATGTTAATTATGCGCTGAATCGCCTATCGGATTTCGGGACGCTGCGCACGCTGGGTTATGGGCTCAACTGGCAGCCGGTTGAGCCCATTCGTATCATTGCGAGCACCACCGAGCGCACCGGTGCGCCCACACCCCAACAGCTTGGCAATCCGCTCATCACGACGCCCAATGTGCGCCTCTTCGATTTCGTGCGCGGCGAGAACGCGCTGGTGACGACGGTCTCGGGCGGGAACGCTGGCCTCGCTGCGCAGCGCACCCGCACGCGCAAGTTTGAAGTCGCGCTGAAACCCTGGTCGCAAAAGGACATCAACTTTACCGCCAACTATGTCGATGTCCGCAATCGCGGGGCCATTTCGAGCTTCCCAAGCGCGACGGCGGCGATTGAGGCGGCATTTCCCAGCCGCTTTACGCGCGATAACAGCGGGCGGTTGCTCGCCATCGACACGCGCTCGATCAACTTTGCGGAGACCAGCCGGTCGGAGTTGCGCTCGGGCATCAATTTTTCGGTGCCCATCAAATCGAAGATTCAAAAGCAGCTTGAGGCGTTTCGTGAAGGGCGCGGGCCGAACCCCTTTGCCGGGTTGCAGCGACCTGGCGGGCTGGGTCAGCAAGGGCAAGGCGGCCCCGGTGGGCTGGGCGCACGTGGCTTCGGTGGTCCCGGCGGCCCCGGTGGTCCGCCGGGTGCTGGCGGCTTTCGCGGCGGTGGCTTTGGCGGGGGAGGCGCAGGCGGGGGGCGCGCGCAGTTTGCGGTGTATCACACGCTCCATCTCACAGACCGGGTGCTGGTCCAAAACGGGTTGCCAGCACTTGATCTGTTGCGCGGCGACACGATTGGCGGCGGCGGCGGGCAACCGCGCCACGAAATCGAGGTGCAGGCCGGCTATAACAATAACGGCCTTGGCGCCCGCGTGTCTGCGAACTGGCAAAGCGAAACAACCGTGCTCGGCGGGACGGCATTGACACCCGATACGCTCCGCTTCGGCAGCATCGGCACGGCTGACTTGCGGCTGTTCGCTGATCTTGGCCAGCGGCTTGAGTTCGTCAAGACGCACCGCTGGGCGCGCGGCATGCGGATTTTGTTCGCGGTCAATAACGTCTTCAATACGCGCCAGCGGGTGACGGATGCGACGGGTGCGACGCCCATCAATTTCCAGTCAGCATTCCGCGATCCGCTGGGCCGCACGGTACGCTTGTCGATCAGGAAGCTTTTCTTCTAGGCGCTTTTAGAAGCGCGGGGCAGGGTGATCGTCGCATCCAGCCCCCCGCCCTTGCGGTTCGCAAGTTCAAGCACGCCGCCGGCATTCTGCACAATGGCTCGGGCAAGCGCCAAGCCTAGCCCAATGCCGCCAGTCTCGCGATTGCGCGATTCCTCCAGCCGGGTGAACGGCGTGAACACCGCCTCCATCCGCTCCGGCGGAATGCCGGGGCCAGTATCGGCGACGATAATGGCAACCGACCCGGGCTCATCGACAACGCGCACTTGCGCCTGCTCGCCATATTTCACCGCATTTTCGATAAGGTTGCGAACGGCGCGGCGCATCAGCGACGGCCGCAAGCGCAGCGTCACGCGCGGGGCCTCGTCCATCTCGACAGGCGCGCCAAGCGCCCTGAAATCCTCAACGACTGCATCGACCAGCGAACTCAGCTCGACATCGGTCAATGGTTCGCTCGGGCGACCCAGCCGCGCAAGCGACAGAATGTCGTCCAGCATGTGGTTCATCTCGTCGATCGTCTCGGCCATCCGGGTCCGGTCGGTCTCGTCTTCGACCGATTCGATCCGCACCCTGAGCGCAGCGAGCGGCGTGCGCAGATCATGGCCAATCGCGCCCAGCATGCGGTCTTTCTCGTCGAGCATGGCGCTTACCCTGAGCCGCAGCGCGTTGAACGCGGAGGTAACCGCGCGCACATCCTGCGGCCCATGCTCGGCGAGCGGTACCTGCTCACCGCCCGGCGTAAAATCACGCGCGGCACCGGCCAGCGCCTGCAGCGGGCGCGAAATGTGGCGGGCGGCCCACAACACCGGCACCAGGACGATGCCGTAGAGAATAAGCGTTTGCCCAAGCAGCTGCCAGAACAGCCAGCCATTGCCGAGCGACCATGGCGCGCTCAGCACCAGCCAGCCATGCCCGGGCAACTCCAGTGCAATAACCAGTTCCGCGCCAAACCGGGCATATCGGCGGGCAAGTGCCGGGCCAAACCGGGCAATACGCTGGTCGCTCGGTGAAATTCTGCGAACATCGGTGCGGATCTGGCCCACCGTCATCCCGGCATCGACGAGTGCTGTTCGCAGCGCCGCCTCAACATCGGGCGCATGGCGCGCGCCGGGGCTGACCGGGTCGCTGGCAACAAGCCGCATCCGCCCGCGTGCGCGGGCCTCGCCCGCCACCCATTGGCCAGTCGTGATGCGCTCATTGGCGTCGACGATACGCGTGACGGCCGGGCCGACCACCTGCTGCAGGCGCAGCTGCCGCCGCCCCTCGAGCAGCAGGCCAAGGTTGATCGCCTGGGCGACGAACAGGGCAATGGCGATCAACAGCGCCATCTGACTCGACAGCCGCGTGGGCCACAATGCGGGTCGGGTCATGGGCGCATCACAGCCGCGTCACGTCGGCTGCGAGCACATAGCCATCGCCCCAGACGGTTTTGATCAGCTGCGGGTCTTTAGCATTCACTTCAACCTTGCGGCGCAAGCGGCTGATCTGGTTATCGATTGCCCGATCAAAGGGACTTGCCTCGCGACCTTGTGTCAGGTCAAGCAGCTGGTCGCGTGTCAGCACCTGTCGCGGGCGTTGGACGAGCGCGTGCAGCAGGTTGAATTCGCCGGTGGACAGGGAAACGGAAACGCCGTTGCGGTCGATCAGCGTGCGCTCGCCGGGCTTCAGCACCCAGTCGGCAAAGCCAAAAGCACCACTTTGGGGCGCGCGCTGCCGAACGCCGGCATTGGCAAAGCGTCGCAGCACAACCTTGGCGCGGGTTGCGAGCTCGCGGGGGGAAAAGGGTTTCACCACATAATCGTCGGCACCCATTTCCAGCCCAACGATCCGGTCGGTTTCTTCCGAGCGCGCCGTCAGCAGAATGACGGGCACGTTGCTGGTCGCGGCGATGTGGCGCGTAAGACTAAGGCCGTCTTCACCGGGCATCATGATGTCGAGGATGACAAGGTCAATGGCATAGGCCGCAAGCTTTGCCCGCGCGGTGCCGGCATCGGCCGCCTGCGTCACGCGAAAGCCTTGCCGCGCCAGGAACTGCGCTAGGGGCTCACGGATCGAGCGCTCATCGTCGACCAGCAACAGGTGAGGAAGGTCCGCCATCGCTGTATCGTCTAGCATCATGTCGTCGCCCGATACGAGCGCCATTGCAGGTTCCAGGGGAGATGCTGCTGCCGGACGATCGCGAGCGGCGCGCGCCCGGCAGGCGGGGTCAGGGGATTATCGGGGCGGGCGGGCATCATTGTCGGCGGGCGGCGTCCCCTGGTCGCGGCCCGGTCCCCGGCCACGCAGGCCGCCGCGCCCAGCACCCGCGCGAAGTTCGTCGGGCGCAAGATAGCCGTCGCGGTTAGTGTCGAACCCGTCAAAACGCGCAGCACTCATGCGCGAAATTTCATCGCGGCTGAGCTTGCCATCACGATCGACGTCGAGCCGGGCGAACATCGCGGCGCCGCGATTACCACCGGCTGCACCATTCGCGCCGCCGTCACGCAGGCCAACGCGGTTAATCCGTGCCGTATCGCCATTCCCGCTGCGCTTGTCGTGGCGGCGTTCATCGCCCGACAGCACGCCGTCCTTGTTGGTGTCCATCCGGTCGAACCGTATTGCCGCCTGCGCCAGAAACGCCGCGCGAGACATAAGGCCATCACCATTGACGTCAGCTGGGGCTGCGTTATCCGCCCCGTGCGCCGGCGGCGCCGCCGGATCGATTGCCTGCGCGCTGGCCGTGCCGCCAAAGGCCGTCACGACCACAAACGCTGCAACTATCGTGCGTTTCATCTGCCACATCCCTCCTGCGTAAACGGCCGATACCGTGGCCAGTAGGAGCATCGTGGCGCCGTCTTGTATCAGCCATATGTCGGGCGCTGGACTATTGTGTCGCAAAATGTCGCAGGGGCGTGGTGCCCAAGCGCCGCCGCTTCACCCAAAAATGGCGACGCTTTGCATCCCCTGCGCCATTAATTGGCCGTCTGCATTCCACACGTTCATCACTTGGCTGCTACAGCCGTTTTTCGCAAAGCCCGAGCGCGCGCCGAGCAGCCACCAGCCATCCGTCGTCGCCGGGGCAGGCGTTAGCAGGTTGACGATCCAGGTGAGTGAGCTGACCGGCGCCTGCACACCCTTGTCGAAAAGCTTGAAGGCAGCAGGGGGCAGCCCGTCGGCAATCGCCATGAGTTCGGTCATCGGCGCCAGCCCATCCCGCGCGCGAAGCCGCGTCCAGCGCAGGAATTCGGCCGCGCCGATGCTGTCATCGCGAATATCCAGGAAGTTGAAGTTGCCGGTGAAGAACGCGTCTGGCCCGGTATATAATTTCGCGTCGGCGGGCGGAGGGGTGCGGTCGGTCGTTACACCATCGGCATAATCAATTTGCGACGGCTGATCGGCCATGAACACAAAGGTCGCGCGCAACCCAAGGCCAGCGGCGCATACCACGTCAGACTGGATGAAGGCAGCAGTCCGCCCGCGCCTGAGTTTGGTAGCAGTGACGGTCGCCTCGCCCGCGAGCGGCCCGATGAACGAGATTTGGGCAGACCGCAGCGGCGGCAGATCCGGCTCGCATAGTTGCGCGGCATGCAGGGCAAGCGCGCTCGACACGCCGCCATAGGCGGTGCGGCCCTGCATCCAGTCCGAGGGGATGGTGACCACAAGGCCCGTTTCGGTTGGAACGGCCGCCGCCAGAATGTCTGCCAATGGAGTCACATATCGCCTTTCACATAGCGGTCGCGTAGCGCGCGCTTCAATACCTTGCCAATCGCGCTGCGCGGCACGTCTGCGACTGGCACCAGCGCAGACAGCCGCTGGGTTTTGCCCAGCCGGTTGTTCACCCAGCCGCGAATGCTCTCGACGTCCACGTCATCGCCGCCGATGCGGGGCACGAAGAAGCCGACCGGCGTCTCGCCCCACGCGTCGCTTGGTACGCCCACCACCGTGCCATCGGCGACATGCGGATGGGTGTTGAGCACGGCCTCGATATCGGACGGGTAGATGTTGAAGCCGCCTGAGATAATCAGGTCCTTCTTGCGGTCCATCAGAGTCAGGAAGCCATCCTCGTCGAACCGGCCAATGTCGCCGTGGCGGATATAGCGGCGGCCCTCGGCGTCAAACCATTCGGCGGCGTTCGTTGCATCCTTGCGGCCATGATAGCCGGTCATCATCGCAGGCGAACGGCCGACGACTTCGCCAGTTTCGCCTTGTGCGAGTTCACGCCCGTCATCGTCGATAAGGCGGATGTCGTGGCCGTCGATGGGCACGCCGACCGTGTGCAGCTTGGCGGGGTGGGCGTTGGCGACGAGCATGGTGGTGCCGCCGCCCTCCGTCATGCCATAATATTCGACCAGCAGGCCCGGCCAGCGGGCGACGATATCGGCCTTGAGCGCGGCGGCAAACGGGGCGCTGGTGCAGGTTTTCAGGCGGAAGCTTGTGAGATCGAATTGGTCGAAATCGGCAAGCGCCATAATCCGCTGATATTGCACCGGTACCAGCATCGCGTGCGTCGCCCGGTGCGCCGCGGCAAGCGCCACAAACTGCCCCGCATCAAACTTTGCCATCAGGACCGCGGTCCCGCCCCAGCCAAGGGTGGGCAGAAACGTGACCAGCGTCGTGTTCGAATAGAGCGGCGTTGCGACCATCGTCACCGCCTCGCCAAAGCCCGCGCCCGCATTGCGATGGATATGCGCCCAGCGCATGGCGTGGCTCTGGACGATGCCTTTGGGGGTGCCGGTGGTGCCCGACGAATAGATGATGTTGAATGGGTCGCCGGGCGCGATCGCCACTGGCGTCGGGCGCGCGCCTTCCGGCGCCAGCCACTCGGCGAAGGCATCGCCCTCCAGGTCGATCACCCGCGCGGCGAGTGGCGTATCGCCAAGCGCTTTGCGCGCAGCGGCATCGGCAAACAGTAGCGGGGCCGCGCAATCGGCAACCATCGCAGCAATGGCGGCAGGCGTCGATGATGGCGCAAGCGGGGTCGCCGCTGCGCCGGCGCGCAGGGCAGCAATAAACACCACTGCATAGTTGATTGATGGCGCGCCCAGAACAGCGATCGACAGGCCCTTTGCAACGCCGTCGCGCTGGAGCGCCGCCGCTGCCCTGTCGACCAGCGCGTCAAGGGTCGCATAGTCAAGTTGCGTCCCGGCATCAACCAACGCTGGCTTCGCGCCGCGCTCGGCGGCATGCGCCCGCACCAGATCACTGAGCGTGGCGAAGTCGCTCGACAGCATATCCTCCGCTTGCATCCCGTTTCCTCATACCGTTCGGCACACAGCGCTAGGCGAGCGGGATTTCAAATGCCATACGCGATCTTCGAAAAATGTAGTGCCGGAGAAATATCATGCTGCTTTACGATTGCCCAAACCCGGCGCCGAACCCGCGCCGCGTCCGCATGTTTCTTGCCGAAAAGGGTCTGTCCTTGCCGACCAAGGTGCTGGCGCTGCGCAACGGCGAGCACAAGGCGCCCGAATTTCTGGCGATCAATCCGATGGGGCAAATCCCGGCGCTGGTGCTGGACGACGGGGCTGTCATCACGGAGAGTATTGCCATCTGCCGCTATCTTGAGGCCGAACACCCCGAGCCGCCGCTGTTCGGCACCGACGGCCGGTCCATGGCCCAGATCGACATGATGCTCAGGCGGGTTGAACTCCGGTTCGTGACGCCGCTCGCGATGATCTGGATGCATACCCACCCGTTCACCGCGCAGGTCGTGAAACCGCAGTATAGGGAGTTTGGCGAGAGCAATCGCAGCCGTGTCGCATCGGTGCTGCGCGAGTTTGAGGCAGTGCTGGCGGCGCACCCCTTCCTTGCCGGTGACGATTATTCGATCGCCGATATTGCGCTGTATTCGGCGCTCGAATTCGCAACGCTGGTCGAGGTGGCGCTCTCGGACGACTTGCCGAACCTGAAAGCGTGGCACGCCCGCTGCGCTGCACGACCAAGCGGCGCTGCATGAAGGGCCGGGTCGCGATTGTGACGGGCGGCGGCACTGGCATTGGCGCCGCGGTCGTCCGACGGCTCGCTGACCGCGGCGTGCGCTGCGTCATCAACTATGCCTCAAGCCGCGACGATGCCGAAGCGCTCGCGGCGGAGCTAGGCGAGGGTGCGATTGCGGTGCAGGCCGATATCGTCGACGACGCGCAGTGCCGTTCCCTTGCGGATGCCGCGATTGCGGGCTTTGGGCGCATCGATTTTCTCGTCAACAACGCCGGGCGTACCAAATTCGCCAATCATGAGGATCTGGACGCGCTTCACGCCGACGATTTCGTCGACCTGTACCGGCTGAACACGGTCGCCGCGTTCCAGATGATCCGGGCGTGTGCGCCCGCCATGCGGCGGCAAAATGCCAGTGCGGTGGTCAACGTGGCGTCGGTGGCGGGCGTGTACGGTATCGGATCGTCGGTTGCCTATGCGGCCTCAAAGGGGGCGCTCATTACGCTGACGACCAGCCTTGCGCGGGTGCTTGCACCGGCTATTCGGGTGAATGCCGTGGCGCCGGGCTATGTCGGCACGGGCTGGTTCGAAAAGCGGCTGGGCGAGGAGGGGTTTGCGCGCCTGAATGCTCGCATCGCTGCGGCCACGCCAATGGCGATGGCAGCGGCCGCCGACGATATTGCCGGCCCAATCGCGATGCTGCTTGACCCGGCCAGCCGCGTGATGACCGGTGAATGCATCGTGCTCGATGCTGGAGCGCATCTTGACATCGGCTTGTCGCGACGACCCGGGCGCGAGCCCTTTTAGCCGCTCAAACGGCAGGCGATTTGGGCGGCACGCGCCCGAGCACGAGCAACCAGACAACGGCCAGCGATATCCCTGCAAGTGTTGCGGCGACGAGGAACGCAGTGCCGAGAAAGCCGCGCGCGATGCCAATCGCCAGGGCTTGCGTCAATATCAGCGGCGCGGCGATGGAGGCGACGCTGCCCATGCTGCCAATGCCGCCCTGGAGCGCGCCCTGATGCGAAGGCTCCGCCAGCCTGGACAGCAGCCCGTTCATCGCCGGAAACACCAGGCCCGAAAGCGCGCTCACCGCGAAGATGGCATAGGCCTGCCACCCGGCGGTGACAAAAGCATAGAGGAAGAATGCGCCAGCGCCACACGCCAGCCCGATGACGGACGCTCGTCGTTCCCCGATCCGCGCGATGATGGGCCCCGTCAGGAAAATCTGCACGATCGCCATTACCAGCCCAACAAAGGCAAGGCTCCAGCCGATTGCGCGGCCGTCCCACCCAAATGCTGCGGCCGACCAGAACGACCAGGTCGCGGGATACACCATGCTGGCCAGCTGCCAGAAGAACCAGGCAAGCAGCAGCGGCCCGGCTTCGCGGTATTTGAACAGCGGTTTGAACGACATGATGACATTGGCCTGCCGCCAGTCGAAGGCGCGCCGATGATCGGTGCTCAGCGTTTCGGGCATCAGCACGCTCATGGCGGCCGCGTTCAGCAGCGCGAGCGTTGCGGCGGCAACAAAGGGCGCGCGGGGGCCAAAGCCCGACAATAGTCCGCCCAGGGCAGGTCCGAGGATGAAGCCAATGCCGAACGCAGCACTCATCCAGCCAAAGGCGCGCGCGCGGTCTTCGCCCGGTGTTACGTCGGCGAGCACTGAGCTCGCTGGCGCATACACGGCGCCAGTTATGCCAGCAATGGCGCGACCGATGAATAGCCAGGCAAGCGTTGGCGCAACGGCCATCAGCAGATAATCAAGGCCGAATGCGAGCATCGATCCGATCAGAACGGGGCGTCTGCCAAACCGGTCGGACAGGTTGCCCAGCACCGGCCCGGCAAAAAACTGTGTAAATGCAAACACCGCCAGCAGATAGCCCGCGGCACGCGTGGCGCCTTCAAGGTCGAGACCGCTCAGTTGCTCGATCAGCGTCGGCAACACAGGAATGACGATGCCAAAGCCAATCGTGTCGACAAGCACGGCCGCAAGGACGACCGGCACGGCGCGGTTGATCTGGCGGGAAGCAGCAATAGTCATCGTCGCGGTGGTGCCACAAGGCGTGGCTGCTGGCCAGATGGCGCCACGGGCTTTGCGTCAACCGCTAATCTGTGCGATGAGCGCGAGCATACCCGACATTCAGATTCGGACCTGACAGGAGTTTGCACGAGATGGCCACCGCCCCCGACATTGATCGCGACGCTGCAGCGCTGGATGCCTTCCGGGCAGATGCGCGCGCATGGCTTGCGGCGAATTTCCCGCCGTCGCTCAAGGGCAAGGACAATGTCATGTCCAGCCTTGAGGGGCCAAGCGACCACAGCGAGGACGAAGTGGCCTGGACCAAGGCGGTGGGTGACAAGGGCTGGGGTGTGCCGACTTGGCCTGCAGCTTATGGCGGCGGCGGGCTTTCGCGCGCGGAGGCTCGTGTGCTCACCGAGGAGATGGGCCGCATCGGCGCCTGGAACCCGATTGGGGGCATGGGCGTGATGATGTTTGGCCCGACGCTGCTCGAATATGGCAGCGAGGCGCAAAAGCAGGAGCATATCCGCGCGATTGCCAAAGGCGAGGTGCGCTGGTGCCAGGGCTATTCGGAGCCGGGCGCTGGGTCTGACCTTGCTTCGCTTCAGGCGTTTGCCGAAGACAAGGGCGACCATTATCTGGTCAATGGCCAGAAGACGTGGACCAGCGGCGGGCAGTGGGCCGACAAATGCTTTGCGCTGGTGCGCACCGACAAGAGCCAGAAGCATGCCGGCATCAGTTTCCTGCTGATCGACATGAAATCGCCGGGTGTCGAGGTGAAGCCCATCCGCATGATTTCGGGCCAATCCCCGTTTTGCGAGACCTTCTTTACCGATGTGAAAGTGCCCAAGGAGAATCTGGTCGGTCGCGAGGGGCAGGGCTGGGAAATTGGCACGCGGCTGCTGCAGCATGAACGCAACAGCCTGTCGGGCGGTGGTGGTGCGGCGAGCCGGCTGTTCTCCGGTGCGCCGCTTGCGCACCTCGCCAGGCAATATCGCGGGGCGAATGACGACGGCACGCTTGGCGATACCGATCTGCGGATGCGGATCGTAAAGCACGAGATGGACCAGCGCGCCTTTGCGCTTACGTTGCGGCGCGCAGCGCTTGAGGCAAAGTCCAACCAAGGGCCGTCGGCAGCGACCTCTATCATGAAGAATGTCGGTGCGCGCATCACGCAAGACCGCGCTGAACTGTCCGTCGAAATCATGGGCATGGCCGGGCTAGGGTGGGAAGGCGAGGGCTTTACCGAAGCCGAGTTGACGCAGACCCGCACCTGGCTGTGGGGGAAAGCCGTGTCGATTTACGGCGGGTCAACCGAAATCCAGAACAACGTGATCGCCAAGCGCATCCTCGGGATGCTCGATCACCAATAATTTTACGCGATTTGCCAAGGGTTTGAATAATGGCTGTGCTGAACGAAGAACAGACGATCCTGCGCGATATGGTGCGCGAATGGGCGGACAATGAATCGCCCGTCACCGCGTTTCGCCAGATGCGTAACGCGGCGCCTGCCGAAGGGTATGACCCGCAAGCCTGGTCGACGATGGCCGCTATGGGCCTGGCCGGGATTGTTATTCCCGAAGACTTTGGCGGCACGGCATTTGGGTATCTGTCGCTTGGGCTGGTGCTGGAGCAATTGGGCCGCAATGTCGCGGCCTCCCCGCTTGCCGCGACCGCGACCGCAGCAACGGCCATCGTCCAGGGGGGCACGGCCGAGCAAAAGGCGGCATGGCTGCCGCGCATTGCCTCAGGCGAGGTCGTGGCCACGCTCGCGGTGGATGAAGGGCCAGTGCACGCCCCGCACACGCTCACCACCAGTGTTGCGGATGGTGCGCTGACCGGCACCAAGGCGTTTGTGGCCGAAGGGGATAGCGCCGGTCTATTCGTGGTGGCAGCGATCGATGGGCTGTATCTGGTGGCCGGCGACGCCGCTGGCGTCACCCGTTCTGCGCGGCGCATGGCGGATGCGCGCAGCCATGCCGAAGTCCGTTTCGACAACGCACCCGCCGAGCGGCTGGGCGACACCAAATTGACCGCGGCAATCATTGACCGGGCGACGGCAGCGGTGTGCGCGGAGATGCTTGGGCTGGCGACCCAGGCATTTGAAACCACGAATGATTATCTCAAAACCCGGGTGCAGTTTGGCCAGCAGCTGTCAACGTTTCAGGCGCTCCAGCACCGCATGGCCAAGATGTTTACCGAGCTGGAGCTGATGCGTTCGGCAGTCGAAGGCGCGCTGGAAGCCATCGACGCTAACCGGTCTGATGTCGATCAGGCCGTAAGCCTGGCCAAGGCCGTCGCGGGAGACACGCTAAAGCTCGTCAGCCGCGAAATGATCCAGCTTCACGGCGGTATTGGCATGACTGATGAACATGATGCGCATTTCTACATGAAGCGTGCAGCGGTGCTGGAGGCGATGTGGGGCAATGCGCCGTTCCACCGGGAGCGCTTTGCGCGGTTGAACGGCTATTGAATAGGTGGCGTCGTTGGCGGATTAGAAAACACGTTCTGGCCAGTATCAATTGCTACAAAACTATGACTTTTGGGCAACACCGCCTGTAAAGGTCGCTTTTTGAAACGATTACAGGCCTTGACGTAGCGGCACTCTCTCTGTCATTTCGATGATACGGTACGGGGATAGCAAATACCCCGGCATATTGGGAGAGAACGATGCTAAAGACTCGGCTTCTGGCGGCCTGTGCCGTCTCGGTTCTGGTTGTCGGTATGACGGCGCCTGCCGCTGCGCAATCCGCGCCCGCCAGCGCGACGCTCCCGCAGTCTGACCTGGCCGATGATCGGTCACCGGCCCCGGAAATCGTCGTTACCGGGTCGCTGATCCGCGGCACGCCTGAAGATGCAGCCCTCCCGGTCGATGTCATTACCGGCGACGAATTGGCGCGTCAGGGCAGCCCGTCGGCGCTGGATCTGCTCAAGAATTTGCCCACGTCCAATGGCGTCATCGGTGACGCGAACCAGTTCGATGCGCGCGCCCAAGGTTCCGAAGGCGTGGCCAGCGTTAACCTGCGCGGCCTTGGACCGCAGCGCACGCTGGTGCTGCTGAACGGCAAACGCGTTGTCAGCGCGGGTACCGGTGTGCCCGTCGTCGACATCAACCTCATTCCGCAAGGCGCGATTGGCCGCGTCGAAATCCTGAAAGACGGTGCGGCGGCGACTTACGGGTCGGACGCGGTCGCCGGCGTTGTCAATTTCATCACCCGTTCCGAACAACAGGGGTTCCAGGCGTCGGGCGATTATCGGTATATCCGCGGGTCGTCGGGCGACTATACCGGGTCGGTCAGCTTTGGGCACCATAAGGACGGGTTTCTGGTGTTCGGCGCGTTCGGCTATCAGCACCGCAGCGAATTGCGCACAACTGACCGCAGCTTTGCGGTTCAGCCCTACCCCAACAACCCGCAAGGCGGCTATACCGGCGGCGGCAGCCCCGGCAATTTCGATTTCAACGCAACTGTCGGCGGGGTTGTGTTCTCGGCGGATCAGGGCTGCACCGCGCTTGGTGGCTTTCGCAGCCTTCCCGGCTCGACGACTGATCGCTGCTTCACCAATTTTGGCCAGTTCGACAATCTGGTCGAGCCCGAGGATCGTTATCAGGCCTATCTTGAAACGAAGATCGACCTTGCCAGCAACCTGAAGTTTTCCGCCAGTGCGCTTTATGGCTCATCTAGCACGCGGATCACCACCTCGCCGAGCTATCTGCCGACCCTGCCGCCCTCGGTCAGCTCGGTGAATGGCGGTGCCGGGTTGTTTATCATTCCAACCAACGCTCCTGCTCTCAGGGATTATTGCGCCTTATTCGGTGCCAGCTCAGGGTGCACGACAGTCGGCGGTGCGCCTGCGGCGCCTGCCTTTGCGTTTCCCGTGCTGTTCCGGCCGTTCCTGCTCGGCGGAAACCCGCTGTTCCGCAACGCAACGAATGATCGCGGATCGGCGTTCAGCCAGCGCCAGTCGGAACAGGTTCGGCTGACGGCCGGGCTGGAATGGTCGATCAACGACGCACTTACCCTCGATGGCGGCTTGACCTATTCGGAGTATCAGCGCGGTATTGAGGGCACCGACACTTTTGGTGATTTGCTGCAAAATGCGATTTCCGGCTTTGGCGGGCCAAACTGCGCATTTGCAACGCCAGCCCAGCGCGCTGGGCTGACGGCGGCTCAAGTCGCTGCACTGGCGGGCACCAATGGCTGCACGTTCTTCAACCCTTTTTCCACCGCGATTTCGATCAACCCTGTAACCGGGCAGACTAACGCAAACTTTGCCGGCACTCGAAACCCCGCCGGGTTTAATCTGGCGCCGGGCGCGGGACTGGTGAACGATCTTGCAACGATCGACAATTTCTTCCGCACCACGCGCAGCGACACCGTGACGCAACTTTTCGTCGCTGACTTGGTGCTCAGCGGGCGTACGGGACTGCGTTTGCCCGGTGGCAACGTTTCGTTTGCGTTGGGTGGCCAGTATCGGCGCAATTCTTTCGACGTGCGGTTCAATGCGGACGCTAACCTTGCCATCAACCCGTGTCCTGGTTCGCCGCTTGATCCAAACGCGACCTGCGCATCGCAGACCGGCGCACTCGGGTTCCTCGGCACCAACCTGAACCGCGCGGCAACCGGCTCGATCTACGCAGTGTTCGGCGAGCTTCAGGCACCGGTTACCGACACGCTCAACGTGCAATTCTCCGCCCGGTTTGAAGATTATGGCGGCTCGACGGGGTCGACCTTCAATCCGCAGGGCCGTGTGCGCTGGCAGGCCACGCCGTGGCTGGCGTTGCGCGGCGGGGCGGGCACCACGTTCCGCGGGCCGCCGGCCGAAAATCTTGGTGGTCGCGTTACGTCGTTGCAGGTGATTGGCACCGCGTTTCGCGCGATTGACATCCAGGGCAACCCCAACCTCGCGCCGGAGCGGGCGACCACCTATAGCGGCGGCATCATCCTGAACGCCGGCCCCTTCACGGCAAGCGTCGATTACTGGCGGTATCAACTGCGTGGCCCGATTGAGGCAGAGCCAGTTGCCGGCATCGTCAGCGCGCTGTTCGGCGCAACCGGCAATGCCAATTGCGGCAACCCGGCATTTGCCCAGCTTCAGGCACGCTTCACGTTCACCGGCGCCGGTTGTGGCATTGGCAATGTGCAGCGGCTTGCGACAAACCTCGTTAACAGCGCTAATGTTCAGACTTCCGGTCTCGATTTTCAGGCGCAGGTCGCACAGCAGTTTGACAGCGTGAGGCTCGTGGCTGGCATCGCTGGCACCTATGTGATTGATTACCGTGTTTCTGATCTGTCGGTCGCCGGCGTCCTCGTGCAGCCAACGTTTAACGCGGTTGGCTTGCTGAACTTCCAGACCAGCGCCTATCCGCTGCCACCGCTCAAGGGCAATGTGTACCTGCAAGGCGACGCCGGGCAGCACAGCGTGCGGCTGCAGTATAATTATATCGACGGCTATCGTGATCAGCGCACCGCCGCCATTTTCGGCCCGAACACCGGCGCGCTTGCCGGGGCCGCGGTTACAACAGGCCAGAACATCGGCTCGTTCGGCACGCTTGATTTCACCTACCGCGTGAAATTGCCCACGGGCACGACGATTTCGCTGTCGGCGCTGAACATTCTCGACAAGGCGCCGCCCTTTGCCCGGCTCGACTTCAACTATGATCCGTTCACGGCATCGCCGCTCGGATTCAACGCAAAGTTCGGCATTACCCAGAAGTTCTGAGGTGACATTGCCTTCCTGATTGACCCGCCGCCCGGTACGTTGCTGGGCGGTGGGTTTTTTTTTATGACGAAGGGTCGACTAAGCATGAGCGCCATCAACCCGCCGATCACTGAAACCGCTGACCAGAGGGCGCTTCGGCGCCGCGGCTTGACGCTGGCGCTGCTGACGATCGTGTATTTCTTCAGCTTCATGGACCGATATATTCTGACGATCCTGCTGGAGCTCATAAAAGCGGATCTCCACCTCAACGACACGCAGCTCGGGCTGTTGCAGGGGTTTGCGTTTGCGCTGCTCTACGCGACTCTTGGCATTCCCGTCGCCTGGCTGGCGGACCACCGCAACCGGCGCAACATCGTCGCGATTTCGCTGGCGATCTGGAGCGCGATGACGGCGCTTTCGGGCATTGCCCAAAACTATGCGCAGCTGCTGGCGTTTCGGGTCGGCGTTGGCATTGGGGAGGCTGGGTCGAGCCCGCCAAGCCACTCAATCATCGCCGATCTCTATCCGCCTGCCAAGCGATCCGGCGCGATGGCGATCTACGCAACGGGTGTAGTGCTCGGCGGCGGCTTCGGCACGATGATTGGCGGTACTATCGCGCATTATTTCGGCTGGCGCTGGGCGCTGGCGGCAGTGGGGCTGCCGGGGCTGCTGCTGGCGGTGATTGTTCGCCTGTTTGTGGTCGAGCCGCGCCGTGGGCTGTCCGACCCCGCCGCCGCGGCGCGAGCGACGGAACAGCGACCGACCGTGTGGGACGGGTTTCGCAGTCTGTTCGCGAACCCGGCCGCGGTGCATCTCGTGATGGGCATAACGGTGACGTCGCTTGTGGGTTATGCGCTGGCCGGGTTCCTGCCGTCATTCTCGCAGCGGTCGTTCGGTGTCCCGCTGCTGACGATTGCGCTTGTTCTGGCGCCGTCGCTGGCGGTTGCGGGCGCGTTTGCCGGCATCTTTTGGGGACGCGTGGCTGACCGGGTGGGGCATAAACACGGGTTACATAGCCAGGCGTGGCTCGTTGCGGGGTTGAAGGCGTTTGCCTTTCCGTTCGTGCTGTATTTCTACTTTTCGTATGATTTTGTTATCGGCTTTGTGGCGCTTGTCATTTCCTATCTGTTTTCGGCAAGCTATCTTGGGCCGAGCTTTGCGTTGCTGCAGGGGCTGGCGCCAATGCGGATGCGCGCGGTTTGGGCGGCCATTACGTTGCTCGTCATCAACCTGATTGGCCTTGGCATCGGGCCGACGCTGGTCGGCGTGTTGAGCGACGTCTACAAGCCGCGCTTCGGCGGCGAGTCGCTCCGCTATGCGATGCTCACCGTGGAAATGGCGACGCCCTGGGCGATCTTCCATTACTGGCGGGCGGGCGTGATCCTGAAGCGGATGCGCGCGGCGGGCGACGGCGTATGATCCGTCGCTACAGCGCCAGTACCCGGTCGTCGAACAGGCCGAACAACAGCGTTGAGGCATAAAAGGCAACGGCGCGCTGGCGCGGCATGGTTGAGGCCCATTTGCGCATGTCGAACGCCGCGTTTTGCAGCGCCATAAGCGCTTGTGCCGCGACGAGTGGATCAATCGCCCGGATCGAACCTTCCGCAATGCCGTCGCTCATCATCCCGGCATAGCGCCTCGCAATGCGGTTGGACCGCGCGACCATCGCACTGCGGACATTGCGCGGTAACCCCGACAGCGCTGTGGTCCGCATCAACGGGCCGCGTTCGGAAAACTGAATGTCGAGCAGTGTCGCAATGACGCTCGACAAGCGGTGCCAATAGTCGCCCGGCTGCGCCTCGCTCAGGCGCTGCGCTGCGACAATCGTATCGAGACTGCGCTTGTAGCAGGCAATGACGAGGTCGTCCTTGGCATCCAGATGGTGATAGAAGCTGCCTTTTGTGACATTAAGCTCAGAGGCGATCTTCTGCACCGAGGCGCCGCGATACCCCAATTCGTTGATCAGCCGGGTTGCTGCCAGAAGAAACGCCTCACGACCCGGTTCCTCTTCGTCGTGGTTAAGGTCGAGACGAGCTGGCGCCCACCGTGCGCCATCACCTGCAATACCATGGGCAAACACCGCCATCAGCCGGTCTTCGGTGCGTGCGAACTGGTCGGTATCATAGCGACCAAGCCAAACTGGCAGCCAAAAGGTATTTTCCAGCAACACATGCGCACGCGCGCCATACAGGTCGGTATGCGCGCGCGTTTCGCCGATCCCCCACAGGCTGCGGGTCTTGCGAAACACTTCCCGCCAGCCGGCCATCAACCGCCCGCGAACCGGTTCTTCCATCGCCCGCAAGTCGGACAGCACGGCAAAGGAGGTCGCGTCGCCCCGATTAATGCGCGCGAGCCGGTCCATATTCAGCGCAAGGTAGTGCGCGACCCGCGCTTGCGGCGTTGGCTCGCACAGCGCCGCATCGAGCATGGCCTGCAACTGATCGAGCGTGTACTCAAAACACGCCGCCGCCAAATCTTCCTTGCGCTTGAAATAATAGGTTACGCTGGTGGTGTTGAGCCCGACCCGCTGCGCCACGTCGGCGAAAGTCATGCCCTTCGCGCTCTGTTCGTTGATCGCTTGTGCGGCGGCCGCGAGAATAGCATCCCGTTTGGCGCGGAAGCGTTTTGTGTTTGTTTCCGTTGCCGCTTTTTGTACCGCCACCGCGTCCATCTCCTCAGCTTAACAGCATCTTTTCGAAGAAACAGTGTTTTTTGTCGGGTGTGCGTTCGTGCGAATTATGTACCGGACAAGGCGGATTATCGCCTGCTACAGCGCTTTACCGAATGTGCGGTACGGTCTAAGCGAGATGCATACCCGATTGCCGATGGAGAGAGACGATGGATTTCACGCTGAGCGAACGCGAGACCTATTTTCGGGATCGTGTGAAGGATTTCATCGACCAGAACATCCGCCCGCGTAACCACATTTATGAAGAGCAGTCGCACCAGGGGGAGCGCTGGAAGGTCATTCCCGTCATCGAGGAAATGAAGGAAAAAACCAAGGCGGCCGGCCTGTGGAATTTTTTCATGCCGCCGCATTCCGGGCAATCGCATGTTGACGACAGCTTCGAGTTTGAAGGCACGCAACTCACGAACCTTGAATATGCGCTGTGTGCCGAAGAAATGGGCAAGATTGGCTGGGCATCGGAATGCTTCAACTGCTCCGCGCCTGACACGGGCAATATGGAGGTGCTCCACCGGTACGGAACGCGCGAGCACAAGGAGCAATGGCTGCGCCCGCTGATGGAAGGCAAGATTCGCTCAGCCTTCCTGATGACCGAGCCTGCGGTCGCTTCGTCCGACGCCACCAATATTGAGACGAGCATGGTCCGCGACGGCGACCATTATGTCATCAACGGCACGAAATGGTGGTCGAGCGGGGTCGGTGACCCGCGCTGCAAGATTGCTATCGTGATGGGCAAGACCAACCCTGAGGGCTCGCGGCATTCGCAGCAAAGCCAGATCCTCGTGCCGCTCGACGCGCCGGGCGTCACCATCAAGCGGATGCTTACCGTTTATGGTTATGACCACGCCCCGCACGGGCATGGCGAAGTGGTGTTGAAGGACGTGCGCGTACCAGTCGAAAATTGCCTGCTTGGCGAAGGTCGCGGGTTCGAGATCGCGCAAGGCAGGCTCGGGCCGGGTCGCATCCATCACTGCATGCGCACCATCGGGGTGGCCGAGGTCGCGATCGAAGCGATGGCGAAGCGGCTGTTGACACGCGTTGCGTTCGGCAAGCGGATTGCTGACCATTCGATCTGGGAACAGCGCATCGCCAAGGCGCGCATCGACATTGAAATGACGCGGCTGCTGTGCCTGAAAGCCGCCGACATGATGGACAAGGCCGGCAACAAGAGCGCGCAGCTTGAAATCGCGATGATCAAGGTGGCGGCGCCCAACATGGCGTTGCAAATCCTGGATGATGCCATTCAGGCGCATGGCGGCGGCGGCGTGTCGGACGATTTCCACTTGGCGCATGCCTGGGCCGCGATGCGCACACTGCGCTTTGCCGACGGGCCGGACGAAGTGCACAACCGTGCGATTGCCCGCAACGAGTTTGGCAAATATGCCGATCTTCCTGAGGCGGTCGCTGCGAGGGCAGCGGCGCGGCGCTGATTGGCGCTACGTCGGTTGCACGATGATGATGGAGATTGGCTGACGTGAAAGCCGCTGTTCTGTATGAGCCGAAAAGTGACCTCCACATTGAGGAGGTCGACGTCGCCAAGCCCGGCCCGCGCGAAGTGCTGATCCGCACAATGGCGTGCGGCGTTTGCCGGTCAGACCTGCACTTTGTTGATGGCGCGTTTCCGCACCCGATGCCAACTGTCCCGGGCCATGAGGCGGCGGGGATTGTGGAAGCGGTGGGAAGTGACGTTGCACGCCTTAGGCCTGGCGACCACGTCATTACTTTTTTCACGGTGTTTTGCGGCAGTTGCGAGATGTGCGTGACGGGCCGCCCGTCGCTCTGCATTGATCCGTCGACACGCCGCGCAAAGGGCGAGCCGCCGCGCCTCAGTCTGCCGGATGGGACGCCGCTTGCGCCGTTCCTCAACCTGTCGGCCTATGCCGAGATGATGTTAGTGCACGAGAACGCCTGCGTGGCGATTTCAAAGGAGATGCCGTTTGACCGGGCGGCGCTGCTCGGGTGCGCTGTCATTACGGGCGCGGGCGCGATCTTCAACGACAGCCGGTTGCGCAGCGGCGAGAGTGTGGCAGTGATCGGGTGCGGCGGCATTGGCCTTGCGGCGGTGAATGCGGCGAAGATTGCGGGCGCGGGGACGATTATCGCGATTGATCCGGTTGCCGACAAGCGCGCGCTCGCCGAGCGGCTGGGGGCAACGCACACGCTTGATGCCAAGGACGCTGATGTCGCAAAGCAGGTCGCGGGGCTGACCGGCGGCGGCGTGGACTACGCCATCGAAGCAGTCGGTCGCCCGGAAACCGCTGAGCTCGCCTGGGCGATCCTGAAACGCGGCGGCACGGCGACCATTCTTGGGATGATCGCACCGGGCAATATGGTGAGCCTGCCGGGTCCGAGCTTTCTGGCCGGCAAGAAGTTGCAGGGGTCACTGCTTGGCTCAACGCGGTTTCCGCTCGACATGCCCCGGCTGGTGCGACTCTATCTCGACGGCAAACTCGACCTCGACACCATGGTGGCAGAGCGCATCCCGCTTTCGCGCATCAACGAAGCGCTGCAAAAGCTGCGCACTGGCGATACGGTGCGCTCGGTAATCGAGTTTTCGTAATGACCCAGGCGCCTGCCGACACCGCCGATGTCACCATGGTTGGCACCATTGCGGTGCCAGACGATGACCCGATTGATGCCGCCGCGGTCGAGGCGTGGATGCAGCGCCATATGCCGGGCGTGAGCGGGCCAGTGCGGCTGGCCAAGTTCAAGGGCGGCCAATCGAACCCCACGTACCGCGTTGACACAGCCACCAAGGCCTATGTGCTGCGCCGCCAGCCGTTCGGCAAGCTGTTGCCAAGCGCACACGCGGTCGACCGTGAATATCGCCTGATTGCCGGGCTGCACCCGACCGGCTTTCCGGTGCCGGCGCCATTTGGCCTGTGCGACGACCCGTTAGTCATCGGCGCGATGTTCTATATTATGGAGCTGGTCGAGGGGCGCAGCCTGTGGGACGGCGCGCTGCCGGCGCTGGCGCCCGCTGCGCGGACCGCGACCTATAACGCGATGGTCGATACCCTCGCGCAGCTGCACAACACCGATTATGCGGCCGCGGGGCTGGAGAGCTATGGCAAGCCGGGCAATTATTTCGAACGACAAGTGGCACGCTGGACCAAGCAGTACCGCGCGTCGGAAACCGAGCATATGCCCGAAGTCGAGGCGCTGATTAAGTGGTTGCCAGCAACCCTGCCTGAACAAACGCGCACCGCAATCGTCCATGGCGACTTTCGCATCGACAACATGATCTTTGCGCGCGACGAGGCGCGAGTGACTGCCGTGCTCGACTGGGAGCTTTCGACCATTGGTGATCCCCTGGCGGATTTCAGCTATTTCCTGATGAACTGGGTGACGCAGCCGGAAGGTCGCTCTGGCGTGATGGGGCTGGCGGGAGCTGAGTCGGGCATTCCGACGATCGAGGCGATGGTCGAGCGTTATTGCGCCGCGACCGCGCGCGACGGCGTGCCGCAGCTCGACTGGTATTTCGCGTATAATCTGTTCCGCCTTACCGGTATCGTGCAGGGCATCAAGAAGCGCATCGTTGACGGCACAGCGTCCAGCGCGCAGGCGCACAAAACGGTGGAACGGGTACACGGGCTGGCGGCCGCTGCCTGGGGATTTGCAAAGCGCGCGGGCGCCTGAAGGAGGACGCGAACCGATGAGCCAATTCGACTTGACCGGCAAGGTCGCGATCATCACCGGGTCAACGCGCGGTATTGGCAAGGCGAGCGCCTGGGAAATGGCCGAGCACGGCGCAAAGGTCGTCATCTCCAGCCGCAAGCAGGATGTGTGCGACGAGGTTGCCGCCGACATCAACGTCAAGTTCGGCGAGGGGACGGCGATTGCGGTTGCCGCCAATATTTCCGACAAAGCCGCGCTCCGGCACCTGGTGGACGAAGCCCGCCGCGCCTTTGGGCAGATCGACGTGCTGGTCTGCAATGCTGCCTCCAACCCCTATTACGGGCCGCAGGGCGACATCAGCGACGAACAATTCCGCAAGATCCTGGACAACAACATCGTCTCCAACCACTGGCTCATCGCGATGGTCGCGCCGGAAATGCGCGCGCGGGGCGATGGCTCGATCATCATCATCTCGTCGATTGGCGGCCTGCGCGGGTCGCCCATCATTGGCGCCTATTGCATCTCCAAAGCCGCCGATATGCAGCTTGCCCGCAACCTCGCGATTGAATTCGGGCCGGATAATGTGCGGGTAAATTGCATCGCGCCGGGGCTCATCAAAACCGATTTCGCACGCGCGCTGTGGGAAGACCCGGAACGGATCAAGGCTGCTAATGAGCGCGTGCCGCTGCGCCGCATTGGCGAGTCAGAGGAGATCGCAGGCGGCGTAGTGTTCCTCGCGAGCAAAGCGGCAAGCTTCATGACCGGCCAGACCATCGTCATTGATGGCGGCACCACGATTTAACCAAAGGGACAGGCACATGGCGCGCTTCATCGGCAAATCCATTATCGTGACGGGCGCAGGCTCGGGCATTGGCCGAGCGACGGCGTTGCTGTTTGCGCGGGAAGGCGGGCGCGTATTGGTCGCTGACAAGACGGTAGGAGCCGACGAAACCGCGCGGCTGATCGCCGGGGCGGGGGGCGAGGCGGTTGCCATCCAGATGGATGCCGGGCTTGAGGATGATGTAGTACGCACCGTGGCGCTCGCGGTCGAGAAATTCGGCGGGCTCGACATCATGTTCGCCAATGCGGG
>JBJXEC010000001.1:0-5977 GCA_046155125.1 Sphingomonas sp. | reverse complement strand
CGGAATCGGCGATGCTGTTTTGCGCCACCCGCGACAATGTTCGCCATTTGCACGCCAGCCTCATCGAGCGCGGCTTTGCCGCAGTCGCGCTGTCGGGCGAGCATTCGCAAAACGAGCGCAACCAGGCATTGCAGGCACTGCGCGACCGGCGCGCGCGAGTGTGTGTTGCAACCGATGTCGCCGCGCGTGGCATTGATTTGCCAACCCTCAGCCTGGTCATCCATGTCGAATTGCCGCGCGATGCAGAGGCTTTGCAGCACCGCTCTGGTCGCACCGGTCGCGCGGGTAAAAAGGGCACCGCCGTGCTCCTTGTCCCCTATCCGCGGCGGCGCATGGTCGAGCGGATGCTGGGTGGCGCCAAGATCAACGCCGAGTGGATCAATCCGCCGACGCCTGACGACATTCGCCGCAACGATCGCGAGCGCCTGATAACGCAGCTTCTCGAGCCAGTGGAATTCGACGAGGATGATCGCGCGCTTGCCGAACGGCTGATGGCAGAACGATCGCCCGAAGACATCGCGGCAGCACTGGTGCGCGCGCACCGCGCCCGCATGCCCGCGCCCGAGGAACTGATCGACCGCGCCGTCCAGCCACAGGGCAGTGCCGATGGGCACCGGCCGGGCTTTGAGGACACCTTATGGTTCAAGCTCGACATCGGCCGGCGCCAGAACGCTGATGTACGCTGGATTCTGCCGCTGCTGTGTCGTCGCGGCCATGTCACCAAGAACGAGATTGGCGCGATCCGCATCGGGGCCAACGAGACCTTTTTCCAAATTCCGCGCAGTGCCGCAGCAAAATTCCAGGCCGCGCTGAAACGCACTGGCGGCGAGGAAGAGGGTGGCGTCATCACCGCTTCGGCGACCGGCCCGTCGGCTGGCGGCAATGATCGGCCGCGCGGCCCCGGCGGTCCGCGTGGCCCCGGTGGTCCACCAAACAAGCGCTATACGCCGCGCCCGGCCGGCAGCGACAGAAAAGGACCCGCCCGGCCACGTTAGGCCGGACGGATCCTATTCGCGATTGCAGTACTGAACAAAAAGACCTGCGCGCTTGGGGGGAACAAGCGCGCAGGCAAACTGGTAATCAGATCTTTGCCGCTGACAGGATCGGCCCGCCCTTGCCGCTCTGCACCAAAACGGCGGTCCTCGTGTTGGCTGGGGCGGCAGGAAGCGCAAAGCTAGCTTGCTTGCCGGACCACTGGCCGACGCTCACCAATTGGCGGACGATGTTGCGGTGTGGAATCGTGCGGCCGCCATTTTCGCCAGCGCGGATCGGGACGTTCAGCGTCCGCGGGTCATAGCGCACGACCCAAACGGTCGCGGCCGAACCCTTGCCGGCGCCAACCGTCACCTTGTTGCCTTCAGAAGTGATCGCCGGGCCATCGCTTACCGCGTTGCGCGCAATCGCCTGGTTGAGTTCGCCTTCGCGACTGCCGAGCACTGGCTGCTTGCCGTTCACAATGACTTGCGGGGTTGCTACCTGCGAGCGACCTGCGGCGTGTGCATAGTCCCACTGGCGGGCGGTGTAGGACGGATCACCAAAGGTGTCCTTCCAGCCCAGATTATCCCAGTAAGTAACCGCAAAGCTGAGCGCGATCACATCCGGCCGATCCGCAAACTTGTTCACAACCGCATCAGCGGGCGGGCAGGAGGAGCAGCCCTGGCTTTGATAAAGTTCGATAACAGTTGGGTGAGCAATGCTGCCAGCCGTCGCCACCGCAGGGGCTCCGCCACCTGACGCCGCACCGGCACCATCGCCCGCGCCAACAGTCGGGCTGGCCGTCGCCCCGGAACACGCCGCAAGAAAAAGCGCCGCAGAGGTGGCAAGAATGCTACGCATGAAAGTAACTCCTGATGTGTTGCCCGGATGAACGCTGTCCGTCGACCCTTGCCTGCTAGTACGCCGCCACTGCGCGGCAAGTTACATCAGGCGCAAACCGGTATTACCAGCGAAGCAGCTTGGGCCCGACTAAGGCACCAAAAGCAGACGCTGCCACTATGCCCAGAGAATACCAGGTGATGATGAAGGTTGCCGACACTTCCGGGCAGTGCAGGCAGTAAACCGTGGCTGCAAACGCGCCGGAGGCAAGCCCGGCTGCCGCGCCTGCTGCCACAAGATTGGTCGGCGCGAGCTGGCGCAACGACCACAGCATCCCGGCGAATACCGGTCCTGCAAGCATGGCAACATGCAGCGAGCATTCCTGCCAGCTTACCCCCAACCACATCGCCTTCCATCCAGCGAGCGGCGTCGTTGCCAACTCCCAGCCAGCAAACAGCGCCAGCGCTGCAACCGGCGCTGCAAGAATCCATATCCGCTTGAGCACTGGCGCGTCGGGCCTTGCGATATGCGCCGTCACCGCAAGCGCCAGCACGCCGAGTGAAATCGTATACGCCCACTTCATCCAGAAGGCGCCTGTCAGCATTGCCTCTGCCCAATCCGAGCGGAAGCCGAGCCACGCCGACATTAACACCAGCGAACCGCCAGCGCCCATCGCGATACCGGCAATCACCCGGCGCTCGACCGCATTGGCAGACACGGGGACAACATCCCCGCTCAGCGTGCTGATCAAATCATCCGTCGTCATCGCCTTGCTCACGCTCACTTGCCTTTCATCCGGTCCGCCAGCGCTTTCAGCCCGCGGTGCACAGAAACTTTTACATCCGATTCGCTGATGCCCGCCTTGTCGGCTGCTTCAGCAATACTCAACCCTTCAATCTTCGTGTCGCGGATGGCCATCGCCTGTTTGGCGGAGATACCATCCAGCAGCTTGTTCACGTCCATCTGTGCCGAAGCCGCTTCCTGATAGCCTTCGGCAACTAATATTTCTTCAAGGTCTTCGAACGAAACATGGTTTCGGTTACGCCGAAAGTGATCAATCATTTTATATCGCGCAACGGCATAGGCCCAGGCAGCGAAAGGTCGCTCGCGATCATAGGTTGATCGGCGCGTATGGATCGCGATCAAGGTTTCCTGCACCAGATCCTCGATATCGTCGCCCGCGCCGCGCATCCGCCGGCCAAAAAAAGACCGCATCATCGGCGCAAGCGCCCGCAACAGGGCCTGATGTGCCTTGGCATCGCCATCGAGCCCAAGGCACATCCAAAGCCGCAGCTGTTCCTCGCTGGCGCGGGTCCGCGATCCTGCATTTGTCATAAGGGTTGCCCGACTACTCCGTTACGCCCGGGCGTCAACCGCCTCGAAGTACGAAAATTTTTTTCTTTGTAACCACGCACCGCGACGATGCGAAGAGGCCATCGTGACCTGCCCGTAATAAGGCCTCCCGGGTCACCGGGGGGGCACCGTTATCCCTCATATCGCTGTCCCCCCCGTCAGCCCGGGCTGCCTTTTGCAATGCGCGACCGGGCGCGGTATCGCTTCACCGAGCGTCGGCGCACCCCGGCCGGGTCGCCGCAGCCGAGGAGTTAATAATGCGCGAAGCCGCCATTATCGCAACCGCCAGAACACCTATCGGCAAGGCCTATCGCGGGGCGTTTAACGCAACCGAAGCACCCGTGCTTGCGGGCCATGTGATGAATGCAGCCGTTGAACGCGCCGGCATTGATCCCGCGCGGATCGACGAAGTGTTCTGGGGGGTCGGCAATCAATGGGGCACGCAAGGGGGGAATGCAGGGCGCATGGCGCTGTTTGCCGGTCAGTTGCCACAGCGCGTGCCTGCCTTCACGCTTGACCGCAAATGCGGCTCGGGGCTGACGGCAGTGGCGCTCGCCGCGCGCTCGATCATGTGCGACGAAATGGACGTGGCGCTGGCAGGCGGCATGGAATCGGTGAGCATGACCGTAACCAAAGACGCGCCGCGCTATGTGAACACCTCGGTCACGCAGCACGTGCCCGCCGCCTATATCCCGATGATCGAAACGGCGGAAATCGTTGCCGAGCGCTATGGCATCAGCCGTGAGGCGCAGGACCATTATGGCGCGACGAGCCAGCAGCGCGCGGCGCGCGGCCTCGAAACGGGGGCTTTTGTGGACGAAATCGCGCCAATCACGGTTGAAAAGGCTCTGCTCGACAAGGAAGGTAATCGCACAGGCCACGAAACCGTGACCCTTTCAGCCGACGAAGGTATTCGGCCCGGCACCACCTATGACGGCATCAAGGGCCTGAAGACGGTATGGCCAGGCGGCGACTTTTCAGGACCGGGCACCAGCGTGACCGCAGGCAATGCGAGCCAGTTGTCGGACGGGGCGAGCGCGCAAATCCTGATGGACCGCGCGACGGCACAGGCCGAGGGCAAGGAAATCCTGGGCATTTACCGCGGCTTTCAGGCAGCAGGCTGCGCGCCGGACGAAATGGGCATTGGCCCCGTCTTTGCCATCCCCAGGCTGCTTGAACGGGCCGGGCTGACGGTTGGCGACATTGGTCTGTGGGAGTTGAACGAGGCGTTTGCCTCCCAGTGCCTGTATTGCCGCGACATGCTGGGCATCGACCCTGAGAAATACAATGTCGATGGCGGTGCGATCGCGATTGGCCACCCGTTTGGCATGACCGGATCGCGCCTCGTGGGACATGCACTTATCGCTGGCAAAAAGCGCGGCGTGCGCTGGGTCGTGGTCTCCATGTGCACCGCAGGCGGGCAAGGCGCGGCGGGGCTGTTCGAGATCGTGTGAGCGGCACTTTATACCCAATGTGAGTATGCTATCCTGGTATCCTGATTCCCCGTTAACTGCTGTTTGCTACTCCCCGCGACATGAACAAGCACAGCAATCTCTCCAGCGTCGAGGCGCTGATGACTGAGCATACGGCGATGGACGCGCTTGCGGCGACACTGGACGCTATCGTTCAGTCGCCGGCGCCGAACGTTGACGAAGCCGTTGCTTGCCGCGGCAAGCTGTCGACACTCCTCGACTATCATTTGGCCTGCGAGAGAAAGTCCATTTACCCAGCCTTGGCGGCGTCTGACGAACATGCCGTGGTCAGCGTTGGTAACGACTTTGTTCGCGAGCTCGAATTCCTCTCGATCGACTGGCAGGCATATCTGAAGGAGTGGACGACCGACGTCATCACCTTTGACTGGGGCGGCTTCGCTGGTGAAACACGGTCGATGATGGCCAGGCTGCGTGATCGCATCGATCGAGAAACGCAATTTCTGCTGCCGCTTGCCGTGCGCGTTTCCGCGATTCCGCTGAAGGCGAAATACTAAGCCCGAGGCAGCGCGGGGCGCTTACCGTCAACGATCTACGCACGCCGGCACCGGTCGCGCTTTTTGCTGACCAGACCCTGCAACCCGCCATTTGTGCTTGCCGACACCGCATTGGGATTGCCGCCCAGGCACCGGCGCTATAGGCGCAGCGACCATGCGCTCGGCGTATCTCGACGCTTCGACCGATGATGGTCGCGCGCTGTTTCGGCGGCGGCTGACCGCTATCTTGCTGACGCTCGCCATCGAGGCGTTGCTGATTGTGCTGCTGTTGACACTCAACCCGGCGCAGTTCGGGCCGGTCGGCGAGAGCAACCCGCTAAAGACATTTTCGCTGGCAGCAGACAATGAAGGCGCCAAACCGGCCGCAACGCCTGCGCCCGAGAAGCGCGCCGAAAAGCCGGCCGCCGCCGCTGCGTCCAAGGCGCCACCACAGGTCAACCGCACCAAGGTGGACAACGCGCCGCCAGCGCCTGTTGCGCCAATTGGTGAAATTCCGGGGCTGATCCGACTTACGCATGAGGAGTTCGTGGCAAGCGACATCAGCAGGCACGGCGCAAAATCAGCTGCCAGCGCCGAAACCGGACCCGCACCCGGCGACAGCATCGCCAGCGGCAATGCGCCCAATGGCGAACCGCTGTTCAACGCCGACTGGTATCGGGAACCAACCGACTCGCAAATGGCCTATTATCTGCCGAGGGGCCTGCGCGAAGGGGCCGCGCTCATCGCCTGCAAAACGGCACCGAAATATCATGTCGAGGATTGCCAGATCCTGGGCGAAGACCCGCCCGGCACCGGCCTTGCCCGCGGTGTGCGCAACGCCGC